>JAIPGG010000041.1 GCA_021736255.1 Spirochaetales bacterium | reverse complement strand
CGGGAACCCCGAGGGCCGGGGGGCGCGAGGCGGTGCCGGGAACGCGGGCGGTGCCGGTCTATAACTGGAGGACTTTGATCATATTTGTTTTCCCTGGGCTGCCGACGGGGGCGCCGGCGGTCACGATGATGAAGTCGCCGGGTTTTGTGTCGGGGCGCTGCTGCATGGATTCGGTGGCACGGTCGAAGAGTTCGTCCACCGAGGAGAGTTCGTCGCAAAGGACCGGGAATACGCCCCAGGAGAGGGCAAGACGGCGAGTGGTTTCGGGTACCGGGCTCAAGGCGGCGATAGGGATAGTAGGGCGGTACTTGGATACCAGCCGTGCCGTCCCTCCGGAGTGGGTGAAGCAGACGATGTAGCGGGCATGAAGCTGCAAGGCGAGGTCCCTCGCGGCCATGCCGACGGCTTCCGGAACGTCCTCGGCTATTCCGGCGGGGATTCCCTGGGTGCCTGTAGTGGGGGTCTGAGTTCCAGGGGTGAGAGGCTGCCTCTGTGTGCCTGCGGGTGGTGTCTGTGGGCCTGCAGGGGGTTCTCCTTCTCCTTCGAGGTAGCGGCGATTGGCGAGCACTCTCCGGAAATGGGAGCTGTTTTCAGTGTAGGCGATAATCCGACGGATAGTTCGGACCGATTCGACCGGATATGCCCCTGCTGCGGTTTCTCCACTGAGCATAACGGCGCTTGTACCGTCGAGGATTGCATTGGCCACATCGCCTGCTTCCGCACGGGTGGGGCGGGAGTTGGTGATCATGGATTCGAGCATCTGGGTTGCTGTGATGACGGGGATCCCCCCGAGGTTGCAGGCTCGGATGATGTTCTTCTGGATTACCGGTACTTCTTCGGTTGATGTTTCTACCCCCAGATCACCTCGGGCGACCATGATTGCCTCTGAGTTGTTTATGATTCGGGTGATGTCTTGGAGGGCTTCGGGTTTTTCTATCTTTGCGATGATGGGGATGGTACGACCGAAGCTCCTGAGCATGTGGTCTTTCAGGCTGAGAACATCCTGAGCGGACCGCACAAAGGAGAGAGCGACGAACTCGAGGTTGTTTTCGAATGCGAAGGCGAGATCGTTCTGGTCTTTCTCGGTGAAGCTGGTTATTCCCCGGAGGGTGATATGGGGAAGGTTGACTCCCTTTCGGGATTTAATGGTCCCTCCCGATTCTACCCGGGTATGGATGTTTCTTCTTTCCACCGATTCGACCGAGAGGGCTACCAGTCCGTCGTCGATGAGGATTTTATTGCCGGGCTTTGTTTCTTGGTGAAGAACCGGATAGTCGATCGATGCCCTGTTTTGATCGCCTTCGCAGGCTTCGGTGGTTATGGTAAAGGATGAACCGGTCTCCAGGTAGGCCTCGCCGCCCTGAATGGTTCCGAGCCGGATTTTCGGGCCCTGCAGGTCCTGAAAGATTGCCACGGTTGCATTCTGCTCTGCCGCTGCTTCCCGGATGAGGTCGACGGATGTTTGATGATCGTCGGCGCTGCCGTGAGAGAAGTTCAAACGGAAAACGTTGGTACCGTCTGCGATGAGGCTGCTGATGGTCCGGAGGTTTCTGGATGACGGACCGATAGTGGATACGATCTTTGTGCTGATTTGTCCTGCGGGTTCGTTGTAAATATCCGGTAATTCCATGAAGACCTCCTGACTGTTTTATTGTAATAGAGTTTCGGCCAGCGGGAAAGAGCGGGCCTGGTGTGCCTGTTACCGCAGTTTTTTTGATTCCCGGTTGAAGAGAGAGATCGCGATTAGTACGATCGCCGCTCCTGCCAGGGCGAAGGGCCCGGGGATTTCGTCGAAGAGAAAAACGGCGATGATTCCTGCGAAAACGGGTTCTCCTAAAACGGCGGTGGAGACGTAGGAGGCTCGAAGGTAGCGGAGGGACCAGTTGAATACACTGTGTCCGAGGAGGGTGGGAAAGACGGCAAGCAGAAGGAAGATCAGGTATTCCCTGGCCGGCAGGTCTGCAGGAAATGAGCCGCTCAGCACGGCAAGACCGAGAAGGCAGGCGGCACTCACGCTGTAGACGATAACGGTGTAGGTGTAGGTAGAGATCCGGCTTCTAAGGAGCCGTCCGATGAGCATGTAGCCGGAAACGGCGGCGGCTCCTGTAACGGCGAGACTGTTTCCCAGCAAGTGGGACTCTTGCCCGCCGGAGGGGTTTCCTGCGCCGGAGAGGGCCAAAAGGATACTTCCCCCGAATGCGATCAGCATATACAGGAGGGCCCGACGGGTGATCGTTTCCTTCAGGATAAGAATCCCTCCTGCCATGACCAGAACGGGGTGAATATTAACCAGGACGGTTGCTTCTGCCACGGTGGTGTGAAAGAGAGAGGTTACCCACGACCAGAAGTGGAGGGCAAGAAAGACCCCGCTGAGCGTGCAAAGGATCCAGTCCCGCCCGCTCAGCCCGCGAAAGATGTCTTTTCTGCGGGTGTTTCCCCTGGTGCCGGGTGCCCCAAGCAGGGGGAGCATGAGGAGCGTGGAAAAGGCCATGCGGTAAAAGGCGATAAGAATCGGTTCTGCATGGGAGAGGCGAATCAGGATGGCCGAGAGGGAGACGAAAAAAACAGCTGTAAAAACGAAAACCTCGGCTCTGCCTTTCATGGGTTCAGCCTCTTACCAGTGGATCTCCCCGGCCAGATACGTTATGGCTAAGCCGGAAATTTCAGTCCGGTCGGTTCGCTCCCGGCATATGAGCATGCCTCCCCGGCGCGAGAGCTGACGGGCGATCAGTTCGGTTTTTCCGAGCCGCCGGGACCAGTACGGCGTCAGTACCGTATGGGCCGAGCCGGTCACGGGATCTTCGGGGATTCCTGCCTGGGGGGCGAAGTAACGGGAAACAAAGTCGGTCCGGGGGCCGGCTGGAGTTTCGGAGTTTTTCGGGTATTCGGTGGGGATGTTCTTTTGTGCGGCAGCCGGTGCCGTACAGATTATTCCCCGCGACGGGAGGGCGGAGATGAGGTCCATGTCGGGATCGAGTCTTGTTATCTCCTCTTGATCTTCGAATACTGCCAGGAAATCTTCCTTCCCGCGGAGTACCTGCACCGGTTGTTTTCCCAGACCGGCTGAAAGATCCGGCGGGGTTTCGATTGCTTCTGGAGGGTCCGAGGGGAAGTCCAGGACTAGGTTTTTCCCTCTTTGTCGAACGGTGAGCAGTCCGCTTCGGGAAGAGAGAACGATTCTCTCGCCGGTCCATCCGCGGTGATTGAAGAGGACGTGGGCTGATGCCAGGGTTGCATGACCGCAGAGATCGACTTCGGTTGTCGGGGTAAACCACCGGATAGAGAAATCCGGTGCGGGCAGGGCGAAGGTGTCGGTATCCGGCTTGTGAACTCGGGCAGTGTTCGAGTCATCAGTGGGGATGGGTGAACCGGGTACGAGAAACGCGGTTTCCGAGAGATTGTTTTCCGCTGCAATATTCTGCATGTCTTCCGGATGCAGGGGGCTCTCGGTGATGATTACTGCTGCCGGGTTTCCGGAAAAGGGAAGGAGACGGTCTGCCTCCTCCTCGTAACAAGCAAAGGCGTCGACTTGCCAAATGGGAATACCTGCGAGGCTTTGATCCTGCGAATTATTCATGTCTGGTATGATAAGCGGGAAACCTGCATGCGACAATAGAAGCCGATAAATTCCTCAGGCAAGGCAGGGTTCTATGACCCGCCAGGCCTCTATTTTTGACTCATAGTTTTTGTAGTATCTGGTTGGTACTGGACTTGTTGAGGGAAGGCGTATCATCCTGCAGCCGGGGATCATTCCTTCTGTTTTTCCCTTTGGGCCGGTGACAAGGGGCTTTCCTTTTTGCTTCGGTTTTGATTTACCAATATCAATGCCGTGAAGGCTTTTTACTCCCCGGTAGAACCCTCGCTCAGCCATAGTGCCGTTGAAGGCAATAAGCTGCAGGGAGGGGTGGTCGAGAACAAGAGACCATACATCGTTGTAGCGTTCTTCCCTGATTGCCTGGTCGAGGCTTCCGTCTCTGCGGCAGTCGGCTATGACATCCCAGAGAGCGATGCCGGCATTTTTCAGCTCCTGCGTCTTTTCCTGATAGTCATGAGGTGTTTGCCGCCGGAGAAGGGTGAAGATTATTCTCCAGAAGTGGTTCCTCGGATGGCCGTAGTACTGCCCGAGCTCTAGTGACAGTTTTCCGGGCATACTTCCGAGGATAAGAACCGTCGGAGTCGAGCCGATGAGGGGCGGGAAGCTTTGAATCCTTCCTGTCATAATAGGGTTTGATTGTAGCATGGGATTACCGGACTGGAGCAGCCTATCTGTTGCAAAAAGCAGCGGCTGAGGCTATCTTTTGATAGGTGGTTCAAACCTTGTGTAAATCAACTGTTGGGCGCCTTTTGGTGTGGAAGGAAGAGAGTTTTCAGTACCCTGAATGGGTTTTCCACAAGGTTTGAACCAGTAATAGATTGTTTCCGTAAAACGCATAGCCAAGAAAAGGAGTATTGCTGATGAATTCCTATCTTCATATAAAAACGGAAATATTGGAGGCTCTCGAACTGGGTAAACCGGTTGTGGCACTGGAGTCAACCCTGATTGCTCATGGTTTTCCCTATCCTGAGAATCTTGAACTTGCCGGTGATCTGGAACAACAGACCAGGGAAGCGGGAGTGGTTCCTGCGACGGTGGCGGTAATCGACGGGAAAATCGAGGTCGGTCTGAGCCGGGATGAACTCGAGTTTATTGCTACCGATAAAAATATTCTCAAAGCAAGCCTCAGGGATATGCCGGTGCTTCTCGCCAAAGGACTCAGCGGGGGGACTACAGTAGCTACTACTATGCAGATTGCCGACATGGTGGGGATCAGGGTCTTTGTTACCGGCGGTATCGGCGGAGTTCACCGGAACGGTGAGACGACTTTTGATATTTCAGCGGATCTCGAAGCTTTGGCTCGCTACAATGTGGTAGTGGTCAGTGCGGGAGCAAAGTCGGTACTGGACCTTCCCAAGACCCGTGAACGGTTGGAAACTCTCGGGGTCCCGGTTTTGGGGTACCGGTATGACGGATTCCCCGCTTTTTACCTGCGGGACAGCGGTCTTCCTGTGGATCACCGGGTAGATGAACCGGAGGATATCGTTCGAATGATGGACGTGAAGAACCAGCTGGACATTAACGGTGGTGTTCTTTTAACGACACCGGTACCGGAGGTATACGAACTGGATGCTTCAGAGTACAACCGGATCCTCGATCGCCTGGTCGATGAGGCGACAAGGGAAGGTGTTAACGGGAAGCATGTAACTCCGTACCTGCTCAGCCGGCTCAAGGAAGAGACAGAGGGGAAGAGTGTCGAGACGAATATCGCCCTGATCAAGAACAATCTCGAACTCGGCTGCCGGGTAGCTACAGCCTTTTCTTCCACATGAAAATCCGGCTCCTGAAGAACGAGAGTTAATCTATGATTTTTGTATACGGTGATATTATCCTCGATATGCTGGTGCATGCTTCCGAGCCGATCATGTACGGGAGCGACAGTCCGGGCAGTATTGATTTCCAGGGTGGAGGTTCTGCTGCAAACTTTGCCTCCTGGGCTTCGTGGGCCGGCTCGAAAGTCCATTTTGCCGGGAAGGTGGGCAGTGATGTCCCCGGTTCCTATCTTCAGGGAGACCTTGACCGCTGGGGGGTAGAGACATCCTTTGCCGTTGATCCCCTCAAGAAGAGTGGAAAAATACTTGTTCTTGTCGACGGTCGAGGCGAGAGGACGATGATTACCGATCGGGGTGTAAATTTGGATTTTCGTTTCGAAGATATACCCCTCGATATTCTGAAAAAGAGTTCCCATTTGCATTTGACCGGGTATTCCCTGTTTGGAAGCTGGACGCTGGTCGAAACGGCTGAAAAAGCCATTGCCTTTGCCTCCGAGCGGGGAATTTCTATTTCGATCGATCCCTCTTCGTATGCACTGCTGGAAGATTTCGGACCGGTAGATTTCCTCGATGCGGTAGCCGGCTGCGACATCATCTTTCCGAATCTGGATGAGGGCCGTTCTCTTACCGGTAGAAACGATCCGGAAGATATGGTGCGCCTATTGGGGGAAAAAATTCCCTTGGTTGTTTTAAAACTCGGTCCCCATGGGTGTTTGATCGGATTTCGCGAATCTCTTAGTACGGGCGGCGGGCACGGCGGGAAAAATGAGACGGATGAGGGCGGCTTCCGACTGTTGCGAGTAGGTTCCTCTCGTGTGATAGACAGCCCCGACTCGACCGGAGCCGGGGATGCATTTGCTGCTTCTTTTCTTACAGCCTATATTACCGGGGGAAAATCCTGCACAGAAACCGGCCTCCGGGCGGCCGCTGAGAGTGCGTCAATGACTGCTCTTGAGTGCGTTCGTAAACACGGGGGCAGACCCCCGCTTCCGTCCGGTTTCGGGGAATTCTAACCAGAACTCCCGCTGACTGAACATCGGCCATTCCTTTATAAGAACGATCACGGCAAATACAGCAAAAAGAACAGCCATTATTATTCGCGTCGACCAGGCGATGTGAAAGATTTCGCCGGCGAAATTTCCTGCAAAATGAAACATTATGGCCGATAGGGTGCTGCGCCCGGTCCGATAGTAGATCCAGCTCATCAAAATAGTTCCGGGGAAGAAGGCACTGAAATAGCTGATAAGGGCGCCCGGGTGATCGAGTAACTGGTTTTGAAATGATCCTTCGATAAAAACCATCGGAAGGTGCCAGATACCCCAGACAATGCCCAACAACAAGCTTGCTTTCAAAAGATTCATTCTGGAGCGGAGCGCATCCAGTCCGTATCCCCGCCAGCCGAGTTCTTCCGGGATGGGACCGAAGACAAGGATGAACAGGATGAAACCAACCGGGGCGTTGAGAAAATCTTTGGAAATGTTGAACTGATCGACTGAACCGCCCCAGTAAACTGAAAGAGTTATTGCCGCCAGATTTATCGCTGCCTGACTGAAAAGGATGATCATCCAGAAGCTCCCACTGATTCGGGTGGGATCGACTGCGCGGACCCAGAAATCCCGGATAAAGGCGCGGTTCCCGGTCAGGTAAACGAAGTAGATTGCCGAAAGGGTTGCGCTCCCCCCGGCGATGATCAGTAAAATGTTTCCGCCACTCCCGGCAGTGATTCCTGCTGCAAGGAGCCAGAGCGGGACCCACGTCAGAATCAAGTCGATGCCGAAAAAGGGCAGCGGCCGGTAAAGGCGGCGTACAAGTTCTGTCGAATTATCGCAGCCGGATAAAGAGTTTTCCCCTTTGGTGGTATTGGTTGTTGTTTTTTCTCTGCACATATACCCCTCCTTTCCCTAGTGGGTTTTACGTTTCCACAAGGTTTGAACCAGTAAGAATGTATTGAGCAGGGTACGTGTTCAGTTGAGAGAGTTGAATCGAGAGTTTTCCGTATTTTCCCGGTTATTCTGAACTGGGGATTTCTCCGTAGGAGCTGTGGGAGCTGTAGGAGGAAACCAACCGGGAAAGCTGGAGCCTGGAGGATACTCCGCATTTCCGGAAAATGTTTCTCATGTGGGTGTCCACTGTTCGCGGCGAAATGAACAGGGCTTCGGCGATCTGCCGGTCTGTTTTCCCCTCGAGGAGATTTTCAATAATCTCCTGTTCTCTTTTCGTGAGTCCGAAGGTATCCGCCATCTGCTGAGGAAGGGCAAGAGAGGTATCGTGCCCCGCCGATATTCGAATGCTTCGGATCAATATCGCCAGAAGAACAAGATTCGCTACGGCATAACCGGCGGCAAACACAAAGCCGTCATACATCGTGCCGCCTGTTTCCCGGACGGCCACGCTAATACCGAAATCGAGAAGGTTTGCCGGAATCAGAAGGAGTAAAATTATGCCGAAGCCCCGCAGGAAGCCTCGCCACGGCTTGCTGATCATCCGCTTGCTTCGCCGTATTGAAGTAATGCCCACCAGTAAGGCAAGCAGCCCGGCAAGAATCTCAACCGAGGAGATGATGAAGGTTTTCAGTTCCTCCGGCAGCGGGCCGAACAATCCTGCCTCTGTTGCAGGATGTGCAGCCAGAAATGAGAGAATAAAGCTGAGCAGGCCGAGAGGAATCGCGGTAATAAAAGCCTGGGTTCCCCCTTTGTCGGCTTCCAGCGGACCCGTTTGGCTGGCAGAGTTGAGCTGTCTTTGATGCCGCTGCTCGAGAAGAAGATAATAGAGGGAGGCAAATACCGCATATCCCCAGGCAAAACCGTTGATTAGCCGGTAGACCAGGATACTCCGCGGCACCGAAAGAATACGCAGATATACGCCGCTTAATGAGGAAACCCCCATCAGCAAAAAGGCCACAACGATCAGGATCACCGGCGGAAGAGTTGTGGGAGAAAGCCGTTTCAGAAAGAGGAGGGCCACCAACAGACCAAAACCGCTAATGAGGCCTGTCAGGCTTAAAACGAGCCACAGCTGGTCCATATCATTTTCATCATACTCTTTCGCTGAAGGTAAAGCAATGCGCACTTTGGAAGCTTCACAGACGCAGGTAAATACACGCCGGTAAATAAGGAAAAATCCGTAGGAAAATCAAAAAAATTACGGAATCATCCTGATTTACCTGAAAAGGTGAAAAGAGCATTCTCCCGCTTATGGTGCTTCGAACAACTCAAAAGGAGAATATCGTGAATAAGATCGCACAAGGCGGTTACCGAACCTTTTTATTTCTGATTTCTTTCATGCTGTGTTTCTGGATAGGGCAGGCTTCGATTCAGTCCGTCTGGGCTGATAACTCCAAAGAACCTGCAGAGAGGCAAAAAACATCTCAATCCGGTTATGGTCGCTGGGACCTTATTCCCCTTCCTTTTGCTTTTTATACCTCCGATACCGGTCTGGCCGGCGGTGGTATGCTGGTTGCCCTTTACACCGATGACTGTGGAAACGAGGCAGCCTCTTTTCAGCTTTCCGGAACCTATTCTATGAAACAGCAGGGAGAGGTAACCTCCTCCTGGTCGGTAACTCCGGCCGGCGGAAAAACCCTCGTAGAAGGGGAGCTTTCATATTTCGACACGCCGGCAAAGTTTTACGGTATCGGTTCCGAACAGCCGAGTCGTGAGATATTGGGCGGCGATCCGGTTGTAGAGGAATACAGGGCCGCAAGATTTGAATCCGCACTCGTCGTTCTTTTCCGAGGCGGTCAAAATTTCTGGTGTGGTCCCCTCTTCGAATACGGTAGAGAGAGTTTTACCGGCTATACCGAGGGTGGAGCAATAGCAAATCAAGTAGAAAAACAGGGATTGATCAATCACCACCCGGGAGTAGGCTTCCAATTCCGTTTTGACAGCCGGGATAACCAGCGATATCCGAGTCAGGGGATGCTTGTGGAGGTGCAATCCTTATATTTTGATCCGGTTTGGGGGGCGGCAGATCGATTCATTCAAAACGAGTTTGATCTGCGGGGTTTTGTCTCTCCCTTGAGAGGCTTGGTGTTGGGGGTGCGGGGATATGGAATGTGCTCGTTCGGGAATGTTCCCCTTGCACGAATGGCTGAGCTGGGAGGCCTCTTTCTAATGCGGGGGTACCCTTATGCTCGATATGTCGCTGAAAATGCTCTGGTCATGCAAATGGAACTGCGATTCCCTGTGTATGGGAGGTTGAAGGGAGCGATTTTTGCGGCAGCCGGGAATGTCGCCAGGAGCCCTGCGGAACTGTTTGCGTGGAGAGAATCCGGGCATGAATTGAAATATTCCGGAGGGGCAGGACTTCGCTTTGCTCTAAATCGGGAGGGGAGAGTCCATATCCGCCTCGATTACGGAATAAGCCCTGAGGGATCCGGACTCTATATCACCCTGATGGAGGCTTTCTAACGCGACTGGTTTTTCTTCCCCTTGCAGGCGGCAACCTTCGGCATTCTCTGGGAGCTTCTCTCGTTCGTTTGCTGTTTGTCCCGGCCGGCTTATCACAGCATTTTTTTCTGGAAAAGCCGCTTTATTGAGATTAGACTTTGGCCATGAAAATCATAACCGGGCATACGAATATGGACTTGGACAGCATTGCCTCAATGGCTCTTGCGAAATATTTATATCCCGGTTACCAGGCGGTAAAAAGCCGGTTGGTAAACCCGGTGGCACGGAAGATGCTGAATCTCTATCAGTATCATTTGAACCTGCTTCACCCGAAGGATCTGAAAGGGCAGCAGGTCGACCATGCGGTGATTGTCGATTGTATGAGCCGCGGCCGGGTCAGAGAAGTGCTTGATCAGGCGGCGAACAGCGAGTTTTCGGTGGATATTTACGACCATCATCCCGGCTCCCCCCAGGACTTCTCCGACTACCGGCTCGAAAACCGCGCCTACGGCGCCAATGCCACGTTATTAGGTAAACTGTTGATGGAGAAGGGGATTTCCCTCGACCCAGAGGATGCCACGATAGGGCTTACCGGTGTTTACGCCGACACGGGAAACTTCACCCACGAGAATGTTACCGATACAGATTTTCAAGTGGCTTCATTCTTTTTGAGTTCAGGAGCCTCTCTTGAACTGGTAAAAACCTTTTTGAAAAGCTTGACGCAGGGGTACCAGCTCACCCTGTTTCACGAGTTGGTGAACCAACTTGATTACCATACCATTCACGGGCATCGAATAATAACCAGTTATACAGAAGTCGAAGAAGAGAATACAGGAATTGGAGCGGTAGTGGAAAAGGTTTTCGAGGTCGAGAATCAGGATATGTATTTAGGCTTTTTTCATTTCCCCAAAAGCCTGAAAACCCTCATCATCGGACGGAACAGCCGGGATAGTATTGATCTCGGCACGATCATGTCTGATTTCGGAGGCGGAGGGCACGCGAAAGCAGCATCGGTTACGGTGAAAAACGAAAACGGCAGAGAGACCTATGTTCGGTTTATGCAGTACCTCGATGACATACTCGCTCCTGCCGTAACGGCCGGAGAACTGATGAGCAGGCCGGTGTTGACCGTCCACTCGGAACAGAGCCTTGTCGAGGCTTCAAAAAGGTTCGAGGAATCGGACCACACGGGTATGCCGGTTGTTGACGATGAGGGGGCGCTGGTGGGTATGTTGACGCTTCGAGACATCATGAAAGGGAGACGAGGTGGGCAGATGCATGCACCGGTAAAGGGATATATGAACAAAAGGGTGAAATATGCTTCAGACGAAATCACCATACGGGAAATAGAGGATATCTTTTTTCAGCTTGATATCGGGCATCTTCCTATTGTTGAAAACGGCAGGCTCGTCGGCATCATCACGAGGCGGGACTATCTGAACTACAGAAAGGCGGAAAACGGACGGAGACGGGAAGCAATTGAACAGATCGGTTTGGAGAATCGTTAGATAGTGGTTCAAAGGTTGTGTAAAATACCGGGAGATTTATGACCTTAGTGGATGTTTACACAAGGTTTGAACCAGTATATTTTTGTTCCAGCAAGGTCAGTGCCTGTTTGAGGCTGCGGTTTTCCACCAATTCCACCGCTTCATCGAAGGACAGCACCTTTCTCTGTCGCTGCTTCTTTTCGTCCCAATTCTTTAGGATTTCAGAGACCTTCATCGGATAATAGGCAATTTTGTAGCGGGAGAATCCCTTCCAGTAATAGACCGCCTGCGGTAAGCCGTTGATCTCGCCTTTTACTCCGGCCTCTTCTGCGGCCTCCATGAGGGCCACTTCCGGGTCGGCCATATCGGGTTCGGGATTCCCCTTGGGAAAGATCCAGCGATTATTGTTCCGTGTTGTGATAAGCACCACCTTGCTGTCGCCGTTATTTCCAACGATCGGGATCGCCCCGACGGCGTGTTTGGCATCTTCCATAGCGGAGGCGATATCATCGGGAAGGGGAGCCGGTTCGGGGGGGACTTCGGAGACCGGCAGACCGGTGCCGGATGACAAAGGAGGCCCGGTCGAGATCTGAGAATCAGGATGCCGGTAGGTTGCCAAACTGCTGTTTGTGAATCGCTCATCTCCGGTTACTTCTGGGCCGAGCCACGGAGGGGGCTCGAAGGTATCGGCAGTCTTGCGGTCTGAAAATTCCACCTCCGCGAGCATCAGGCCTTTCAGGTCTCCGGAAAACTCGTCTATCTCTATTCGGTAAGAACCGTGCTTGAGCACTTGACGCTGTTTTTCTATTTTGTGGAGGACGGCGGGCCACAGAGTTTCGAATTGTTTTTGGGATATCCTGGTTGTGTGTGCTTTCCGCTCGAGCCCTTTCCCTTGTTTGACCGTGAGAGTGCATTTTTTTCCTGCCCGGCGCAGGCGCACTTCGCTTTCTTCACTTTGAGAAAGGTAGCCCTGCTGGATTTTTGTGCCTTTTCCCGGAGCAGTGAGAGGCGGCAGTGAATTCACCAGGAATTTACGCTCGATTTCTATGACTGTATTCATACCGCTTCACTATGGACGAGATCAAATACTCTTTGCAAGTAAGTTGTTGTTGAATATTCGGATGGATGGGATTAAAACGTGGTTATGATGAATAAACCCCTTGTTGGTCTTGATATCGGGACTACCTCGATTTCGGCTGTCGTTCTTGATCCTGTAACCGGACGGAATCTTGAAGTAATGAACAAGATTCATAAGGCCGGCCTTCCTCCCGATGGTCCGGGGGCAAATCTTCAGGAACCGGAAGAACTGGTAAAGATAGCCGAGGAATTGCTTTGTTCAATTCGCCGGCAGTTTCCGGAAATCGCGGCCATCGGTGTGACCGGGCAGATGCACGGTATTGTTTTGGTGGATAAAGACGGGCTGGCTCTGGGACCTGCTTATACCTGGTTGGATAACCGGGCAAATTGGCCGGTCACCGAAATCGGGCCGGTTGCTGTGGGAGCCGGTGATGGAGATGAGTCAGGAAGTTACCGGGAGTGGATGCAGGCAGAAATCGGTGCCTGCGAACCGACCGGCTACGGGGTGAGTACCCTTTATGTACTAAATAAGCTGGGCCGTATTCCCGCCGGAGCGGTGGCTGCCGCAGGACCTGCCGACTATGTGGCGCTGCGCCTTTCTACCGAGACGCGGCCGCATGTGGCGGCAAGCCTTGCTCACAGCATGGGGTTTTTTTCGCTTGAAAAAAGCGAGTTCGATTCCGGTCTGTGGGGAAGAATATCAGCTGTCGAACCCCCGATTGTTTCTTCTTCCGCCGCTTTTTTTTCTGAAACACCCGACGGGATTCCGATCCTCGTTCCGGAAGGGGACAATCAGATGGGATTTCTCTCTTCGGTACGAGACCCCGGGAGGGCGGTCCTGTTTACTATTGGAACGAGCGGACAGGTGAGCCTTCTCGAGCCCGAGGAAGAGGGAAAATCCCGGTCAGGCGCTCTCGAGAGGAGGCCCTTTCCAGGAAAGAGAAACCTGTTGGTCGGGGCGAGCTTGAGCGGAGGAAAGTCTTTTGAGCTCCTCACGAATCTGGTAGCAGAGGTTGCCGGCCGCCTTTCGATGACCCTTGAAGCAGAGGGAAGTGTGATTTCCCGCCGGCCCGCGCCCTTCGAGCTGCTGGAGGGGCTCGAACGACCCGCGCCTGAGCAGCGCCTTGTGGTAGACACGCGTTTTGCCGGCACCCGGGCTGATCCTGAGGTCCGTGGGGCGATACACAATATCGGCCTGGAAAATTGTACCTTAGGCGGGCTTTACTGGGGAATTGCAGCCGGGGTCGTTGATGAACTTGCGGAAATGCTCGGAGAGTACCGGCGTATCCTCGAACAAAGCGACAGCTATATTTCCATATCGGGAAACAGTCTGGAAAAAAGCGGTGCTGTCCGCACTATTTTGCAGGAACGATTTCCGGTTCCCCTTCGCCGGTCTATCGATGGGGAGGCGGCCGCTCGTGGTGCTGCAATGCTCGCCGGTGCCGCTCTGACCGGCGGAATAGAAATGCTTGAATCTATGCAGTCTCGTATGATCGTCTACCGGGAGTAAACAGCGGTATTTTGTGCTGTCTTTTGTTATCCGTCTTCGCTTTTCTTATTTGCTGCATCAACCGTCTTTTCGACAAGCTCCTGTACTTTTCCGTCGTCATTTCCGTAGACCTGTCCGCTCAGATTGTGTACCCAGGATTCAGGAAAGGCCGAGAGACCACAGGCCGCCCCGACTGCCGCACCGACAATCGCTGCGATTGTATCGTTGTCTCGTGTATCGTTGACTGCCCTGATGAGGGCTGTTTTCGGGTCCTCGCCGTGCCGGCTTAGTATATAGAGAACGCTGGGGACGGTTTCCAGAAGATACGCGCCGGAATACCAGCTGTTACAGGCTTCCTGAATCGGGAGGCCGAGGGCTAGTGCTTCCCGGACGTGAGCATCGACGAACTTCCATATCGGACCTCGATAGTGCTGGAACTGTCCGCCCCGTGCTTCGTATAACGAATCTCCTTCTTCTTCGGAGGCGATTGTTACATACCGGTCGATCCACCATTCTCCTTTTACGCCGGAAGACCGGTCGACTGCGATGAGTTCGGAATACATTCTGGCAAAAGCAAGACAGGAAGCATTAGCGGCAGGGTCGTTGTGAGTAAGTGAAGCTGCGCTCCGAGTTTGTTCTTCCAGGTCTTGTTCGGGGAAGAGGAATTCGGTTAGTGCAAGTGGAGCAATACGCATGAGTGAACCGTTGCCGGCTGAGGGTCTCCCCCACCGCTGCCAGTCTTTGCTTTCTTTGTTCCGATCGGCTTTGTATGCTGAAATAAAAGCACGTACGGTCGAACCGATTCCAAAGATCTGATTACCAGCAAAGGTCTCTGCTAGAGAGAGGGGATCAACCCCCCTATGTTCGAGCATATTTTCCAGCGTCCAGAATGCCATTTGGGTGTCATCGCTTGGAAACCCGCGGGTTTCCCCTCCCTTGTGGTGGTTTGGAAGATAGTCGGATATTTCTCCGAAACGGTCTTTCCGTTGTGATGGACTCATGGACTCGCTGGTATTTCCAAGAGCATCGCCGATGGCCAATCCGTATAGCATTCCTCGAATTCGATCGCTAAGCTGGGTACCGGGTGTCTTTCCTTCTTCCGTAATCATTTATTCCTCCATTCAAAATTCAAATATACTATCGATTTCGCATTGCGTAAGTCCCTTTTTGCCACAAAAACGAACCAGTCTGAACTGAGGGTCTGTGTTTTTTTGACACACTATCATGGCTCGTGAGCCGGTGGGTATGGATCTTTTTGACCCCATATTAGGACCCCCCTGAACAGGCAATTTTCGGCAGCACAGTTAATAATTGTTTGTAATATAAGTAATTATTGGAAATAACCATTTTGGCACGATTTATGCGATATAGTTAGTGAAAGAGGAAAACACGGTCGTTGACCGAATAGAATAATGCCTGGTAATTGAAGGAGGAAGCTATGAATTTGGTACGAAGAAACAGAAACGAGGTAATGGATCCGGTCGGTGAACTCGATCGTATTCGACGCGAGATAGATCAATTATTCGATCCTGAACACAATTTTTTCTCCGACGGAATTTTTGATCGGGAATATTCACCGTCTATGGATGTGGTTGAGAATGAAGATGCCTTTCTTGTCAGTGTAGATCTTCCTGGTGTCGACCAGAAGGATATCGATGTTTCGGTAGCCGACAATGTGCTTACGGTAAAGGGTGAAAAGAAGAATAAGGAAGAAGAAAAAGACAAGCAAGGAAAGGTCTACCGCCGTGAATGCTGGGAAGGCAGTTTTCAACGCACGCTATCGCTTCCACAGGGTGTAGACGCCGATAAGATCGATGCAACAATGAATGACGGCGTGCTTTCGATCACTCTGCCCAAGCGTGAAGATGCTAAGCCGAGGCAGATCTCGGTAAAAGTCAAATAGGCTCGGTGCAAAACCGAGCAGGGCCGGCGGTTTTACCCCGCCTGCCTCAAGAAATAAAGTGATGTAAGGAGGGATACTATGGCAACTGAAACCAAAGATATCCAGCAAAATCAACAAGCAAAAAAGGATGAAACTCGACGCTCTATTCGACCGGTAGGGAATATTTTCGAGGAAAAAGATGCAGTAGTCCTGCGCCTGGAGATGCCCGGAGTAAGCAAGGATGATCTTGAAATCAATGTAGACGGGGATATGCTGAATATTACAGGACACCGAAATCCCTATGCTGAGGATGTAGGCTACATTGTTCATGAAAGAGCTGATGCGGATTTTCGTGCCGCTTATACCCTCGATCAGCGCATCGACCGGGAAAAAATCGAAGCCCAGATCGAGCGCGGGGTATTAACAGTGAAACTCAAACTGAAAGATGAAGTAAAACCCCGCAAGATCGAGGTCAAAGGCGAATAATTATCAAGCTGCCCGGCCGGGCAGCTTTTTTTCAATACCCATCTAACGCTGTCCTGTTTTTCTTCTGAATCAAACAAAACAATCTTGCGCGCCGGAAAAACTCGTTGCACAATCCATACAGCGAGGAGGAATATATGAAAAATGTTATGATTCTCGGTGTGGGCGCCCAGGGCAGTACTGTCGCCAAACGAATGGACGAGGAGGATGCCGTTTCCCGGATTATTTGTGCCGACTACGACAGCAGGGCCGCAAACGAACTCGCCTCGGCACTCGAAAAGGGAACGCCTCTGCAGCTCGATGCTGCAAAAACAGAAAACATTGTCGAGGCTGCAGAGGATGTCGATCTGATCGTAAATGGTCTGCCCATGGCCTTTGGGCGGATAGTTATCGAAGCAGCCATTCTGTCCGGGAGCGATTATCAGGATTTCGCCGCCGCCGATACCCCCGATGTAGACTGGGTGGAGGGAATCAAGACGATGCTCTCCGACACCTCGGAACGTTTTAAAGCCATCGGCAGGACCGCTGTCATAAGCACCGGTTCGGCCCCCGGTCTCATCTGTGTCGTGGCCCGTGATGCTATGCGTTATCTCGATTCATGCGAGACAATCAACATGTTTGTCTATGAAGGTGTGAACGCCAAGCGGTTTCTCCCCTTCTGGTGGTCACCCGAAGTGGCATATGCCGACATGTCCGAAACGGCCTGGGCCTACGAAAACGGCCGAATCATTCCCACCGAGCCCTTCAGCCGCCCAATATACAAACGATTCAAGGGCATACCTGATGAGATACGCCTGGTCGAACATGCCCACGACGAACCGGTGACCATGGGAATCAACGCGGAACAGTACTTCAGGGGGGCAAGGAACATCTACTTCAAATACGGAGGCTATGGAATCGATTTCGCAGAACCCCTCTACCAAATGGGCATACTTTCGAATGAGCCCATGGATGTAAACGGCTGCAAGGTGGTGCCTAGAGACCTGGTACTCAAGCTCACCCCCCCGGCCCCTAAATACCAGGACGAGATCAAAGAGATCCTCGACGAGGGCCTCGAGTCCGATACAGGTGCTATGCTCGTCGAAGCAATCGGTACCAAAGACGGGAGAAAAGTCAAAGTCGAAAGCTACGTCAACGCTCCCACTTGCCGGGAAGCCTTCGAAAAATCCGGCCTCACCGCCGAAACCTATCTAACCGGACAGGGTGGGGCTCTGTACACCAAGATGCTCGTAAACGAGATCATCAGCGATCCCGGACTCATCTCGTCGGACATGCTCAGCTTCGATCAGGTCGATTATTACCTCACAGAAGCCGCCAGGCTCGACATCACCGTCGATACGGAGGTGCAGGATATATAAAAAAAGCGTATAATTACCGTATGAACCTACGCGGGTTCCTTTCACGATATGTCCGCCCGGCTGCCGCGGCAGGTTTCCTTCTTCTGACATTGCAGGCGGTGGGGGCCTATGACTTTGCGGAACGGCCGGCTTCCGTTGTTCTTTCGCCGGCTCCAGACGGTTTTTCGATCGGGGAGAGCGGATTTGCCCAGTCGGCGTTGCGTTCCAATGTCTTCCGGAATACCGAGATGAACCGCTTCCAGATAGAGAACTACCTCCATCACAATCTGCTCGATCTCGGCCGGTTTCGCAGCAGCCTGTATTATGCGGCCGTTATGCTCAACAGTCCCGTCACCGAGGGATTCGAACCCAGTGCGGAAGCGGCTCCCTGGATCATGAACGCCTTTCAATTCGAGTACGGGCTGGTTTTTGCTTATGATCTCTTTCCAGGAAAACCCCGGTTTGTATTCCTGGCGGAGTATGGGCGAAGGAGTTACCATCCCCTCCGAAGCGGACTTGATGAGCCTGCGGCGGACATACTCCGTACCGGTTTCGGGATCCGGAATTATCGCTTGTCGTTTCTTCCGAATGTGACCCTGGATGGGCTTGTCAGGTTGGGCTGGTCGGACCTGTACGATTTCTGGGGGGCTGAAAATCTGCCGAAGCCTCGGGGCCTTTATACCATTTACACCGCCTTCGAGGCTGCGGCAGCCACACCCTTGGACTGGCTTTCCGCTTTTTTTCTCATCATGCCGGATTTTATCTACCTCCGTGAGGGCGGGTTTTCGGCCGACCTCACTGTTCAAACAGGATTGCGGTTCGGGTCAAGCCCCGGCTTGATCGAACTCTTTTTCGACTTATATCACACCGGCAACAGCGAACGTTTCTCGGACCGGAAGGACCCGCTTACCCTCGCCGGGTACGGCCTGCGATTTGTCCTGGAATCTTGAAGCTTTATGTTTCGATTCGGGCAAGAAACATTTCAATATGTTTTTTTACATCCACAGGCCACTGTGCAATTTGCTTGCGTACCTCCTGCAGGTCGCCCCGGTAGAGTGATCGGGTTGCTTCTTCGAAACCGGGTTGATCGCCGGCCATGGACCACATGAAGTTTCCAACGGCATCGGTTTGTTCTCGTATGCGGTCCTCCGGAGTTTCCTCCTTCCTTGCGGCATCGATAAGCCTCCGCACGGTAGCAGAGGTACTCCGTGGTTGTGCTGACAGCCATTCCCAATGTCGGGGAAGCAGGCATAACTCGTTACACTCAACACCCATCTTTGGGCGCCCCCGTCCTCGGCGTTTTTGAGTGCTCTGAAAACGCTCGAGGATCTCCTCGGTGGTTCCCCGGAGGTCCAGGTCGAATTGCTTTCCCGTTTGATTATCAAAAACCAGGATAGGTGAACCGCCCTCTTCAGGTATAGTAGATGTCTTGATTCCGTTTATTACCTCTTCAATGGAACCTGTTGCAATGCGTGTGGCTCCACAAAAGGCGGTATATGTTGATGGTTTATCCATATGTTTCATAAGAATAATTTAACCCGGAATAAAATCTTTGTCAATAAATACCGGGTAAAAATCTGAACAGGGTAAAAACCGGGTGAATTCCAAGACCTTGAGAGAGTTTTAGGAATTGGTATTTCGGCGCTATGGGAAGGGAAAAAGGAATAAGTATTAAGATTTGGTACGTCTTTTATTCGTCCAGCAAGCGGTAGCCGACACCGATTTCAGTAACTAAATATCTAGGTTGAGCAGGGTCGGTTTCAATTTTTTTTCTGAGATTGGCCATAAATACCCGCAAATACTGCGACTCGTTTTCGCTGGATGGTCCCCATATGTTTTTCAGAATATAGTGATGAGTCAGGACTTTCCCAGCATTTTTTACAAGCAGAGCAATTATTTTGTATTCGGTTGGAGTTAGGTGAATAAATTGGTTTGAAATTTTCACACTCCGGTTTTCGCAGTCTATCACCAGATCTCCTACTCGAAACTCGGAACTAATTCTCGTGTTACTGCTGTTTATCTGGGAATGGCGAAGTGAAACTCGAATGCGGGCTAAAAGTTCTCCTATACTGAATGGTTTTGTAAGGTAATCATCGGCTCCACAATCCAGGGCTTCAATTTTTGAACGTTCCTGTTCCCGGGCGGATACTACAATAATCGGAATACTGCTCCAACTGCGCAGCTGTTTTATAACTTCGATTCCATCGATGTCGGGCAGGCCTAAATCCAGGATTATCAGATCCGGCATGTGTGATGGAGCCATGGATATCGCTTCCTTGCCTTTTTCTACGAGCAATAATCTATAGTTATGGTTGTTTAGAGAAGTCCGCAGGAAGTTTTGAATCGGTTTATCATCTTCAACAATCAGGATAAGAGGTTTAGTTTCCATAACATACCCCGGCTGTTAAAGGATCCGGCAGGTTAAAAACAAACTCGGCGCCGCCTGTTGTTGATTGATTGAGCCGGATAGAGCCCTGATGAATTTCAACAATTGATTTACAGATGGACAATCCGAGACCGAGACCTCGCCTTTGTTTGTCAGTGCTTTTAAGTGTAATAAACCGTTCAAATACTTTTTCCTGGTATTCGGCAGGAATCCCGGGTCCATTATCCGCCACTCGGAATTCGATTTGCTGCTGTTTCTTTTTTTGCTCTGCTCGAATTGTTATTGAGGAACCCTTTGGTGTGTAACGCAAGGCATTGTCGATAAGGTTTATCAGGACTTGTTGTAGTAAACCGACATCAGCAGAAACAAACACTGGTTCATCCGGTAACTCAACTCTAATAATATGTTCTGAAGACTGTGATTTAAGTTTGTTTAATACCCCTGCGATGATGTCGTCTGCGAGTTCATTTTCTTTGTGCAATACGAAGCTGGGGCCTTCTACTTTTGCCAGGCTTAATATATTTTCTATCAATTGAGCAAGCCAGTCGGCGTCCTCTTTGATATTTTGCAATAGTTCCGAACGGCTTTCGTTGTTTAGCTTCTTCCAATCATACAGAAGAGTACTGCTTGATCCGGTAATTGAGGCTAACGGAGAACGTAGATCGTGAGATATTGCCCGGAGCAAGTTGCTCCGCAATCGTTCGCGTTCAATTTCAATACGGGATTTTTCTTGTGCTTCAGCCAAATTCTCTCTGTCTAAAGCTAATGCAATTTGGGCTGCTACTGCTTCAATCATTGAATTTCGGTTGTCATCGGAAAGAGTGTGGGGTGCTTCGACGCCAAGAACCCCGAGGACTTGATTATGTGTCTGAATAGGGAAGTATTTACCTTGTGCAATCGGGAAATTTGGAGTGCCCCTCCCAGCCGGTTGAGCATTTTGAAAACACCATTCTGCCGCCTCTTTCTCTTGTTCTGCTTCGAATTGTTCGGATTTTTGGCTGTCCGGGCCCAGATGATAGTTTGTTAATTGCTGAGTATCATTTTGAGGTAGATAAACTACAAGGCCAATATTAAAAATACCTGAAAGATGTTCCAGTGCAGACATGATGACTGTCCTGGGTCCGGTTGCCTTGAGTAAGCTGCGGCTAATTCGATAGAGTACTTCTGTGCGCTGCTCGCGGATATCTGCGGCCCTTGCTTCTCGTTTTTCCCGGTTTACTAATTCGCTGGTGATAAGGGCAACGATGAAGAGCAGTGGAAATATTACAAGATATTGAGGGTCGGTTACAATAAATGTGTAACGGGGTTCTGTGAATAAGAAGTTGAAAAGCATGACTGAAATTGCCGAGGAAGCTATGCCCATCCATCTTTCACCCGACAACGAGATCAAAACAACGCCTAGCAAGAAAACTAATATTATATTAGCTTCGCTTAGGCCCAATACATCAAAAAGAATTGCCAACAGAGAAGCTCCGCTCAATAGAAGCAGTTGCTTGAGAAAGGTTGACATAGGAAAACCGGAATTCTTTTTTTGCCCGGTTTGAATATAAGCGGATCGTTTCTTGTTTGAAAGGAGTTCCTGTTGATAGTCCCCTGGAAACCCGGGAATAATGTGAATTTCAGCCCAGGGAATGAGTCTAAATAGTTTTCGTACCGTATCAGATTTGAATAACTCATAAATCGGTGGTCTGTTTAGGCTGCGCCCAACAGCGATTCTGCGGATGTTTCGCATTGATACGTACTCCGCGATTCCTCCGGAAACGCTTCTGGCTTGAATGTTGACTATTTCAGCACCGAGTTGCTCGGCGAGTTGTAAGTTTTTATGTAATTGGCGCTTCGTAGACTCTGTTTTCCGCAATGAGTTTCGAGTCTCTACATGCAATGCTATCAGGCGGGCGTTTACGGTCTTTGCTGATCTGGCAGCTGCTTGAATAACTCGTCGTGAAGAAGCAGCTGGGCTGATACAAACAAGTAGGTATTCACAGGAAGGAAGCACTCGTTTGTCTTGGAAACCGGAAATAAAATCAAGTGCTATGTTTCGCAAGCGTAGTAAGGTTTTTTCTTCAAACAGCGGAGCCCGAGAATGATGCATTTGTTGCAGCCGATATATTTTTCCATTTTCATATCGCCGGATAAGTTCATGCGGTTCGATATCGATAAACTCCAACTGATAGTCGAGATGAAGAAATGTTTCCCCAATCGCCGGGCCGGTAAATAGTTCCGCCGGTAAATCGTTACGAATCCTTACACTTTCTATATCGAAAACATTCAGTGTAGTGTATATATTGCAACCTTGCTTGAGGAGTGTTTCTATTGCTGCTTGGTTTGAACAAAGGTCGTCAATTAATAAGACTTCCGGCTTTCTTTTCATTGCACTTTCGCACAATGATTCTGAATTATCTATAACCTAAATTGAGCGATTTTGCCTAGTTGAAAAAAATACCTCCCAGTGGTGTAATGAGTTAGACCAATAACCAAAAACACCCAGGAGGTGAATAAATGGTGCGCCAAAATAGCCGATCCGTCAAGAGCAAAATTACCAAC
>JAIPGG010000040.1 GCA_021736255.1 Spirochaetales bacterium | reverse complement strand
ATCAAGGATTTTTTTGGTAGCCATACTGCCTCCTAGTCTATTACGATAGGAGTAGCATTTCATAGTCTTTTTCATATTGTCTAGTACTAGGCTTTTGTTTACTAGTCAGCTGTTAAGTAGCATATGCGTTTGCCCTGGGATCCCGGGGAGTTCGCCTTGACCTTTTGAACGGACATTAGTAACATATCAAAAGAGATAAGGGGAGCCGAGAAACGGCTGAGAGGAAGCACCGCTTCGACCCACGGAACCTGATCTGGGTAATGCCAGCGTAGGGATCGGCTTTGATTATTCAGCCTCCCGGCATTCCCGGGGGGCTTTTTTTGTGCGAGGCAGTTCAAGACTGCAGGCAGGCGCGCATGCCCCGGGAGACTGCCGACTGAAACTCAAACAGCCGATTGAATAGGCTGACGAATGAGCCGACTGATACAGCCGACCCGTAGACCCACCGGTTACCAGAATAGAGCGGACTCCCCGGGGGAGTAAACGGTGATTGTAGGATTACAGCGAACGAGCAGAGCCCTTTTTACGGCACTGGTCCTCGGTGCTTTGTTCGGGCTGTGGGAACTTCTGGTACAAAGCGGGGTTATCCCTGCATTTATTCTGCCCGCCCCATCCGGGGTTCTATTGACCGCAGTGAACAGCTTTTCTCGGATTGCACCCCACATGCTGATCACCCTTGCTGCGGTGGGTTATGGGATTGCATCCGCTTTCGCGGCTGCGCTGGTTACAGCACTTCTTATGCACCGGTTTCGGTCTGTGCGCATTGTGCTTTATCCGCTTCTCGTAATCTCCCAGACAGTACCTCTGATTGTACTTGCACCGCTTTTCATCCTCTGGTTCGGTTTCGGAATCCTGCCGAAGGTTCTGGTGGTAATACTCGTTTGTTTCTTTCCCATTGCAGTGAACACCCTGGAGGGGCTTGATTCTACAGATCGGGATATTACCGATCTCTTCGCTTCCATGGGCGCCGGCGGGCTTCGGATTCTTTTTTCGGCGAAACTGCCTGCAGCGCTGCCCCACCTCTTCTCGGGGCTGAAGATTGCCGCTACCTACAGCATGATAGGGGCGGTGATCGGTGAATGGTTGGGGGGAACCAAGGGGCTTGGTGTTTATATGGTCCGGGCGCAAAAGGCCTTTGCAATCGATCAGGTGTTTGCGGCGATCCTTTACATCTCTGCTATCAGCATTTCTCTTCTCCTGCTGGTACTATTTCTTCAACGGCTGATCATGCCGTGGCACAAGGAGGCCCGATTATGAACCGCGAAAATCAATTTCTCCGTATTACCCGCATTACGGTTGCACTGCTGCTTCTAATGTCTCTCCCTGTTTTTGCAGGAGGTAGATCGGAAAAAGAGGCAACCGGATCCCTCGAACCCTTCACTGTTGTACTGGACTGGGTGCCGAATACCAACCACACCGGCGTCTATACCGCTATAGAAAAGGGGTACTACCGGGAGGCAGGTCTCGAAGTGGATGTGGTCCAGCCCTCCGAATCCGGTACCGAAATGCTTATCGCGTCGGGAAATGGAGACGTGGGTTTCAGTCATCAGGAATATGTGACCTACGCCAGGACGGCAAAGGAGCCGCTGCCCATCAAGGCCGTAGCGGCGATAATTCAGCACAACACCTCCGGGTTTGCCACGCTGCCGGACCGGAACATAGACTCGCCGAAAGATTTCGAGGGAAAGACCTACGGAGGCTGGGGGACCGAGCTCGAAGATGCCTTCATCAAGGCGGTTATGGACAAGGTCGGCGGTGACTTTTCGAAGGTCGAGATCGTAAATGTCGGTACGACGGATTTTTTCGGCAGTTTCCGGCAGGGAATAGATTTTCGATGGATCTTCTACGGCTGGGACGGCATCCGGGCGGAAGTGAAAGACCGGGAACTCGAATATTTTCCGCTGATCGAGGTCGATCCCCGGCTCGATTACTACACCCCCGTACTGATTGCCTCGGAATCCACCCTCGAAAACCGGCCCGGCCGTCTCCGGCGTTTTCTCGAGGCAACCAGCCGGGGTTACGAGTTTGCTGTGGATAACCCCCGGCAGGCGGCCGGCCATCTGCTCGCGCATGCAGACCAGATCGATCCCGAGCATGCCCGGGCAAGCCAGGAATATCTGGCGGAGCAGTACATAGCAGATGCTCCGCGATGGGGTGTCATGAAGGAGGAGGTCTGGGAGACCTTCGGCGGTTTTATGTATGAATATGGTCTCCTTGCTTCTCGGCTCGATGCACAAGAGGCGTTTACCAATGAATTTCTTCCTGAACAATAATGCTGCCGTAATGGAAAAAACCGAGGGGGGCGGGAGCGACGGTTTTCAAGACAGGCAGACCTCCGCCTTGGCCCCTTCACTCCGGGTGGAAGGGATAAAAAAGTCCTACGGGAATCTGAAGGTTCTCGAAGACGTCTCGCTCGAGCTGAACCCGAAGGAATTTGTTTCCGTTCTCGGCCCGAGCGGCTGCGGAAAGAGCACGCTTTTTCACATAATCGCCGGCCTCGATTTACCGGATGCCGGCCATATCTTTGTGGAAGAAGACGAGGTGACCGGCCGTACCGGCCGGGTCAGTTATCATCAGCAAAAGGATCTGCTTCTTCCCTGGAAGCGGACGATCGATAATGCGGCGCTGCCCCTGCGTATAAGCGGTGTTTCCCGGCGCCGGGCCCGGGAGCGGGCCCGGGAGCTTTTTCCGGTTTTCGGTCTCGAAGGCTTCGAACAGTCCTATCCTTCAGAGCTCTCGGGCGGCATGCGCCAGCGGGCGGCGCTTCTTCGCACCTATCTCTTTTCCCGGAGGATTGTGCTTTTGGATGAGCCCTTCGGTGCACTCGATGCCATTACCCGCGGGCAGATGCACGAGTGGCTCTGTTCGGTGCTGAGGGACCTCGAACCGGCTGCGCTTCTGGTAACTCACGATATCGACGAGGCTATCCTTCTTTCAGATAGGATCTACATTCTCTCTCCACGGCCTGCGAGCGTGATGGGAGATGTGGATTTGCCGGGCCGACGGGGTATTCACAGAAGGGAAGCCCTCGAATCGGGTGAGCTGCGGGGGATCAAGGATCGGATAACAAGACTGCTGTCACAAGGAGACAACGATGGCAAAAACTCAGCCCTTTGATGAACACTTGGAGGCCTATGAAAAGTGGTTCGAACGCTACCGAGAGGTGTATCGGAGTGAGCTGGAGGCGGTTCGCAGGCTTTTGCCGTTGACGGCTGTTGATTCGGTGACCGAGCCGGCGAAGGGGCTCGAGATCGGAGTGGGAAGCGGTTTGTTCGCAGCTCCCCTGGGAATCGGCTATGGGGTAGAGCCCTCCGCTCGGATGCGTGAAAAGGCAGCCTCCCGGGGGATCGAGGTGCGGCCGGGTGTTGCGGAAGCCCTTCCCTATGAGGATGGAAGCTTCGACTTTATCCTGATGGTCACCTCAATCTGTTTTATCGATGATGAAAACAAAACAATGAAAGAGATAAACCGGGTCCTCAAACCGGGCGGAGCAGCAGTTTTGGGTTTTGTCGATGAGCACTCGCCGCTGGGGCGGGTTTACCAGGAGCACAAAGAAGAGAACGTTTTCTACCGAGATGCGGTATTCTTTTCGGCAGAAAAGGTGACAGGCTGTCTGGAAAAACACGGTTTCCGACTCGATGAGGCTGGGCAAACGGTCTATGGAATGCTCGATGAAATCCATGAAATCCAGCCGCTCAGCCCGGGATACGGAAGCGGAGGATTTGTTGTAATTCGGGCTATTCGGGAGCGGAATTAACCTGGCGACAGGATTCAGGCCAGATAGTCGGAAAAGGTGTTGATGGCGCTCGGAAGACTCTCATCATCGTACCGTGCTCCGAACCTGAGTTCTTCCTGGGCGGAACTCACCCAGACCACCTGAGCAATGATCTCTGCAGGTTCGTTCGAACCCTTGGGGCCTGAGGTCCTGACTCTGATAATGGAACCGGGTTTGATCTCCGGTTGGCGGTAAAACTCTTTTTCCCGGCGGCCTCTCCTTTTTCCGGGGCCTTCTCTGCCGGCGGTGGAAGACGGGGCAACGATTCCCAGACCCAGCCGCGAGATGTCGCTGATTACTGCCGAATAATCCTGATTGCCGGTGTGAACGAGTGCGGGCAGTTCAGCGCTTCTGCGTTTGTCGGAGCGTTTGTCCGCATGCCGGTCCGAGCGTTGATCTTCGAAAATACAGGCAGCCTGATTCTTGCCGTTTTCTTTGGCCAGATACAGCCCTCGATCGGCGATTTCGATAAGCCCGTCCACGGTTTCGGCATGGACAGGGTAGGCAGCGATTCCGCAGGAGGCGGTAACCCGGAGGGAGTGGGGATATGCGTAGCTTTTAACGGCACGCAAGAGCCTGTTGCAAACCGACAAAGCTTCATTCGATTCTGTTTGAGGGAGAATGAGGGTGAACTCTTCTCCTCCGAATCTACCCGCCGCGTCTTCACTCCGCAGTTCCTTCTGCAGCACAGTGGTAAAGTTCTTGAGCACCTCATCCCCTGTGGGGTGGCCGTATTTATCGTTTATCCGTTTAAAATTGTCCAGATCGAACATCGCTACCGATAGATGGAAATCGTGCCTCTGAGAACGCTGGAGTTCGGTGCGGAGCATCTGCATCAGTTTGCGTCGGTTGTAGATTCCGGTTAAAGGATCGATTTCCGCCTGACTGTGAAGCTGTTCCTGGGTTTGGATGGTGGTAAACCGGGTGCACCCGCTGGTCCGGTGCAGATAGCGGTCGAGATATGCCATTCGCAGATCCACTGGGCGGCCAAGTTGTTTTTCGAGACTTCTGCACGAAGATGCAAGGACGCTGAACTCTTGAAGTGCTTCTTCAGGACTGTATTCGATGTCGGCGAGGTTGAGAAAAAAATCCCGGCAGAACTCACCGTTGTGTAGAAGCTCTTCGGGTATAAAGCTGAGGGTGAGGGTCCCATTCTTACCACAGAAAAGATCCTGTACCAGGGTAAGAAACTTCATTACTTCCCCTCCAAACGGGAATCTATAATTGTACGTCCGAAGTTGTTTTTTTTCAAGGGATGGAGTTTGCGTTTTCCGGTTTCTGCAGTAATTTAAGGGAAGGAGGCTGTATGACTCTTCCCCTTGCTTTGGCTGTCAGTTTTGGAATCAACGCCGCATTCTTTGCCTTTGCTTTGTCCTTCAAAACAGACAAGGTAACCGACCTGACTTATGGGCTCACGTTCCTGATTCTCACGGTGATCGCTCTTATTTATTCAGGGACGTATACCCTTTATACCTTCGGCGCGGCTTTGATGGTCGGCCTCTGGGGTGTTCGTCTGGCGGCGTATTTGTTTCACAGGATCATTACGATCGGGAAGGATGACCGTTTCGATGACAAACGGGAAAGTTTTATCCGTTTCGGTTCCTTTTGGGTTCTGCAGGCGGTAACGGTATGGGTGGTTATGATTCCCGTACTATTGTTCTTGAAAGATCCGGAGTTGACTGGACCGGCCTGGCTTTTTCCGCTTGGCGGGGTGGTATGGGCCCTGGGTTTTGGTTTGGAATGGGTAAGTGATCATCAAAAATTCCGCTTCAAGAATGATTCGGCCAACCGCGGCAAGTTCATGAACAGGGGTCTCTGGAAATGGTCGCGTCATCCCAATTATTTTGGAGAGATTTTGCTATGGTGGGGGGTGTTTATAGCGGTCTTTCCTGCTTTTTCCGGCTGGGAGCTTGCCTCCGTTATCGGGCCTGTATGGATTACGATGCTGCTCTTGTTCGTGAGCGGGATCCCCCTTCTCGAAAAGTCGGCGGATCAGAAATACGGGGATGACCCAGAGTACCAGCGGTACAAAAAAGAGACGAGTATCCTCATTCCCGTACCGGGTAGGAAAAAAGAACAATGAAACAAGGTATGCATCTGTTTCAGTTTTTTTCCGTATTGTTTGTCTTGATGGCAATCGGTGCACCAACAGTTTTTTCTGAACCGGATCCGGGGAGGGTCGAAATATTAATCTACGAACAGACCGGCGGTGAGGGTGATTACACCTATCGTGACAGGATCGAACATACCGGCAGCGGCTACCGGGTAAGTATCAGCAGCGAAGTAGAAAAAAGCGTCCTGCTTCTCGATGCACAGTGGAACACGCTGGAGTGGCGGTATTCGGTTCCCCGGGATGATACCGATCTCACGTTCCGGCAGGAGGGGAAAAAGCTGGTAGGTTCAGGACAGTGGAAGGGAGAGGATTTTTCAAAGAGTTTCCGGATTAGCAGCAGCCCGTGGTATCAGTTTCAG
This sequence comes from Spirochaetales bacterium, assembly GCA_021736255.1. Lineage (GTDB taxonomy): Bacteria > Spirochaetota > Spirochaetia > JAIPGG01 > JAIPGG01 > JAIPGG01. The sequence continues at coordinate 16,671 of JAIPGG010000040.1, read as the reverse complement.
GAGGTCTCTCTTCAGGCCTACTGGAATGATCTCGGCCGGGGGCGGCGGGCCGGAGACGGCAAGGGTTCGGAGGTGCAAAAATTCTGGACTATCGACCGGCTCAATATGGAAGCGGTCGAGTTTCAGGTCGAGTTCGCCGGGCAGGAGAAGATCGAAGTGCCGGCCGGCACCTTTTCCGCCTACCGTCTGCGGCTCAAACTTACGGGTTTTCTCTCTCTGTTCTGGGAAGCCGGCGAATGGATACGCGAGTCGGATGGCCGCTTTCTCCAGCTGCACATACCCGAAGACGGTGATCGGCCTGCAAGTTCTGTGCAGCTGGCATCGGAACGGGTGATCGAATAACCTGCTGAAAATCCTCGATATACCATGTTCGATTGGGTCCGACCGGCATGAGGTGTCTTCGCACAGCCTTTTTCGGCTCTCGGAATCGATTTCCCGTTCACAGCAATGGAAAGCGGTTTTTTCGTTTTTCAGGCGGGATAAGAGCCCACGATGTAGTCCATCATGTGCTTGTTTTCCACCTCCGCCTCTTCGAGCATTTCTTTCACTGCATCCCCGATAGAGATGATTCCCACCAATTTTTCCTTGTCGAAGACCGGGAGGTGACGAATGCGGTTTGCAGTAAAGATACCCATAACATACTGCAGGCTGTCGTCCCGGTGGGCGATGATCAGTTTGTTCTTGGAAGTCATGAGATCTGAAACCTTTTTTCCCTCTAAGCCTTCAGACAGCTTCCTCATGACATCCCGTTCGGTGATGATTCCGGCTAATTCTCCTTTTGCATCGACAGCTACCAGGGCTCCCACCTTCTTTTCGTTCATGACCCTTACTGCTTCCATGCAGTCCTGATCCGCTCCGACCTTCAGGATCTCCTCACCTTTCACTTTGAGGATGTCCTTTACTTGCATATGCGCCTCCTCTTTGTATATGACCGGTCGAGGCCGGCCTTTGATGAAAAAAGCCGCAGCCCGGAAGCTGCGACTTTTCTATCCATTATACGGTTTCCTTCTCCTTATACAGGGTGTGGAGCAGGTGGTGGGATTTTTCTCCCAACGGGCGTTCGAGAAATTTCTTGTATAATTCGATGATCTCAGGATTCTCATGGGATTTTCTGAGTTTCTTTCCCTCGTCCTCCTGGTAAATGGCATTGATGCGTGCCTGCCGGACGGCATTATCTGTGTAGCGCGGCTGGCCTCCGCCTCCGATACATCCGCCCGGGCAGGTCATGACTTCAACGAAGTGATAATCGGCTTTTCCCGAGGCAATCGCCTCGAGGACCTTGGCAGCATTCCCGAGCCCGTGGGCTACTGCTACATTGAGTTCCGCTCCGTCGAGGAAATCCCAGTCCGGAAGCGGTTTTTCGATTTTCAGTTTCGCCTCCTTTACGCCTTCCAGTCCGACGATGGGGCCGATGTGAAGTTTCTCCATCGGCAGTTCGCGGCCGGTCACCAGCTCATAGGCGGTGCGTACGGCAGCTTCCATTACCCCGCCGGTATTTGCGAAGATATCGGCTGCACCGCTGGAGGTTCCGAGGGGCTTGTCCATCTCCTCGTCTTCCAGCGAACGGAAATCGATACCCGCACCTTTAATCATCTGTCCTAATTCCCGTGTCGTCAAGACGTAATCTACATCCTGGTAGCCGCTGTCGTTCATCTCGTCGCGCCGGCATTCGAATTTCTTTGCGGTACAGGGCATGATAGATACCACCACCATGTCCTTGGGGTCTACCCCTTCCAATTCGGCCAGGTAGGTCTTTGCAACTGCGCCGAACATCTGCTGGGGAGACTTGCAGGTGGAGACATTCGGGATGAACTGGGGGTAATAGTATTCGACAAAGTTGATCCAGCCGGGAGAACAGCTGGAAAACTGCGGCAGGGCTACCTCTTCCTTGTCTTTCAGGGCCTTTTTCAGTCGGGAGAGGAGCTCGTTCCCCTCCTCCATAATCGTGAGGTCGGCGGTGAAGTTGGTGTCGAATACCCGATCGAAGCCCATATGCCGCAGGGCGGCGGTCATTTTGCCGGTAACCAGGGTTCCTGCCGGATAATCGAAGCATTCGCCGAGGGCCGCCCGGATTGCCGGAGCAGTCTGAACGACCACGAACTTGGAGGGATCGTCCAGGGCCTCCCATACCGAATCGGTGTGGGCGTATTCGGATATTGCCCCGACAGGACACACGGCGGCGCATTGGCCGCACTGCACACAGGCCACGCTCTCGAGATCCGAGGCAAAGGCCGGAGAAATCGTAGTCCGGTATCCGCGGTACTGGGGAAAGAGGGCGCCGACTCCCTGGATGGTATTACAAGCGGTGATGCAGCGGCGGCACTTGATACATTTCCCGCTGTCCCGTACAAGAGCGGGAGTACTCTCGTCGATGAGCTGTTCAGGTTTTTCTCCTTCGTAGTGCACGTCCCGTATGCCCAGTTCATAGGCGAGTTCTTTGAGTTCGCAGTCTTCCGCACGGTCGCACAGCTGGCAGTCCCCTTCGTGCTCGCTCAGCAGGAGTTCTACAACCGTTTTCCGCGCCTGCCGGACCCGTTTCGAGTTGGTGTATACCTCCATCCCGTCGGTTACCGGTGTGGAACAGGAGGGAACGAGGGTTTTACCGCCCGCCAGTTCCACGAGGCAGACACGGCACGCTCCGAGGGGCTCGTATCCTTCGAGAAAACAGAGCGTAGGTATGTTGATTCCGATCGATCGGGCCGCCGTGAGGATGGTCTGTCCTTCTTCCACGGTGACCTTCTGGTTGTTAATCGTTATTTCAGGCATTGGAACTCTCCTTTCCATAATCACAGCGTAGACAACGCAGGGCCTGCCGTATTGCTGTAGCTTCATTCCATGGTTTTTCTACTTCATCGAAGTTGTAACGGCGTTTATCAACCGGGATCGTGTCCGGATCCTCCCGGGGAGTCTCCGCAGGTTCTGCTTCGGGATCGAAGAAGGTGTCCACGGTTTTCTCCTCTCTCCAGAAGGCGTGATCCTCGCCGGTCAGCCACGTGTCGATTCCAACTGCGGCGCGTTCGCCTGCAGCAATTGCATTGACGACCGAGGAAGAGCCGGTAACGGCATCGCCGCCGGCATAAAGCCATTCCTGGGAGGTTTGGCCGCTGACCGGGTCGGCCTTGATAAAGCCGCCGTCGTTGAGTACTACATCGAGATCTCCGAGGATCCGTTTCGGCTGCAGGAATTGGCCGATAGCGAGGATGACCTGGTCGCAATCCATGCTGTATTTGCCCGATTCCTGGATTTTCGGGTGCCGGCGACCGCTCCGGTCGAATTCACCCAGTTCCATGGGAACACATTCTACTCCGGCAACCTTTCCCTTCGAATCCTTTTTGATTTCCATAATATGGGTCAGGTCGTGGAGTTCGACTCCTTCGTTGAGTGCCTCGTCGACCTCTTCTGCATATGCGGGCATCTCTTCTCTGCTTCTGCGGTAGAGGATGGTCACTTCAGCTCCCAGTCGCAGAGCGGTTCGTGCTGCATCGATTGCGGCATTTCCGCCTCCGACCACCACAACCTTCTTGCCGACCGGTACCGAGCCGCGGATGTTGTATTCCCTCAGAAAGGGAACAGCCATGACCACTGAATCCGCATCTTCTCCGGGTAAGCCCAGGCCGCGGCATTCGGGGGCTCCTACGCCGACAAATACCGCATCGGCGCCCTGTTCGCGTATTTCCTCGAGAGTGAGGTCTTTTCCTATCTGGACTCCGGTTTCGATATCCACTCCCATATTCTCTATCATCCGAATTTCCCGGGCCATTGTCTCGCGGGGTAGACGATAGGCGGGAATGGTTTGTACCAACATCCCTCCCGGTCTGCTCGATGCTTCATAAACCTTCGGGCGGTAACCGAGCCGTGCGAGGAAATAGGCACAGGAGAGGCCTGCAGGCCCTCCGCCGACGATGGAAATCTGCCGTTTCGCGTTTTCCTCGTTTTCCCGGACCTCCGGGGTCTGCGAGACGATTTCCTGATCCACCATGAATCGTTTGATCGATCGGATGGCAACCGGTTCATCGAGGGTAGCCCGCCGGCACTTGTCTTCGCAGGTGTGAAAGCAGACTCGTGCACATACCGCAGCAAAGGGATTGCGTTCCCGGTGGTGCTGCAATGCCTCGGCATAGCGTTTTTCGGCTACCAGCGAAACAAAACCCGGCACATCGACTCCGGCGGGGCAGCCGCTCTGGCAGGGGGCCCTGACGAGGTCTGGACACACGCCGGCCCGGCAGTGCTTGTCTCGAATGTGTTCTTCGTATTCCTCCCGGAAATGGCGGATCGTCGAAAGAACAGGATTCGGGGCGGTTTGTCCCAAACCGCAGAGCGAGGTGTCTTGGATTTGTTCTCCCAGATGGATGAGCCGGTCGATGTCCTCTTCTTCTCCTTCACCGGAACAGATTCGTTCGAGGATTTCGAGCATACGTTTGGTTCCGACGCGGCAGGGGACGCACTTTCCGCATGATTCCTCCTGAACGAATTCGAGGAAGTATCGGGCTACATCCACCATGCAGGTGTCGTCGTCCATGATGATCAGTCCGCCCGAACCCATAATGGCTCCGAGCTCCTTCAGGCTTTCGTAGTCCATAGAGATGTTGAGGTTTTCTTTGGGGACACAGCCGCCGGAAGGTCCTCCTACCTGAGCAGCCTTGAACTCTTTACCGCCTTTTACCCCGCCTCCGATGTCGTAAACGAGTTCACCCAGCGGAGTGCCGATCGGAACCTCCACGAGCCCGGTGTTCTGCACAGAACCTGCAAGGGCAAAAACCTTGGTACCCTTGCTCTTTTCTGTTCCCAGATCAGCGAACTTTTTACCGCCTTCCTTGATAATTACTGCTATATTTGCATAGGTTTCCACGTTATTCAGCAGGGTTGGTTTGTCCCAGAGTCCCTTGACTGCGGGAAAGGGCGGTCTCGGCCGGGGTTCTCCGCGCTTGCCTTCGATGGAATGGATAAGGGCGGTTTCTTCACCGCAGACGAAGGCACCCGAGCCCATCCGGATGTCGAGATCGAAGGAAAAATTCGTACCGAGAGACCCGTGCCCGAGTATTCCGGCTTCTCTTGCCTGGTTGATAGCTTCCCGGAGACGGGAAACGGCAAGGGGATATTCAGCACGCACATATACATATCCCTGATCGGCCCCGACGGTGTAGGCCGCAATGGCCATTCCTTCGATTACGCTGTGGGGATCGCCTTCGAGAACACTCCGGTCCATATAGGCGCCGGGGTCTCCCTCATCGGCGTTACAGAGGACATATTTTTTATCGCCCTTTGCCTTGTAGGTGAAGTTCCATTTGAGCCAGGTGGGAAAGCCGGCGCCGCCGCGTCCGCGCAGCCCTGATTCCTTTAATTCCTCGATCACCTCTTCGGGTTTCATATTTGTCAGAACCTTAGAAAGGGCCTGGTAGGTGCCGGCGGAGATTGCATCCTGCAGATCCATGGGATCTATGGCGCCGCAGTTCCGCAGTACAAGTTTCTTCTGCTTCTGGAAGAAATCAATATCGTCCACCACCGCGGCTTCTTCTCCGTCCTCCATGTTGCGGTGCACGAGTTTGTGATAGATCCCGCCTTCGGTAAAGTGGGCTTGTATCAGCTCCTGGGCATCTTCGGAACTTACCTGCTCGTACATCACTCCGTCGGGATCGACCCGCAACACGGGGCCGCGGGAACAGGGACCGAGACAACCGGTTTCGATAATCGGAACATCGAGGCCGATCTTTTCCGCTTCGGCCTGGAGCGCTTTCTTTACCTCCATTGCTCCGGAAGCAATACAGCCGCCTCCTGCGCAAAGCATAATACGGCGGTTGCCGTTTTGTTTATTCGATGCATCTTTATGGAGCTGCTCTAATTCTGCTGCCGAGTTGATGCGTTTCATACGGATCCTCCTGTTGTTTCCTCGCCGGAGCCCTCATTTGCTTCGACTTCGTCGTTTTCGTATGGCGCCAGCAACTCCTTGAGGCGCTCGGGTTTGACCCGCTGGTGGACTGTGTCGTTGACCATGATTACCGGGGCGAGGCTGCATGCTCCAAAGCAGCGTCCGATCTCCAGGGAGAATTTCCGGTCTTGGGTTGTTTCTCCCACATCTATCCCCAGGTAATCCTTGATAGCGGCGAGTACCTCTTTCCCGCCCCGCACATAACAGGCAGTACCCAGGCAGACCCGTACGAGGTACTTTCCTCGCGGAACGGTGGAGAAATACGAGTAGAAGGTCACCACTCCCGCTACTTCGCTGTAGGGGATATTCAGCTTTTTGCTGATGTGTTTGAGGACCTTTTCCGGGAGAAACCCGTAGAGATTCTGGGCCGACTGCAGCGCCGGTATCAGAACCCCTTTTTCCGAACCATACCCGTCTATGACGGTATCCAGAGCCTCGAGCAGAGCGGGGTCGTCTTCGGGATGTTCGGACATCGTCTGTGTAAGCTCCTGATTTTCTCTTGTTGGCATGTGCACTCCTTTTTGGGACCTGTTTGCAGACGTCCTTCCGGTCCCTCTGGAAACATTTCTGTCCCTTGCAGCATAACGATATTGTGAGTGTGGAGCGGTTGCAGAGCTGATGCAGGGCCGGATGTGATACGCCGAAGTAGTTGCCTGAAGTAGAGTTTTTTTGTGCATTTGGAGTATAGCATGGCCTCTGCGAGCTGTCAAAAAAAATATCTATAATATTTTATCTATATATTTCGCTGCGACTATGTTGCAGGTGAAAAACCGCTGGGATTGCTTGATTTTTCCGGGTTTCAGGATATAGTTAGATCATTCTGGTAGATGTAAGGAGCAATGGATGAAACGTTATGTTCTCCCTGTTATGTTGATTCTCGCGGTTCTTTTAGGTGGTATTTTGACCGGATGCGGCGGAAGCGATGATCCCGAAGGGATCGCCGAGGGTTTCCTCTCTGCAGTTGCGGATATGGATTTCAAAAAGGCATCGAAATTCGGAACAGAAAATACGCAGGCTTCTTTGAAAATGCTGGACAGTATGATGAAGATAATGCCCGAAGATCAGAAAAAAGAGATGAAATCCGGAAAACCGACCATTACCGGTTCCAGGATCGAGGGTGACAAAGCCTATGTGGAGTACGAAATGGACGGCCAACCGGATACCTTGATGCTCGTCAAAGAGGGAAACTCCTGGAAAGTGGATTGGGAAAAGGAGTTGTAGTCTCCCGAACCGGCTTTGTTTCTCTGTATAACTAGATGAATACCAACGCTCATTCAAGGCCGGGGAACGGCTTTTGTTTCCCGGCCGAAATTTTCGGCAGAGGTTCCGGACTGTTTGTCATGGTCCTCGCGGCTGTTTTTGTTGCCTCTGTATTTATTCCGCGGTATTTTTTTGCTTATGAAAAGCCCGTCCCCAGGGACCGGTTGTACCCGGAAGAAATCATGCTGCTTCAGGAAGGCGATTTTATTCTTCGACGCGGAGTGGGTATGACGAGTGATCTTATTGCCGGTGCATTGAACGAGTCCCGGCAAATCACCCACGGCGGAATTCTGGTCAGAGACGGCTCGGAACGCTGGATGGTCATTCATGCTCTCTCGGCGGTGGTATCGGATTTTGACGGGGTACAGGTTCAACGGTTGGAGGAGTTTGCCGAAGCGGGAATGGAGGGCAGCCTCACTGTGGTCCGCAGCCGCCATGCTGGGTTCGCGCCCGGTGGAGGCGGTATTGCATCTTTTGGAGCTGAGCTCGCCGAACGTGCTCGGTTCTACCTCGAAAAAAGGGTGCCTTTCGACTTCGATTTCGATTCGGCAAGCAGTAACGCCTTCTACTGCAGCGAATTCCTGGTGCGGACCTATCAGGATGTTTTTGGTAAAGATATTTTCTCCTATACCCCCCAGGGAATCCCCCGTTTTTCTTCATTCTTTCAACCGGAATATTTCGAGCTTGTTCTCGATCACGGTAATCCTTTGCAGGAGGACTCCCGGTGAAAAAACAGGTCGGACTTGGAATCAAGATAGGCTACGGGACCTCGGAGCTGGGCACGACCTCGGTGGAGGTCCTGCTCCGGCTGTATCTTCTTATCGTATACACCGATATTGTCGGCCTGCGGCCGGCCCTTGCAGGGTATGCTGTTGCGCTTGCGGTCATATGGGATGCGGTTACCGATCCTCTGATGGGTTTTCTTTCCGATGCAACCCGCACCCGCTGGGGAAGACGCCGGCCCTACATCCTCATCGGAGGCCTCCTTCTGGCCGGAAGCCTGCTGCTCCTCTTCGAAGTACCTGAGCTCTCCGGTCAGACGGCGAAGTTTCTCTATCTCCTGTTGATCTACATTCTGGTGAATACCGGAATGACAATAATCACTGTTCCCCAGGCGGCTCTGGGGCGGGAGATAACCTTCGACCGGGATGAACGGACCGAGGTATACGGCTGGAGACTTTTGTTCGGAAACTTCGGATTTTTAGCCGGTACCGTGCTGCCTGGGATTCTGCTTGCGAGCCTCGGAAACAATGCAGGTGCGGCAGCCCAGGGAACAGCCTATGCCAGGGCGGCCGAACTCGTAGCGGGGGTGGTTGTACTCACCGCTTTGATTACCTTTTTCTCTACCCGGGGAGTGGATCTGGTCGGAAAAGAAAAGCGGCCATCCGCTGCCGGAAGAAAAAAACTGCTTCGCTTTCTCGCTTCGGTTATGAGCAACAAAGTCTTTCTGCCTCTGGTGCTTTCATATTTTGTGTTTACCATCGGGCTTTCGATCAATTCAGCGACTGCCCTTTATTATTATCGGTACGGCTTGCTGCTCGGTGAGCAGAATACTCAATTGGTACTCAGTGTGTTCATCCTGGTCTTTAGTTTTTCCCTTTTCCTCTGGGTGCTCATCTCCCGGAAGCTGGGAAAGAAATGGCCGGCCTTCTGGGCGGCTTTGTTTCTAGGGATCCTCTCGGCGCTGACCTATCCCTTCCTGCCGCCGGGAGAGGTTTTTCCGATCATGGTTGTCGCTGTGTCCGGGGGTGTGCTGGTTGGGGCGATTGTCCTTTTGGAATCGCTGGTTGCGGACACCGTTGATTATGATGAGCTGAAGACCGGCAGAAACAGAGAGGGGATCTATTTCGGGTTCTGGAAACTATCGAACAAGTTTGCGAGGGCCATTGCCATTGCCGTTGCCGGTAATCTGTTGGACTGGATCGGTTATGTTCCCAATCAGTTACAGACACCGGAGGTCAGTTTTTCCCTTTCGATTATCTTCGGACCGGTGGTCGGCGGGTTCTGGATCCTGGCCGCCCTGATATTTTTGTTCATGCCGCTCACCGATGACCGGCACCGCAGAATACAGCAGATTCTCGACCTTCGCCGCCGGCGGGAGGAGCGTACCCGCCCCGGCGGTAAGGTGTGAAAGCGGGGCTGATCTCGTGCTCGGAGGTGTGGAGTCTTTGAATATTCGAGAGAACTGTAGTATTCTGAATCAGTATGACACATTTTGCACCAGCTGAACGGGCCGATGATGCGGAAATAGAGATTCAGAAGCGAAAGCTCAAAGAAGAGAAGCTTCTCGAAATCCTTTTTGACTCAGTGCCTCAGCCGGTCCTGATTCTGAACCGGCAGCGGCAGATTGTGTATGCGAATCAGTCTGCAGTTGCGTACATAGGAAAAGACAGCACCGACGAGCTGATCGGGCTCAGACCCGGAGAAGCAGTATCATGTATTCATGCAGAGGAGATGCCGGGCGGCTGTGGAACGAGCATGTTCTGCAGCCAGTGCGGCGCGGTGCGGGCTATCCTCTCGAGCCAGGCAGGAACACGTGATACCCAAGAGTGCAGGATTACCACGAAAAGCGGAGATGCACTCGATTTGCGGGTTTGGGCGACACCGTTTTCCCTGCAGGGAAATGATTTTACTATTTTCTATATCAATGATATCAGTAACGAAAAACGGCGCAGAGTGCTCGAGCGGATTTTTTTTCATGATATTCTCAATACTGCAGGAGGATTGCAGAGCGTATCGGAACTACTCGAGCATGCGGATTACGAGGAGATGGAGCAGTTTGTCAGGATTGTGCAGCAGCTGAGTGACAGTTTAATAGACGAGATTCGTGCGCAGAGAATCCTGACGGCGGCGGAAAACAATGAACTCGAAATCGAACCGGGTCCCATCGAGAGCATTGGGCTGCTGGAGGAGGTAGTTCAAGCCTATGAACATTATGATATTGCCCGTGACAAAAAACTGCTTATCGACACGGAAGCGGAATCGGTGGAGTTTCGCTCGGATCGCACCCTCGTTCGCCGGGTTATCAGCAATCTGGTAAAAAATGCCCTCGAAGCAGAGCCGGCAGGAAGCACGATAACCCTTTGTTCCTTCCGCAGACAGGGGAGTGTGGAATTTACCATCCACAATCCCACGGTTATGAATCAAGAAGTCAAACTCCAGATTTTCAACCGGAGTTTCTCCACCAAGGGAGCGGGGCGTGGAATCGGAACCTACAGTATCAAGCTTTTGACTGAACGCTATCTCGGCGGCACGGTGGACTTTGTTTCCGAACCGCAGACGGGAACGATCTTCACGCTGCGGTATCCTATCCAGCGATCAGCGGGGCATTAATTAAACAACAGCGAGACATCCTGCTTTGTTTCGAGAACTTCCTGAAGACGAACGATTGTCTTTACCTTTTCCGTCTTTTCCTCTAACAGCCGCATGATAGTATCCAGTCTGGCCGCCACGGTCGGGCTTTGCAGAAGGCGCTGTTTTGCCTGTGTGGAAAAGATGTCTAAGCCTGCAATAGTGTAAGAAAGGTCTCGAGGTGTTTTGCTCGCCAGCTTCTCCAGATTCGCCCGTTTCTTCTGGAGGGAAAAAAGATCTTCCAACGAGTTGATGGTGGATTGCTGAAGATGAGCAAGTTCTTCGTCGTTCGCAGTGCCATCGGTTTCCTCGAGGATTTCAATATCAGCGGTAAGATAGGGCTTGTCATCATAAACTTCCTTTATCTTGAACCGGTCGGTTCCGGTGGTCAGAATATCCGAACGCCCGTCATCGTACTCCTTTGCGACAGTTTCGACGCGGGCAAGACAACCGATATCCTCTTGATGGGTGCGGGTTTTCCGAACAATAGCAAATAATTCGTCCCCATCCAGCACCTCTTGCAGCATGATGCGGTACCGTTCTTCAAAGATGTGCAGCGGAAGTAAAACGCCGGGAAACAATACGAGGTTTAACGGAAAGAGGGGCACACGCATGACATGTATAATATACTGATAACAGCGTTACAGGCCAAAGGAAAAACAGAAGGCCGGGTGACGACGGAAAGGGATGTGGCCGAGTCAAAAGCCCGAACCCGAGCCCGAGCCCGAGCCCGAGCCCGAGCCCCGAGGAAAGGGGTTACCGTCTCCAGAAACGCGGCACCAGGAGTACCAGCACCGTATATATCTCCAACCTGCCTATGACCATGATAACACTCAGAAACCATTTAATATAGTCTGGATAAAAAGAGTAGTTCATGGTGGGTCCAACGGCTCCAAAACCGGGTCCGATATTTCCGAGAGTGACCAGGGCCGTAGAGAAGGAGGTCAAGATGTTCTGTTCGGAGGTCGCTACCACAATGGTGGTCATCATGAGCAGGAAAATATACAGAAAGAAAAAACCTGCCACCACATACATGATGTCTTTCTTCATTCGACTGCCGTTTATCTTGATCGTAAATACGCCCCGCGGCTGAATAATGTAGCGGAGTTCGTTCAGTCCCAGTTTGAACAGGGCGGCAATTCGAACCACCTTGATTCCGCCTCCGGTCGAACCGGATGATCCGCCGACGAACATCAGGAGAAAGAGAACGATTTTGGCAACCTGCGGCCAGGCGTCGAAGTCGGCAGTAGCGTACCCGGTAGTCGTCAGGATGGATGCCGCCTGAAATCCTGCAAAGCGCAGGCTCTCGCCGAAACTCCCGTACACCCCTCTGGAAAAGAGGTCGAGGGCGATGATCAGCATGGCTGCAAGAAAGATCCCGAGGTAAACCTTTATCTCGGTGTTTTTCCGGATGCTCAGCAGATTCCCCCGGAGCAGCCGGTGGTAGAGGATGAAATTGATCCCCGCCATCATCATAAAAACCGTGATTACGATGTGTATGTACGCAGAAGAATAAAATCCGATACTGCTGTTTTTCGGAGAAAATCCGCCGGTAGCAAGGGTTCCGAAGGTGTGGGTCAGCGCTTCGAACAGGTCCATACCCCCGAACATGAGAAGGGCTGTTTCTACGGCGGTAAAAATCAGATAGAGAAACCAGAGAATCTTTGCTGTCTCGGTAATTCTCGGGGTAACCTTGTCGACCGATGGGCCGGGGGCCTCGGCTTTGACCAGTTGAAAGCCGCCTGAACCGATCAGCGGGAATACGGCTACCGCAAGGACAACGATACCCATTCCGCCGAGCCAGTGAGTGAGTGACCGCCAGAACAAAAGCGAATAGGGCAGGGCTTCTATCTCGGTCAGAATCGAGGCTCCGGTGGTGGTAAAGCCGGAGATCGTCTCGAAAAAGGCATCGGCATAACTGGGAATCGCCCCGGAAATGATAAAGGGGAGGGCTCCTGTGGCAGCTGCGGCAAACCAGGTCATGGTTACAAACAGCAGGCCGCCCTTGATGCTCAGAGAGCGTTGTTCATGCCGCTGGCTGATCGAGTAGAGAAGGCCGAAGACCCCGGAGTTAATTGCTACCGGTATCAAAAAAGAGGCAACGTATTCGGTCTCCCCGTAAAAGAGGGCGACCACTACCGGGATGAGCATGAAACCCGAGAGTAAAAGGAGAAAGACGGAAAACACTCGGAGTACTGTTGCGATCCTCATCTCTGCCTCGTTCCCCTTTTCCGTTAACGGCTTTCGAGTAGCCGGTCCAGCTTCTTGATCGAGTCCTGATGAGCGATGAACACGATGTGATCCCCGTATTCGATCAGGTAATCACCGAAGGGAATCTGGTTATTCTCAGCCTGGGAAATAAAAAGGATCAGGGTGTTCGGCGGAAGTTTCAAATCCCGTATTCTTCGCCCAACGAAGGGACAATCCGTTTCGCAGGAAACCTCGATGATCTCGAGTTTCCCACCGGAAATCGTGTGGACATTCCTGATATTTCCCCGTCTGATAAATTTTAGAATTGTGTTGACCATGCTGTTGTTGAGGCTGATTGTGGTATCTACCATGAGAGAAGAAGCCATGTGCAGGAAGTTCTTGTTTGTCACCAGGGCCACCGAACGCTGTATACCAAGGGATTTTGCATACAGGGAGGTAACCAAATTCAGTTCCTGATTATCAGTGGCGGCGATAAAGAGGTCATAATCCGAATAATTCCCGTCCTCTAGAAGTCCCTCCTCGGAGATATCCCCGTGCACAATACTGACCTCGGGAAACTGTTCCGCCAGGTTCTGTGCTTTATGATAGTCCTTTTCGAAGATGGTTATACTGCGTTTGAAACGGGGTTGGAGAAGAGGAGCAAAGAGCTTGCCGAGCATGCTCTTTCGTTCCTTTCCCTGCTTGCCCAGAAGATTGGATGCTACATAGCTGCCGATTCTGCCGCCTCCGATAATCAGTACCCGTTTGATTTCAGTACGGCGTTTTCCTGCCCAATTAAAGATTTGTTCCAGATCTTCCTGGGTGGCAATAAGGTAGAGGGTGTCGCCCTTGTTTATGACAGTGGTTCCGGAGGGAATAATATAATTGTTCTCCCGTACCACAACGGCAATGATAAATTCCCGGTCGATCCGGCTCTTGATCTCCTGAACGCTTTGTCCAACGATCGGTGAGCTTTCTGTGATGGAAATAGTACGCATCTGAAAGCTGGAGTTTTCAAAATACATGATATCCGAGGTGGCGCCTTGTTCCACCGAGCGCAGGATGGCCTTGGCGGCTTCGATTTCCGGATTCACCACGTAATCAATGCCCAGAAAAGAACGGTCTGCAATTCTCGAGTCGCTGTAGTCGATGTTTCTGACCCGGGCAATCTTGTTCGGGACATTGAACTCGGATTCCACCATGGCGCATGCGATCATGTTGAGTTCATCCGATTCGGTAACACTGATGAAAAATTCTGCGTCCTCGATTCCCGCGTTGCGGAGAACCTCGCGGTTGTTTGCCTCCCCGGAAACAACCATGCAATCCAGCTGATTGGAAGCAACCTTGACCCGTTCGGAATCTCGTTCGATCAGGACAACATTTCGATGTTCGGCTATGAGCTGTCGGGCGATCTGGAAACCCACATTGCCCGCTCCGGCGATAATGATTTTCATTGCAGAAAGAAGTATTGAACACAGCGGGATATTTGTAAAGGTCGGGAGGCTGTGCTACTGTTCGCTATGCTCTTCCGCTGCCAGGCGGAGAACCAACGTGAGGAGGACCCATGGATTTGAGCATGTCCGGCGAGGTGGCAGCCCTTTCGACCGCAGCCCTGTGGACGATTACCGCGATGGCCTTCGAGCACGCCGGCAAGCGTGTCGGCTCTCTTTCTCTGAATTTAATACGTCTGCTCTTGGGCATGATCCTCTTGATGGTTTTTACCGGTTTAACCCGGGGAATGATTTTGCCGCTGGATGCCGGCATGAAAAGCTGGATATGGCTTCTGGCCTCCGGTTTTATCGGGTTTTTCCTGGGAGATCTGTTTCTCTTCCAGGCTTTTGTCCTGATCGGATCGAGGGTTTCAATGCTCATCTACTCCGCCGTTCCCCCGCTTACAGCAGTATTCGGGTTTTTGATACTCGGCGAGGTGCTTACCGGGCAGGAACTGGCCGGGATGGCCGTGACAATGGGCGGGATCTCCCTGGTGGTGATGACCCGGCGCTCTGCCGCCGCTTCGACCCACAAGGTGCCGGAAGCAGTGGAATCCGCCCCTCCAGTGGAATCCGCCCCGGCGGCAGAGTTTACCACCCCGGCGGCGGCAGGCGGAGAAGGGACCAGCGGCATAACACCGGCACCGGAGAGCGAGAAGCGGAGGCTGTTTGCCGGAGTCGGTTTCGCTTTTCTCGGGGCGGTCGGACAGGCAGCCGGTTTTGTCCTGGGAAAGTTTGCCGCTCCGACGTACAATGCCTTTGCCGGCACCCAGATTCGCAGCATCGCCGGAATTGCAGGCTTCCTTGCTGCTATCCTTATCAGCAGGCGCTGGCACCGCTTTACCGGAGCCTTTCGCGACCGGAAAGGAATGACTACCCTCAGTCTCGGATCCTTTACCGGCCCGTTTCTCGGCGTCTCTCTTTCTCTCTATGCCGTTCAGCGGACCGAAGCCGGGGTGGCATCCACCATTATCGCCCTGGTGCCGGTGATGATTATTCTTCCGGCCTGGCTTATCTTTCACGAACGGATCCGTCTTCTGGAAGTAGTGGGGGCGGTTGTGGCCGTCGGCGGTACTGCCCTTATGTTTTGGTGAGAAAGCAGCGGGGAAATGGGACCGTCTGATCGCCGTTCGCCGGCAGAGGAGCCGGTATTCGGTCTTGGCCTGAGACCGGCGAGTTGGTATTATAGAGAAAAAGGAGCAGGCGATGATTCTATTGATTGGCGAGATTCCGGTTCGTTCGGGAATGACTGATAAGTTTCTGCAGGTTGCAGGGCGAGTAGCCGCCGCAAGCCGGCGTGAAGAGGGCTGCCTCTCTTACCGGTATTTCAAATCGGCCGAGGGAAAAGAAGCCGTAATCTTTCTCGAACAGTGGGAGGATATGGCCGCTATCGAAAGGCATGAAAAGGCCCCGCATTTTCAGCGTTTTCAGGAAGAAGCTGCTCCCCTCATGGCCGGTGAGCCCCAGATCGATATCTATCAGGCAGAGCGTATCCAGCGATGAACCCGGACATACCAAAAACAGTACAAAGACAGCTGCTTACCGAGCAGCAGAACGAACTCGATGCCTACCTGATCTACAGCCGGCTTGCAAAGCGGATGAAACAACCGGAGAATGCCGAGCTTTTTCATCGTATTGCCGAGGATGAAAAACGGCATTACGAGTTCTGGAAGTCTCGCAGCGAGAAAGAACTTCGCCCCTCCCGCTTCAAAATATTCTGGTTTTCCTTTATTTCCCGAGTTTTCGGTTACACCTTCGGACTCAAACTCCTGGAACGGAACGAGGAAAAGGCGCAGGCCGCCTATTCTGGGAATCTGGTCGATTATTGCGATGGAACCAATGAGATCATCCGGGACGAAGAGGAGCACGAGCACGAACTGATCAATATGCTCGATGAGGAGCGGCTCGATTACATGGGTTCGGTGGTTCTGGGTTTGAATGATGCCCTGGTCGAACTCACCGGCGCCCTGGCCGGGCTCTCCTTTGCCCTGCAGAATACCCGGCTGATCGCCCTCTCGGGCTTGATAACCGGGATTGCCGCATCCATGTCCATGGCCGCCTCCGAATACCTCTCCACAAAGGCCGAGGGCGGCAAAAACCCGGGAAAGTCATCTCTGTACACGGGAATTGCCTACATCTTCACTGTTTTTGTGCTGGTTATACCCTATTTCATGTTCGACCACTATGCGGTCTGCCTCGGTGTTACTCTGGCCTTCTCGGTGGTGATTATATTTGTGTTCAACTACTACCTCTCGGTAGCCAAGGACTACAATTTTGCCAGGCGCTTCTGGGAGATGGCCGGGATCAGTCTGGGTGTAGCAGGCCTCTCGTTCCTCGTGGGTATCCTGGTGCGGCAGTTTTTACCGGTCGAGCTGTGACGGTAGAACGGTTTATCATATCGTAGAGAGGCCTGTTCCGGGGACAGCGGGCGAGGATAAGCTCCTCGGGGCGCCG
>JAIPGG010000039.1 GCA_021736255.1 Spirochaetales bacterium | reverse complement strand
GAGCGGAGGAGCGGAGCCGGAAAAGCGGGGCGGGTCCGGCCGCGCCGGGTGGAATGGCCGAGACGGTGCTGGGAAGGGCGCGGGTCTTTCCGGGTGCGGGTGCACTGAAGGTCGCCGGCATCCGGCGCGGCCGGCCGGCTATGCGGGGCGGGGGCCCTCCCCCGCCCGGATGAGCATGGGACCAGGGCGCAGGTGCTCGCGGGATTGCTTGAAGACCACAAGCTTCACCGAAAAGGCTCTGTATTGTATATATATTGATAAAAAGAACCGAATATATTAGGATTCATACTCTTTATGGCTAGACCCTCCCCTCCGCAATACCAAACCCTCCTTGTTGCTGTTGATCAGAGTGCAAACCCCGTCATCATTACCGATGCGGAGGGCAATATTGAGTATGTCAATGCCGCCTTTACCCGGCTCACGGGCTACGAAGCCCGGGAAGTAATAAATCGGAATCCAAGGATACTCAAGTCCGGAGAACAGGACCAGGCGTACTACGAAGAGTTATGGGACACGATTACCTCCGGGGGTATCTGGAAGGGGGAGTTCTGCAACATCCGGAAAGACGGTTCGCTTTACTGGGAAGAGGCTACGATTACTCCGGTAAAAGACCCGGAGGGACAAATCATCAATTTTATCGCTGTGAAGCAGGACATTACCGAGCGGAGGAAGAACCGCCTTGCTCTCAAGGCACAGAGTGAGCTCCTCGATCTTGCCTTCGATAATAATAATGTTGCCTGGTGGGACTGGGATTTCGAGAGCAATGAGCTGAGTTTCAGCGACAGCAAGGCACGAATGCTGGGCTGGGAGCCCGGAGATTTTTCGGGGGATGCTTATGAGATAGCCGCCCTTATTCATCCGGATGATTACGAGCAGGTTGAAGAGATTATTAAACGGCATTTGGAAGGGAAGACCGGAAGCTTTCAGGTTACCTATCGAATCCGGCATAAGAACGGGCAGTATCTATACCTGAGCGATTACGGCAAGGTAGCAAGATGGAGCAGCGACGGAACTCCCCTCCGGCTGGTGGGAGTGGTTTTTAATGTCGACAAGCAAAAGAAGATCGAAGAAAAGCTCGCGTTCAGCGAACGCCGGTTCAGATTGCTTGCTGAGCGTACTTCCGACGGAATCGCGGTTATAGACCAGCACAGGCAGATCGAGTACGCTACCCCTGCTTACGACCGCATGCGGGGCTGGGAGCCCGGTTCCTCTTTCGGTATGACGGTGGACCGGCTCTACTCCCAGATCCATCCTGAGGACAGAGATCGGGTTTTTACGAAGGTAGATCAGGCGGTAAATAAGCAGCAGGATTCAATGGTCTCTAGCTACCGGCTCTCCAAAGACGACGGCAGTTATGCCTGGTTCGAGGACCGCAGCAGCTTTCTGTACGATACAGAGGGAAGGTTCAAGAAAGCCTACGTCGTAAGCCGGGATATAACCGAACGGAAAAAAGCCGAAGAGCGGCTCGAGTCTGCTTTTCAGGAGAACGATACCCTGCTTCGGGAAATACATCATCGGGTCAAGAATAATTTAACGATTATAACCTAAAATCCCTAAAAAGTTATAACCAGGTTTGATCAGGAAACGCTGGTTTCAAAGGCGTTCAGTATTTTCCTCTGGTGTTTCGACACCTCGGTTATCATCGTTTTCTTTCTCCCAAAACGTATTTTCTTTATTTTCCGTAGTTCAAATATTGCTTCGGGAATCGACATATATTTTGTTAATCCCGTAGTCCGCAATACCCTCTGGGCATATGAATACAGAATCAGTGCTAAGAACTCGATAAACAACACCCCTTCAAGCGCTTCCTGCGAATGGATGCGAAGCCGTTTTAACGCCAGGTTATTTTTTAACGAGTCGAAACATTTCTCGACTCCATCTTTATCACGATACAGTTGAATAACTTCTTCACCGGAAAACTCTCCGTTCGTTATCAACACAAACATACCCATCCTGTTCAAGGCCGTATCAATCTTCTCAGGAATCCGCTGCAGTTCATACCGGGTACCATTTTTATGGAGTCCAAAATACTGACCAAGTCCCGGTTTCTGGTCCTGAAAAAACGACTCAAAGTCGCTGCGTTTACGATAGCCCTTGTGTTGCACAAACTGTTCACACTCAAGTATCTGTTTTAAAAGATGCTCCCGTTGGTCAGCCTGCTTTCGTTCATCAAGATAAATATACGCGCTATATTCACTATCGTGAATCGTTATTTTCTCTGCGGCACAGTAGAGTACATGATCGTTGCATCGTATGGCATACTGTGATGAACGGATCGTATCTTGATATTTTTGAACTAACTGGTGCTCTTGTTTAGTTCTTACCGGTAAAGGAATTATATGACACAACTCCTTCATATGAGCGAGGTTCGCCATACTGTAAAACCCTTTGTCCAGAACAAACGTGGTTGTAGTAAGTGAAAGAACCTGCAGTTCGGTAATAATATTCGATAATGTCGAAACATCATGGATGCTTCCCGGATACAGCGAGTAAAACAACGGCATATCAGCAGGCCGCGCAAATACAACCCCAAGGTTTATTTGCGGCAATGTTTCCCGATCCCGGTTATATCCCCATTCAAGGTAGTCGATATCCTTACCGAAGGATGACACCGAAGTGATATCGAAAACGATAAATCGATTATTCTTTTTATGTCGTTTCGCCCAGGACGAGAAGAACTGAAATTGTTCGTTCTTTTTATTCGCGAGTGATTGGAGAATCTCACTTATACGCTGAGACGACAAGACCGGTTTAGTATCCAACCAGACGGTCTCAAGCCAGTGCTCACACAAATAGAACGGCTTGCCTTCTATCAGTTTAAAGAGGGCGAGGGTATAAATCTCTTCCCAGACTGACGGAAAGGCTTCTTGTAACTCCTTACGCAACCCGATCTTTTTTGCTACCTGATCAAAAAGCGCTGTATGCCCGTAATCCCAGGCTGCATAAGAATCGTCATGGGTGATTACTTCTCCGGTATCGGGGTCTTTTTTTCCAAGGAAGGTACGTTTTTGCCGGGATTGCTTTTTTTCTTTATCCCAATAACTTTCTACTTCGTACAGATAGACATGGTTTTTTACCCTTTGTTCAATCACATACGCCATAGTTATAATTATACGTGGTATTTTGCTTTTGTCAAGCAAAAAATTTGTAGTAAAGTACGATATATTAAAGAGTTATTTGAAGGGCCGAGACCTCGTTACTAGATTTTTAGGGATTTTAGGTTATAAGCAGCCTGCTTTCTCTGCAGTCGGACATAATCGAAGCCCGGGAGGAAGATTCCCCTCCTGGTACAACCGATGCTCTCGGGATTGCGGAAACCGCCCGCAATGCCCTGATCGAAAGCCGAAACAGAATTTTTACCATGGCTCTGGTACATGAAAACCTCTACCAGAGCGAATACCTTTCGAAGGTAAACATGAAAGAGTATATAGAAACCCTATCGAGGGAACTCCTATCCCTGTACCGGCAGGACGGCAAAGTTGCGCTCGATGTAGGGGCGGAAGAAATCGAGATCGATATCAAAAAGGCCCTTCCATGCGGCATCATCATCAATGAACTAATCACCAATTCCCTCAAGCATGCCTTTCCGGCTGAGGCAGAAGGCGCCATCGCGGTTCTCTTCCGGAAAAACAGCGGGAATACCATCGAATTGACGGTTCGGGATAACGGGGTAGGGATTCCTGAAGAAACAGCCCCCGTGCTCGAAAAACACCTGGGGTTTCGGCTGATTTACCTGCTTTCCGATCAGATCGGCGGAGAGCTCTCTGCGGGGCCGACGGACCCGGTCCAGGAGGGTGGGCAGATTTTCGGGGACCGGCCCGGCACAGAGTTCAAACTTCTTTTTCCCGGAGAATAAAGGAAGCGTCCGCTGAACCCTGCCCCTGAGAAAGCGAAAAGAATTGCGGATTATCTTTTTGAGTGATGAAGGCTTTTGTGTATTTTTTTTAACACGTATATCTCTTTTCTCTATTGACCCTTCGTTCCTCAAGGGGGTCAGAAAAAATCTCCGTCCCACAGGCGCCGAACAAATTCCCGATAGTTGAGTATCTCTATTCCGTCTTCGCTTATCCTGTTTTTTTCATCTAAGGATACGATCAACCTTCGTTTCACCTCGGGATGATCCTTGTACAATTCCCTGAGTCCTTTGAGGTGGTCTTCTTTTATATTTTGTGAGCTCTTGCATCCTATCGCACAGTCGATGTGGTTGATCAAAAAATCGACCTCCGTCCCTGTGCTGAGCCGCCAGAAGCAGATCTGTGCGAAGCGCTCTTTATACATGTTATAACTTTTGAGCTCGTGAAAGATCCAGTTCTCGAATGCTTTTCCGAAGAGTTCGGAGCCGGGGGATATCTCCCCGCGCCGGGCAAGGAAGTTTACTATTCCTACATCGGTAAAGTAGAATTTCGGGGAAACAAGCACTCGCCGTTTCGGCCTTTTCCGGTACGCCGGCACGAATGAGCCGAGAAGCGTATCTTCAAGAATCTCGAAGTAACCCCGTATCGTTTCGCTCGATACGCCGGCCTCCCGGGCAATCGTGGAATAATTGACCTGCTCTCCGTCGGAGAGCGCCGCCATAGAGAGAAACTGCGAATAGACCGGCAGCCGGCGTACCAACCCTTCCGAGGCGATTTCTTCCTGGATATAGTGAGAAACGTATGCATCGAGTAGACGTGTGGGGGTCGATTCGAAATAAATAGTCGGGAAATAGCCATGATTGAGCATGCGGTTGAGGTTGAAATCCTTACCCAGTTCGAATGCACTAAAACCGTAGAGTTCGAAATGCAGGCCTCTTCCTCCCAAAAGATTCACCCGGTTGCGTCGAATCTTTCGCGCGCTCGATCCACAAAGAACAAACTGCACCTTCCTGTTCTCGTAGAGCCAATGCACTTCATTTAAAAGGGAAGGCACTCTTTGGACCTCGTCGATCACCACGGAGCGAGGCCGGCTATAGTCGATTTCTTCTCTGAGAACTTCTGGGTTTTCGAGAAAGCGACGATACTCTTCGGATTTAAGCAAGTCTACTCACAAAGCATCAGAATACTGAGTGTGCAGGAGGGTGCTTTTTCCTGCTTGCCTTGGTCCCCAGAGGAAAAAGGTTTCTGTTCCGGGTTCGGGAAGATGTACCGCTCTCTTGAAATATTCAAGTTGTCCATGGCAATTTCAACCACAGTACTTTGGGAGAGAACACCTGCTTTATCAGTCAATCTTCTCTTATCAACTCTTGAACATGTACTTGATATCGGCGGTGTATGTCGGGTATGCCCAGGGAAGCTCTTCGAGCCTTCCGGCCGGTGAAAGCCCGCTGCAGTTTACAGTTTCTTGTAAGCAGACTGAACGTATTCTTCCCAGAACCTCCTGAAAAATAACAGAAGCGGAATACCGAGCAGCACCCCGGCCAAGCCCAGAATTGCTCCGCACAGGAGGATGGCAATCAGAATTGCGAACCAGTTGATATTCATCCGCGCGCCTTGAATCTTCGGGTTCAGCAGCCAGGTTTCCAAAAGATTGGAAGCGAGAAGGACAATTGCCATTTTAATAAAACCAGCTACCCCCTCATGTACGAATCCAAGAAGCAGGGCCGGAACTGCGGCGACGATAACCCCCAAAAAGGGAACAAAATTGGTAATCCCCGAAAGAAAGCCGAGGAAAACCGCATAGGGAATCCCGGAAATAAATGCCCCGAATCCGACCATTGAACCAACCAGCCCGGCAATGATCGCCTGACCCCCGATAAAGTGCCTGATGTCTTTGTAGAATTCAGAAACAAATCTGATGGATTTATCCCTGGTCGACCGGGGAAAGAACCGCCATATATTGTTCCGAAATATCGGAGTGAGGGTTGTAAAATACGAGGCGGTGATAACAAAGATTATCGTGGCCGTCATTGCATTCGGGATCTGCTGGATCAGGCTGTTTATTATCGAAATACCAAAATCGGAGAACTTTTGACCCAGTTGCCCGGTTAAATCATTGAGCCAGTCGATTACCCCCGGATCTATCTTTTCGCTTTTAATAAGATCGGCAAAATTTATGTCCTGTGACCTTTTCCCGATTGCTGGAAATAATTTCTGACCCTCTTCTATGAGTATGGGGAAAATCGAGTATATGGCGTAGGCGAGGAGGAAAAACATTACCAACGAAGAGATTATTACTGCCGCCTTGTAGGGCAGAAACTTGATCTTGGACAGGTATTTTGTTGGTATTTCTATAATAAGAGACAAATACCACCCGAAGATGATAGCCCCCAGGATCATGGGGGCAGCCTTGAATAGAACAAAAAATAAGCCGACGTATATCAGAAAAACCCACATCGCCGGGTCAAAACGAGGAACCTTCGATTGCAGCTTTTCTTCCGGTGCTTTCGGAATTGTTTCTACCCCTCAAAGTAATATGGTGTTCTTGAGAGAACACTATTTGAAGTCGAGTTTAATTGCGCCGTCCCAATCCGCAGGAGGGTCGGCTGAAAATTCATCACAACGCGTGCGGTAAAGATTGCTGAGAAAATCGTCGGGGTGCTTCTCGAGTATCTGCTCAAAGTAATCTTTGGCGGTTATCCAGTTCCCGAGCTTAAACATGCTGAGCCCTTTTTGGTAATTCTTCAAATTCTCATTATCAAAATATGGCTCGCTTCGTACGGCATAGAGAGTAGTGGGCTTTTCTTTTCCCTTAACCTTTACAGTATCCACCTCGCGGAGGATGAACTCGTTATTCAGTGAGGCCGCTAATATATCGGATACAATAATCTGTTCGTGATAATGTTTGGTCAATCCCTCGAGCCGGCTCGCAAGATTAACATTGTCTCCTATTACCGTGTAATCAAACTTGTCACGGCTTCCGAGGTTTCCGACGATAGCAGGTCCCTCATGCACGCCGATACCGATATTGAAACCGGAGTCGGGGAGTACCAATTCTCCGGTTTCTATTTCCGCGAGAGCCTCTTTCATATCTAAAGAAGCAAGAACCGCTCTTTCCGCGTTGTTTTCGTAACTAACCGGCGCGCCGAAAACGGCAAGGATGGCGTCGCCGATGAACTTGTCTATAAAGCCCCCATGTTTACGGATAGCTTGTGACATTTTATCGAAATAGCGGTTCAGGAAATCAACGATCATCTCTGCGCTGTTGTGTTCGGAAATAACCGTGAAGGACCTGATATCGGAAAAGAGAATGGCAACATGCCTTTTTTCGCCGAGTTGAAGTTCAGCATCCTCGGTTTGATCCAGAAGATCGGTTATTACTTCTCTTGGGACGAATTTAGAGAAAATATGTTCTATCTTGTTGCGCGTTTCCAGGGTCTGGTTGAAAATAATACTGTTGTGAACCATAAGAGAAGCGGCTTCCGCGAATTGGTCGAATAAACGCCCGGCTTTCCCGGTAAAGTAGTTGTTGGTAAGACTTCCGGCGTGGAGGGTGCCGACAAGATCGCCATCCGGACTCGATAGCACGGCCATGTGATAGGAGCTCAGACGCCGCTCGTCTATTCTTGTCAGATCGAAATCTTCTCGATCGTTTGTGCCAATATATGTTTTTTCCGATTTTCTTATTACCTGTGCATCAGGCAGCCTGTTGAAATCTTCAAGACAGAGGTTGGTGAATTGATCCGCCTCGGCTTTATAGATTTCCGGTGAGGGAAGAATGAATATCTTTCTCTCGCGCCGGTATTTCAGGATCATCACCGCGATGTGGGTTTGGGCAACGGACTGGAGAATACCGAGAACTTCTTCGGCGGTATTATTCAGAGATTCTATATTGCTCCCGACTTTCCGAAGAGAGTTGTACATGGACAAGTCGAACAGGTGCTCCTCGTTCATGTCAAAAAGAGAGGAAAGGAGCGTTTTTTCTTCCGCCGTATTCAATTGATCTATTGTTGCACCGGAGAACTGGAATGGTTTTTTTGGGGAAGTGTCGGATAAAAGAGAGGATATCATATCCGGCAGTGTCTCGATATTGTCCGGATCCAGGAGGACGAGACCGTCGGCTCCGGATTCTTCACTCCAGAACTGTGTCTTCGGATCTGCTTCGACAGAAAGAAGTAATATAGGAATATCCGCAAGATCCGAGTGGCTTCGAAAAAAACGTGCTATCTGGAATCCGTTTACCGGTTGTGCGTGAATATCTGCGAGAAGCAAGTCCGGTTTCTCCGATAACAAGAGGGGAAGCGATTCTTCAAGGGTACGCGCTTTTATCACGTGAATGCTTCTATCGAGTAGAGATTTCTCGATAATAGACCAGGCAAGATCGGTGTTGCCGATGAATAAGAGGGTGCTCATACTATAGCACTCTTCTCCTGTAAGAGCTTTTCAGCAATTTTTATCAGGCTGTTGCGGTTAAAATCCGATTTTACAATATGTTCATTTGCCCCGGCGGCCCGCGCGTTCTTTACCGTTTCGTCGTCATCGGAAGCGGTAACAACTACGACCGGGATATCCCCGAACTCGGCGTTTTTCCGCAGGTTTTCTATCATTGTAATGCCGTCCATTCTCGGCATATCCAAGTCGCTTACGATAAGATCTATCCGGGTGGTCCGTAAGACCTCTAGAGCCTCAATACCGTCCCTCGCGGTTTTTACCGAATATCCTTCCAGTTTGAGAATGGACTCTTCTATCTCTCTGGTATTCTTTGAGTCGTCAACAACGAGCACTACCGGTACCTGATGATATTCGTCGAGGTCTTCTTTTATGAGGTCTATAGACTTTAACCGCCTGAACCGGCTCATCAGTTCTGGAATAAAAAGAATATTAATAATCCGGTAGTTCTCGTCGAACACAATCCCCTGGATCGGCTTCAACTTTGTTGTGTTTTTTGGTACCGGCTTATAAATAAGACTCACATGCTGTAATACCATATCTACTATAATACCGATGCGCTCTCCCATAGACTCTACAACTACAACATAGAGCAGGTCTTTTGTGGTGCTTCCGGTCTCTCGTTTTGCAAGAAGAGAGGAGAGTGAATAGAGGGGTATTATCTGCTGATCCAATCTGAAAGCTTCTTTTTTTAGGTAGGAAATAATATCGCTTTTTTGTATGCGTACGATTTTATACACGAAATTACTCGGGATAAGAAATTTCTCCCCTCCCGAGCGGACAAAAAATCCGGAAACCGTCGCGAGAGAAAGCGGTACGGCGAGAATAAATTCACTCCCTTCGCCGGGGGTGCTTTGCACGGTTACTTTTCCTTTTACCGATTCAATATTTACTTTTACGATATCAAGACCGACACCCCTGCCGGACAAGTCGCTTACCTCGTCTCGGCTGGAAAATCCGGGTTTGAAAATCATCGCATAAACATCGGTTTCCGTGAGTTCGTCGACTTCATCTTCTTCTACTAATCCGCGTTCTACCGCCCGGCTGATGATCTGTTCACGGTCGATCCCTTTTCCGTCGTCCTTTATCCGGATTGTTATGTTGCCTCCCTCGGCGCTGCACATGATTTCGATCGATCCTCTTCTGTTTTTTCCCAGTCTTTGACGCTCATCCCCCGTTTCGATAGCGTGATCAACCGCGTTCCTCACGATGTGAATGAGAGGATCGTTTAGTTTTTCTAGAATTGCTTTGTCCATCAGGATCCCGCTGCCCGATATTGAAAGATCAATCTCTTTTTCGAGCATTGTTGATGTCTCGGCCACCATTCGGGGGAGCTCGGATAAGACAAGGTCGATCGGCAGCATAGAGAGCCTCATGATCTGTTCCTGGAGTTTGTAGCTGTTTTGTTCGACCACAGCCATCTGCTCGATAAAATCCTTCTTGAAATTCTGCATCTCTTTCCGGATTTTTTCGAACGAGGTGTTTCTCATGGAACCGGCATTCATCCTGATATTGTCGCCGAGGTTGTTATAGCTTTGTTGGATCTCGCCTATCCGTTCTTGGAACTGTTTGAGTTGAAACTGGGAAATAATAACGCTGTTGAGAGAAGCGGTTATCTCTTCTACATCCGAAAGATTGACGCGAATAGTTTCGTAACCATCGGTTATGGTGTTTTCGGAAGGTGTTCCCTCGCTTTTGCCGGAAGCATCCGGTTTTTTCACGGAGGTTGTGCCCGAACGCAGTTCTTTTCTGATATTCGCAAGATCGTCCGCGAAAGGCTCATTGTCGGCTGCCTTTCTGCATGCATCGAGAAAGCGATTCGCTTTTATATTGTCTTCGCCCTCGGAGGAGATAACCGTGATGCCTTTGCGGATTATTTCTCCACCTAACATAATAAGCTGCAAGAGAGAAGATCCGAACTCGTACCGCTCCTCTTTTAATCCCTTGAATACATTTTCCATTGCGTGGGTGCATTGTTCCATATTGGAAAAACCGAGCATTCGGGAAGAGCCTTTAATGGCGTGCAGTGCCCGAAGTACTGTATTGATCGAGGAGGTGTCCCCGGGGTTTTTCTCCAAAGAAATGGCCCCTGCATCGATCTGAGCAAGATGCTCTTTTGTTTCGTCAAGGTAGTTCTGGGTGTATTTTTCTCTATCAATGGGCATATTCTTCTCCCGCGTACGTGCAGAGTTTGTTTATCCAACGGTTGCAGAGATGGTGGAAATACGATTTGTCGAAGCCGTCTAAAAGTATGTCCTCAATCTCTTTATCAGCTGTCTCATGATGCTGCTGTGACTCTATTTTGATGAGGCATCGTCTGAACTCACTGCAGGCAAGCAGCGGGTCGGTTTCGGTATAGAGTTCGGCAAGATAGTAGGAAGCAGGCCAAAAGAAGCTGTTCCAAGAGAGGGCGGCCGACAGTTTCTCCATTGCCTCTTCTTTTGAACCGATGTCTCGAAAATAAAGGCCTTTCAAAAAGAAGGTATACACCGTATCTCCATAGGTGTTCTCTATTTCCATGAGGTGGATTTCGGCTTCTTTCATGTTTTCTCTATTAAAAGCATTTACGGTTTTTTGTATATATTCTTTAAGCGGAGGAACCTCATCTTTCCGTTCTTTCGTGTCCGGTTTTTCGGCTGTCGGGGAAGGTGTTTCCGTTTCTGCTTGTTGCTGGGTAATACGGCGAAAGAGGTGAACATCCTTGAATTCTACCGGTTCGAGTTGCGGGACAGTAATATATGGTACTTCGCTGGCGGCTACGAAGAGATAACCTCCTGCCCTTAATTTTTCGGCGATTTTTCGGATAAAATATTTTCTGTTCTCCATAGGTGCGTATATAAGGGTATTGCGAAAAAAGATAACATCCAGATCGTCGGGAATCTGCGTGAGCGGATCTTTATATAGATTGAGAGGTACAACCGAGATAGAGGAGAGAATTTTATTATTCAGGGTAAAGCTGCTTCCGTTTTCTTTTTCTATGTGGTCTGTTATCAAATGATGCAGCTCTTTTCCGTCTCTTCGAAGGGATGATTTCGGGTAGGTTCCGGATTGGATCCGTTCTAAAGCGAGGGTGTTGATATCGCTTGCAAATATTTCTACAGAGGTATCGGCGGTATTCTTGTTATTGTAAAGTGCGGCTGCGGATAGGCTTATCGCTTCTTCTCCCGTGGAACATGAAGCGCTCCATATTCGAATATTATCATTTTTTCGACTGATTTCGTTCAACACATACTCCAGCAGAATGCGAAACTGCGACACTTCCCTGAAAAAATAGGTTTCGCCTATCATCGCTGCGTTAATAAATTCCTTCAAACACTCCTTGTTTTTTCTGATGCAGGGGAGGATGGTTGAGGTTGAGACACCTCTGCTTCTGCACATCTGAATAAGTATACGTTTTATATGAGAATGATTGCTTTCCGGGGATCGGAGTCCGGTATATTCCTGCACGAGAGCGGCAGCCTGGGAGAGTGTGTGCTCATCTATGTGCATATACCGCTTCCTCCATTGCGGCGGCGATTTCTTGAATCGGGAGAATGACGGAGGCTCCGCCGGCTTCTATTGCGGCTTTCGGCATCCCGTTGATAAAGGAGGTGGATTCGTCCTGTACAATCATGAACCCGCCGGCTTGGCGAATGGCGGCGGCTCCCTCGGCCCCGTCGTTCCCCATGCCGGTGAGGATGACACCCATCACAGCGGAACCGTAGGCTTCGGCTGCGGACTGAAAGAGTTTTTCCACCGACGGGCGCTGGTTTTTGATATGAGGACTGTCTTCCAAGATCAATTTTTTTGGGGAAACCACCAGGTGGGTGTCGCCGGATGCGGTATACACTGTTCCCGGTTCCGGAATGTCCCCGTTTGCAGCGGGCTTCACCCGCAGTTTGCAGTGGCCGTCAAGCCACTCGGCATACCCCTCCGAAAAACGGGTTTCAATATGCTGGACAAGGGCAATAGGAACCGGAAAATCGGCGGGGAGAGAAGACAGTACATTTTTGACGGCCTCAGGCCCGCCGGTAGAAGCGCCGAGAACAACAATCCTTATCTGTTCCGATGGAGACTGCTTCTTTGAATCCGTTCTTTTCTGATCTCGGTTTTTCTGATAAGTATTATTGTTATGATGAGAGAAGTTTGCTGCTCGGGTCCTTATTCTTGAAATAAAATCCTTTGAATACTCGGGTTCGTTAAAACGGCTTATCAGAGGCTTTTGTATAACCTCCGCAACTCCTATCCCCTGGAGCTTTGAGACGATTTCGGGGGCAATATCATTGGCAAATATAACGATGGGTTTTTTCGCAACGGCAAGAATTTTTTCAGCTGCCTCTACGCCGTTCATTACGGGCATATCAATATCCATAATGATAAGGTCCGGATCCAGATCCTGTGTCAGTTCCAGGGCCTTTTTTCCGTTCGCTGCTTCTCCTACTACCACCTCGGCTTGTTCGGTAAAAAAATCCTTGAGGAGTGTTCTCATCATGATGGAATCATCAACAATAAGTATCTTCATCGTTTCCCTTTATTCCCGGCAATTATTCTGTCGAGATCGATCAGGTAACCCATTGACCCCTCCATGGGATGTACAGCCGGGAATCCGCTCTTTTTGAGCCTGGATCGAAGTCTGCGGCTGTGGGGTTTTAATTCGTCTAAAGAAATTTGTTTTATTATTGTTTCCGAAGATACCCGTACACCTATTCTTCGGCAATTCTCTAATTCCGGAAGGGGCCCTTCTTTTAAGTAAGAAAGCGTTTCCTCGCTGAGAAGTGTAAAGGGTGTTAAAATAACAAGCTGGGATTTAACGTCGGTTTTGAACCGGAATAGTTTCAAGAGAAGATTGTGAAGATTGAATAGCGGAACGGTTTCGTTGTTTACTATGAGCTTTTCATTGAAGAAGCGGTGACCTGTTTCCATTGGGATCACTTCTTCGGCATATACACTTGCGGGACATTGATCTCTGTTGATTAAAAAGTGAGTTGCACCATAATCGGAATAAAGTACATGCACAGAATCATGACCGCTCAATATCTAACTCCAAACGTTCCAGTATTTTTGCGACTCCCAGAATGAATATTTCGGTTTCTTCTACATTAATAGCGCCGCTGAAATATTGCGAAGTCTCGTCGTGGGAGGTTAAGGAGTAGATTTTTGAGTCAGGGACTTTAACGATTTCATCGACATCGCTGATAAGCAGGGCAATTTGATCGTCCGGGACTTTGAGGATAAGAAGGTGACTTCCCTCTATACCGTTGTTTTCGAAGAGCATCAGCAAATCAAAGACCGTGTAGGGTTGGCCATGACGGTTCGCATATCCCCGGATATAAGGAGGGACGAACGGTACAAAGTAAATCTCGTTATAGGTCAATATTTCCTGTACGTCTTCAGCCGGCAATGCGAATTTCTGATCCCCTATCCAGAAGACCAGATAACGGTAAAAGCTTTCTTCTTTTACCTCTACATCATGTTCCTCGCTTTTGCCGGACTCGATTTGGTTGAGGATCTCGTCGTTTTCCATACTACTCCTCTTTCTCCTCTTCTACCGTATATCCGTCAATTTCCGATCCAAAGGATTCGGTAATTTCCGTAAGATGGTCGGAAACCTGGTTGGTGTAATTCGTAGATTCCACAAAGCTGTCTATGCTCTCGGAAATTTGTTTGAGGGTAGTAAAGATCTGTTCGAACGAGGATACCTGCATTTTTGTTGAACGGGTTATTTCATCTGCTGAGTGCGCGGATATTTCGCTCGAGTTGAGTACTTCCTCAAAGATTCCGCGGATATTGGTGGAGATATCCCAGCCCTCGGTTATCCGGCGTGTACCTTCCTCCGAGGCAACGATAAGTTTGTCCGAGGCATGTTGTATTTCGTTAATCTTTCCTTTTATCTCGTTGGTAGAGTTAACCGTGCTGTCGGCAAGGCGTCTTATCTCCCCTGCAACTATCTGGAAATTTTTCCCTGCGTCGCCGGCCGCTGCGGCTTCGAGTTCGGCGTTAAAGGCGATGATTTTTGTCTGGTCTGCAATATTATTAATGATATTAACTATCTCCCATATGGAGGTGATTCTTTCCCCGAGGGTTTTGATTCCGACTATGGTATCGGAGTTTGTCGTGCGGATCTCTTCCATCTTGCTCAAACTGGTTTTTATAAGTTCGAAACCCTCTTCAACATTCTCTTTTGTTTTATTAGCAATTCTAGCGACTTCTTCGATCTTTTCCATGTTGTCTTTCGATACCTGATCGGCATCTTCCATGGTGCTGAGTATCTCTTTTACCGCTGCCGCCTGTTCGTTGGATGTACTAGCAATCTCCTGGGCGGAGGTGCTCAAGTTCTGTATCGATTCGCTCAGGACGTGTATGACCGATTTGATATTGCTGAGTACTCCCGAAAATTCGGTGATAATGTGGTTGAAAATTAACCCCACTTCTCCTATTTCGTCGTCGGATAGGTTTTGAATTCTCCCTGTTAGGTCCCCCTGCGAGACGCGTTCGGCAAGCCTGCGCATCGATTTGAGCGGGGCGAGTTTGCGGTTCAAGAGATAGCGGATAACAAAATGGAGGAGAACCCCGGAGGCAACAATTGAAAGCCCGATGATTGCACGCAGCAACCAGAGAAGCTGGTTGTATGGCGAGAGAGGAGAAACAACCGATATCTGCCAGCCTGTGTTTTCTTGAATCTTTGTGTCGATTCGAAATTTTCCATTTGTGGTTTCCACAACAGTTTGTGAGGCTTTGCCGGCCGGGGTTTCATTGAGCAGGTTGAGAGAATCTTTCCCGGCAATAATCTTTTTGTCGGAATTTCTTATTACAACATAACCGGTTTCGTCGATACTGATGGACGAAACACGCTGATCGAGAGAGCTTTGATCTATAAGAGAATAGAATTCGCTTTTATAGGAGGAAGCCCACACCATGATGTCCCAGGGTTCGAAATAGGAGAGGTACCCGGCTTTGAGCCGAGCCTTTTTTTCTCCGACATTTTGCCACTCATATTCCAGGTACCCGTTTTTCATCTCCATCGCTTTCTGCATAAAATCAAAATCGCTTGCATCAACGCCAGGAGAAACAGGATGGATTTCGAGTACACCGCTGCTGGTAACACCGGCAAGATAACTTGTTGTACCTATCTGACCATACTCAGGATCGAGGAAGATCTCGCGAATCCTCTCGTATGCCGCTCTTTCGGACATCTTTCCCTTCTGCGCTTCCTGATAAAAAAAGTTCATCAGATCACGGTTTTTTTCCGCCACGGCCCTGAGATAATTTTTTACAGCACCGTCCACCTCTGTATTTACGATTCTCTCCATCATCTTCATGGTGTGGGCTGCGTTGTCCTCTACCAGCATAGTAACTCTATTGCCGAGCACCCAGAGTGTACTCCCCCCCATTACCAGGAGAACCAGAATAACCGGGACGGTAGTCCATATACTCAAGCTGGTAACGAGTCCTGTTGAGCTCTTTTTTCGTGCCATGTAGTAACCTCCGGTGTTACCTGTCTTCGGAAGAAGGGTTGTGTAGATGCTCTTCGAAAAGGCGCCTGAAATCGGTGTGGCCGCTGCTGAAACCGTAACGGGAGATCATTTCATTGAGGGCTGGTTCATAATCAGCAGGAATTTCCATAGTGCAGCCGGTTAAAACAAGCTCCGGATTTTCGTCGGTCCGTTCCCATCGGGGGGTTATGGTGCACTCTAGTTCGTCTTTTCCTGAAATCCCCCCAGGAGGAAGCGCGATTGCCGCTTTGAAAGGCTGGTTGAGGGAAAAGGAAGTGCTCGAAAGAAGCATTACCCCGCCCACGGAGATATCGGTCATTCTGGCAATCGGAGATCTATCAGGCAGGCTGAACACTTGTAGATAGAAAATGGTGTCATGACGCGGGGACTTTCTTTTTTTCTGCAATTCCGGCTCTCCTTATTTCTTTTCCAAGTGTAATATTTTTTCGGGTTTTAGCAAGTATGGTGGTTCAAATCTTGTGGATATTTAAAAGGAGAACCGTTATACTTCCGGATATGAAAATCAAAGAAGAGCCGCTGAAAAGTGAAACCGTGCCTGATTTCGAAGCCCTGGGTCTGGTAAAAAGTATTCGGATACGCCTTGCTCTCGTAGTTTTTCTGGTATTGGGTATCTTTTTATTTTCCAGTGAATTTATGAATGCTTTTTTCAACAACTCTTTGGATAATAGTGGAGCAGGATTTGTTGATAGACTTCTTTTCTCGTTTAAACCTACGGTTGTCCTCATTTATCTCATTTTTTCGGCGATTCTGTATGT
Organism: Spirochaetales bacterium; assembly: GCA_021736255.1. GTDB lineage: Bacteria > Spirochaetota > Spirochaetia > JAIPGG01 > JAIPGG01 > JAIPGG01. The sequence continues at coordinate 6,518 of JAIPGG010000039.1, read as the reverse complement.
GATTATTATACGGTACTTGAAGCCCCTGTTTGCCTACATAACAGAGGGTACGGGATATGACCAGGCAAGAAAGGCGGCGATAAAAGTGCCATGGCTCATTATAATCTTTCAGTTTGTCGCCTGGACCGCAGGGACCACCCTCTATTATATGCTCAAAGGGTGGGAGGCCGAGAGCGGAATTCCTTTCTCCTTCGGTTTACCCTTAAAAATAGCGGTTGGGTTTCCCAGCGGCGTGTACACATCCATTCTTTTTAATTTGATTCTGATCCCCGCAAAGAAAAAGCTCAATATTGTGGCTATGAGGGAGGGCGAGGACGATACCTTTTCCCGCCGTCGTGATTATTACGTGGTGGGGGCAATAATCTTTTTTCTGATTATAAATTTTTCCTACATAACGTATTATTACAGCCGGGCCCAGCTCGATGTTGATTTTTCCAACTTTTATCTTCCTATGATTCTTTCTGCTCTCTTTTATGCTGCGGTTTCTTACGGCCTGATAGCTCTTTCTAAAAAGGAATATTTTATTCAGATCGATTCGCTGAAAAGTGTTCTCCGGAAAATGGCCGGGGGGAACACTCAGCTGGACCGCCGTATCAATATTATAAATTACAATGAGCTCGGCGAGACAGCAGCATATGTAAACACCATCCTCAACAACTTCTATACTCTGCTGAAGAAAATAAGCGAGACCTCTTCTCTGATGTCGGATTCTTCGAGCACCCTTGCCAGTGCCAGTCAGCAGAATGCCGCCCACTCCAACCAGCAGGCCTCGAGTACCGCAGAGATCGTATCGACTATGGAAGGTTTGGATGATCTTTCCAAAAATATCGGTTCCCAGGCCGGGCAGGTGGAGGATTCTGCGGGCAGGATGAAGGACTCGGTAAAGGACGGTTCTGCCATAACCCAGCAAAATATCGAGAAAATGAAAGAGGTCCGGGATTCTTATCAAAATACCATTGAGGGTATGAGGAATCTTGGCGAACATATAAGCGGTATCTGGGAGATTGTAAAGATAATCAACGGTATTGCCGGGCAAATAAAGATAATTGCCTTTAATGCAGCGCTGGAAGCATCGTCTGCAGGAGAAGAGGGAAAGAATTTCGAAATAGTCGCTTCGGAGATACGCCGGCTGGCAGACAACACCGTGAATTCTACAAACGAGATCAAGGCAAAAATCAGCGATATCCAGCATGCCTCGGATGAATTAATCGGATCGTCGGAGGAGGATACTATTAAGATACAGGACGCCTGGGAAATGTCTCATCGGCTCGAGGAAGTGTTTAAGCAGATACTCGAACTCTCTGAAAATTCTCTGGAGTCGGCTGTGAGCATGAATCAATCGGTGTCCCAGCAGATAAACGCATTTGAAGAGATTCTGCTTACCGCAAAGCAGATTTCCGAGGGGATTAATGAATTTACCGATTCCATAGAAGATACGAAACGTACCGCCGTTATTATAGAAGAGACGGTGGATACCCTCAATTCAATTGTCGAGAGTTCCTCGGAAAAGCAAATTGAAGAAAATTCAGAGAAATAAGGTTACAGCATGAAAGAATTGAGCAAAGTTATTGAGGTTGATCCCGAAAAATGTATTAACTGCCATGCCTGTATAGCCGCATGTCCGGTAAAATTCTGTAACGACGGTTCAGGAGACTACGTTACGGTAAATCAAAACCTTTGTATCGGGTGCGGCAGCTGTATTATTGCCTGCACTCACGATGCACGAAAAGGCGTCGATGATTTCCACAAATGGATGGACTCCATTCAGGCGAATGAAAAAATGATCGCTATCTCGGCGCCGGCTATCGCGTCAAACTTTCCGTCAACATATACCCATATTCACGGGTGGCTGCAGAGCCTTGGGGTCGAGGATTTTTTTGATGTGGGATTCGGTGCGGAGCTTACGGTAAAATCCTATCTTGAATATATAAAGTCACAAAAGCCCCAAACAGTGATAGCCCAGCCATGCCCTGCTATTGTCAGCTATATCGAGCTGTATAGGAAAGAACTCATTCCCTACCTTGCTCCGGCGGATAGCCCTATGCTGCATGCAATAAAAATGGTCCGAGAATACTACCCGGAATATAAAAACCATAAAGTGCTTGTTTTGTCCCCTTGTTTGGCAAAAAGAAGAGAGTTCGATGCTACAGGACTCGGTGATTACAACGTAACCTACGCTTCGCTGCTGGAGCATCTGAAAAGGGAAAATATTAACCCGCTGAATTTTCCCCAAGTTTCCTTTACCGTAGACAGGGCTGAAAGAGCGGTTGCCTTCTCTTCTCCGGGAGGATTGCAGCAAACGGTAGAGAGGGAAAACCCGGAAGCCGCCTCGCGCACCAGGAAAATCGAAGGTCCGGAAATTGTATATGAATATCTGGATAAACTTCCGGAGATGATAGAAAAAGACTTTTCACCTCTTCTTATCGATTGCTTGAACTGCGAGATGGGGTGCAACGGCGGGCCGGGGACTCTGAATCAAAACAAGTCACCCGATGAGATAGAATTCCACATTGAACAACGAAATAAGGAGATGCAGGAGCGATATCTGAAAAGGAATATGTTCCGGTCCAAGGCTGCAGCCCGCAGAAAAATAAACCGGGATATAAACAAATATTGGAAAGAAGGCCTTTACACAAGAATATACCTCGATCGTACGGAGAACGATGTGATCGAGCAGCCTACGAAGAGCGAATTTCAGGAATTGTATCAACAGATGCGAAAATATTCTGAGAAGGATTTCCTGAACTGCAGGGCCTGCGGTTACGGATCGTGCGAGAAAATGGCGGTGGCTATTTTTAATAATTTGAATCAACCGGAGAACTGTTTTCACTATGCCCACGCCAGTCGCATAGAAATGACCAATATGATTTTCGACAGTATCCAGGATTCTACCGAGCGCCTCTCTGCGGCCATTCAACGACTGAGTGAAGCGAATGCCAACAATGATGACGAGATGGTGTCGATCCAGAAGATTGCCGAGATCTCCCGGGGAATGCGAGCTTCAATAGAGGACGGACTCGGGTATATAAAAAATACAATCAACTCTATGGATTCCATTCGATCGAACAATGATACCACCGCAGAGCGGACCAATGTTCTGCACGATCATATAAAGAAAATCGGTGATATTGTTAGCATTATTTCTTCAATAACCGATCAGACAAAAATAATCGCTTTTAACGCAGAACTGGAAGCCTCTTCCGCCGGAGAGAACAGTCGAAATTTTGAAATCGTGGCCGCAGAAATACGGCGGCTTGCGAACAGTACCGGAGATTCCACCAAACAAATCAAAGACCAGATACAAGAAATTCAGCGGTCCTCCAAGGAGCTTGCGAAGAGCAAGGAAGAAGAGCAGAACAGTATCAGCCGGGGAACTGAAAACGCGAATAATCTGCAGGAGGTTTTTAGCCGGCTTTCGGATTATTCGGCGGAAACGGACCAGAAAATCGACACATGGATGCAAACGCAGATCGATTCTTTTCAGCAGACCCTCGAAGAGCTGAAAGGTATAAGCAGACAGATGGACGAATTCCGCGGAAAAGACACGCATTAAGGCCTGTATTTCGACCCATGATACCAGCGGGAAAAATCTCCGGCAAACCTGTCTGCCAGGACCACCAGGAAGCTTCGCCCTCTTGCATTTTTTGCTACCTGTTCAATTTTTCGAGCCGATTCTGCAGCCTCTACTGCCCCGGCATCAAGGGAGAACCCGGCCAGCTTGTGAGCTAATTCAGCAGCCTCGCCGAAACTGCCTTCTCCGCAGGCTCTGTTCAATGCCGGAATATCGATTGTTAGAATCTCCTTTGCCCGTCGGTGGATGACGGCGGGAAGGGCTTTTGATATCTTTGAAATCTGATCAAATGTGTTTTGTTCACCGCCGCGTGGAGGTATGGGAGAACCGGCCTCGAAAAAACACCTGAGGATATTCTTCAGGTCTCTGCTTTTTATAGGCTTTTCAAGAATGCCGTCCATGCCGGCATCCAGGATTTCTGTTCTGCGGGTTTCAGAGGCATAAGCGGTAACTGCTATGACCGGAATATCCCCCGCACCGTCGCTTTGAGACCGAATCCTTCTTGCCGCCTCGAGCCCGTCCATTCCCGTCATCCTGCAATCGAGAAACAGAATATCGAAAACTTCTGTCTGAAACAGGCGCAGGGCCTCTTCTCCCGAAGCGGCAAGGATTACAGAACATCCGAGCTCCTTGAGCATGGCAGCAAGAATAATACGATTCGTCTCGTTGTCGTCCACTGCCAGAGCCTTCAAAGAGAAACGCATTTTCTGTGTATCGTCGGTTTCCTCATCTTGATCCGAATGAAGCAAAGGAAAATCCAACTCGAATTGGAAGCTGCTCCCTTTTCCCTCCTCACTTTCAAGAAGAATATCGCCGCCCATAAGGCGCACAATCTCTCTGCTTATGGCAAGGCCGAGCCCGCTTCCTGGAGCTTTCTCCGTTTCCGGCTCTTCAACCCGTTCGAATCGGCGAAATATACGCTCCTGTTGGTCCGGAGGAATGCCGATTCCCGTGTCCCTGACCTGGAAGCTGATTCGTGCAGTTGAGTCCCCGAACTTCGAAACCTTCAGAGAAAATACAATTCCCCCCACCGCAGTGTATGTGGCCGCATTTGCCAGAAGGTTGTCGAAAACCTGCTTTAAGCGCATCGGATCAGCCGCCACCGCCTTAGGTAGCTCCGGATCCGTCTCGAGGTTCAGATAGAGCCCTTTGAGCAGGCAGCGGGAACGGGCAGCATCAGCCGACCTCTGGGCGAGATCAGCAAGGTCAACCAGTTCGGGAGTAAGAGACGTTCTTCCCCGATCCAGGCTGGTGACATCGAGAATGCCGTTTACCATTGAGAGGAGGTCTTCTGCGGAGTTTTTGAGGATACTCAGATAGCGTTGTTTTTCCGTTTCTCCACCATGTTCGATTACCTGAAGGGCACCAAGAATGCCGTTCAGGGGTGTACGAACCTCATGAGACATGGTGTCGATGAACTTCTCCTTGATTTTGTTGGCATGCTCCAGCCGCTGCTGTTTCTTGCTGTTTTCCCGGGATAGGGCCTGGAGGTCTCCCCGCATTACGTTTACCGCGCTAAAGAGTTCTGCAAAGGGATCCCTCTCGTCAATTCTGGGGATATTCACATCGTAGTTTCTGTTCCAGACAATCTCCCCGATAAGATTGAGCAGCTGGTCTATGCGTTTTGAATTCCCGGGAACCCAGGGATTTTGTATACCCCTTCGCTCCATATCGACCTGGACTATCCGAAGGGCCGATTCGTAGTCCCGGCACACAAATATCTTTTCGGAAAGCCCGGAGATTGCAACCGCCAGCCGTACAATTGCCCGCATAGGTCCCTTCATGCCAAAGAAGACCACCAGCTTGAGCCGGGGAAACAGCTGCCGGAGATTGGAGAGAACCTCTTTGCGGTTGCGGATGGGCGGAGGAATCAGTTCGGAATAGTCGAACAGTGCGTAAAAGTCCTCTTCGGGTTCGAGAAACACATCCAGAAACTGCCGCACATGCCGGGTTGTTTGCTCGGCGTCTTCTTCCCGGGGGCGCCCGATGGATTTATAGATGCCGATGTTCCGCCCAACCATTCGGATCTCTCCCCGGTAGTGGCCGTCGTCGGTCTGGTATACCCAGTCTTTCATGAAGACCAGGGGAAGCCCTGTTACAGGACAGACGGAGTCGGGGTTCATACTTTCTGATTCATGCTGCGTAAGATCCGGCGTCTCCAGCCTCCCATGCCCGATAGATTCAACGAGAAAAAGGGATTGTAACGGTTTTGTAACAGAACAGTAACCCTTTTGTTCCTTGATTTGAATCGCCCAGTTTTTAGACTAACCCTGTGTGTCCGGATCCTTATCATACAGTACGGACAATCTTCAACTTTTCGGAGGCTTCTATGCAGAAAAGAGGCAATCTAATTCCTTTCCCCGGTCCTCGAGTTTCACTTTTATGTATATGGTTGGTGAAGATTGCTTTTCATGCTAAAGACTCCAAATACTTAAATTTTTTCTGCCAATATTTATATTAATTGTATAATTTGTGCTTATTGACATTTTTTCTAAAAGTAATTACTGTTTTAGTAAACAAGCTGAAATTGCGAACGTGGTTGTACACTGCGTTTCAAATCTTAACGCTGCTAATTAGAATACTAAGCACAGTCTTTAATTATGCGGGTATAAAAAACGGGGGTTCCTCATGAAATCACTTACCGACTTGAATCTTGGTACCAGGCTCATTCTCCTCTTTTCCTTGGCAATAGCCCTATCACTTACGGTTATCATTCTCTTTGTACAAAGAAACATCACATCCCTTGCTGAAGAAGACGCCAATTTGATTGCGGAGAATGTAGCTGAGCGATATTCCAATTTTGTTACATCCCAGTTTAAGCGCTAAAGGATGAGAGCTATACAAAAAACCTCCTAAATGGTTTAATGGTAATGAACTACCTATACCAGAACCAAATAGGAGGTATGTAAATTGATCCTGGATTTAGTATACCACGAGGATGAAAATA
>JAIPGG010000038.1 GCA_021736255.1 Spirochaetales bacterium | reverse complement strand
GAGGTGCTTCGGGTGATCGAAGAACTCTCGCAAAAATAGACGATGGAAGGTATAATAAAGCTATGAGAAAGAAACAGAAGAAATTAAAGAAACCCAGACTTGCAGTTTCCGTTGTCTACCACCCTGGAAACGAATACCCGGAATGCGCTTTTTGCTCTGCATCAATTGCTCCGGAATGGGGAGATTACCTTTATCAATACTATACCCTCAAGGACAGATCCGATTCGGTGTTCATTTGTAAAAGTTGTGCGATAAAACTCGAAAACGAGCACCCTGAGGTGAAGGTGGTCAGCGCTTCTCACCTAAATGAATACATTAAGATGCAAACTGCTTATTTTTCCCGTCCCGAACAATTTCCGACATCTGCAACGGACGATGCCGCCTATGCTGCCATCGAGCAAAAGATGGCGGCTGAAAAAGCAGCCCGAGAAAAGGAAACCAATGCCGACAGCGACCGGTCGAACGGGCCAAGTGATTCTGTTCCCGGCGATACAGACAATACCGACAGGGAGCCATGAAATGCTTTATGAGCGCTCGGATGTACGTCAGATTCCGGAAGAAGGTAACCGGCGCTGGTTTTCAGATGATTTTTTCGACCTGATTATATGGTACGACTCAAAGGACGAGATAGACGGGTTCCAGCTCTGTTACGACAAAGGTGAGTACGAGCGTGCCTTTACTTGGAGGAAAAGCGGTTCGGTGACCCACCATGCCATAGATACAGGTGACGAACCGGGATCCAGCAAAATGTCTCCCGTGTTGGTCCAGGACGGGCGTTTTGATTCCGAGATCATCCGCAGCAAATTTGTAGCCGCTGCAGTAAAAATCGAACCAGAGTTAACCGACCTGGTGGATCGAGTTCTCGCAGATTATTCGAATCAGTCTTCCGACTGAGGGCCTATAAAGAAGAGGCTTCGCCTGATACTTTTCTCTTTTCTCTCATCCTCAGCAGCCTGCGCAACACGAGTGTGACAATGTAAATAACCCCAGCCACCAGAATTATTACCGGGCCAGTGGGCAAATCGGCTTGATAACTCATTCCCAGGCCTGCAGAAGTACTGATCATGGTAAAAAAAGCAGCAACCATCATCATCCCCCACAAGCGCCGAGACATCAACCCGGCTATTGCCGGCGGTATTGTGAGTAGAGCTATAACCATTACAATTCCCACAATCGTTACCAATAGAACTACCGTGACGGCTGTGAGCAAGAGCAGCAGAAAAAAGTAAAACCCTGTGTTGATTCCCCTCGCCCGGATGAACACTTCATCGAAGGAAACTGCCTGTAGCTGCTGATAAAAAAGAATTGAAACACCGACAATTCCGGCATCCAATACCGCTATGAGGATCAGATCGGACTGAGATATGATGAGTATATTTCCGAAAAGGTAGCTCATTGGATCTACATATCCTGGGGTTTTTGCAATCAGAAAAAGACCGAGGGCCATACCAATAGCCCAAACGGCACCTATGACGGTGTCTTCCCGTTCTCCGCCGTAATATATCACCGCACCGATAATCATGGCCGATAATATTGCAGCTATAACAGCTCCCAACAGCGGGCTGAACCACTCGATACCGTAGCGGCTTTCTAAAAAAAGACTGAGCCCGATACCTGCAAGAACGGAATGGGAAACCGCTCCTGCAATATAGGTTATTCGTTTGACGACAACAATACTTCCGACTACTCCAAAAGCGGCACTGGAAAAGATACCTGCAAGCAGTGCATAGCGGAGAAACGGCATTGAAGGATCGAAGAGGACAGAGAAAAAATCAGTCATGTCTGTGCTCCGGAGTATCGTGTTTTTCTACCGAACTCCCCTTATCCACATCATGGCGAACCATGCGCACCGGTGCCTGGTAGAGACTCTGGATCATCTCCGGGGTAACCTCCTGGGTGGGGTGGATACGAGCGGTTCTATTTACGCACACAACCTTGTTCACCTGATGGGAAACGAAACCGAGATCATGGGTTATCAAGAGAATTGTCATATCATGATTGAGTTGTTTCAATAGAGTAGTGAGTTTTTTTTCCACAGACCGGTCCACATTGGAGGTGGGCTCATCCATGAGAATAATTCGGGGTTGTGCGGCAAGAGCCCTGGCAATAAGCACCCGCTGCCGCTGTCCGCCTGAAAGCTCTGCAAAGGATTTCGATCCGAAGCCCTCCAAATCTACTTCGGCCAATGCCTGGTAAGCAACATCGCGATCTTCCCGGTTATAAAAGCCTGCAAATCGTCTCATTCTGCCCATCAAAACTACACTGAGCACGGAAATGGGAAAAGCGAAATCAAACTGGGAATACTGTGGTACGTAGCCGATAAGCCTTCTCGCGCGGGGCTGAGAGGGCCGCTTACCATAGATTCTTATTTCTCCGGAAACAGGCTGGAGAAGCCCGAGCATGAGTTTGGCAATCGTTGTTTTGCCTGCGCCGTTTGGCCCGATGATAGTGACAAAGTCCCCGTCTTCCACCACAAAGGATACACGTTCAAGAACCCGGCTGCGCTCATAGGCAAACTCAACCTCTTCGAAAACGATGGCCGGCTGTTTACCGCCTGCATCTTCGCTTGTTGCCTCTGTTTCCTTCGTTGTCTCTGTCATCAATTCTCCCGGAGCCCTTCCCGAATAGTTTCTGCAATATTTCGCATGTTGTTCATCCAATCCGGATCGAGGGGATTTATATGCACTACTGCTCCCCCGATCGCCTCGGCAACATCTTCTGCGCTCCCCTTGGCGAATTGCGGTTGTACAAAGATAACCTTTACCCCCTCTTCCCGAGCCTGTTTGATGATCATCTGCAGCTGCCTGGGTGTGGGCTCATCACCGCCGGTTTCTATTGCCCGCTGTTCGAGATCGAAGGTATCGCAAAAGTAACCGAATGCGGGATGAAAGACGTACAGGGTTCGCCCCTCGAGCGGTTGCAGAATTCTACGGAGATTCTTTACCAGTTCATCTATGTCTGAAACAAAGCCTCTATACCCCTTATCGAAATCTTCTTTCTGCTGTGGACGCAGCTGTACAAGGGTATCACGTATGATACGGGATTGCTGCTTTACCTCTTCTGGGCCGAGCCATATATGAGGGTCACCACGTCCGTTTCCGGCCTCTTGATCTGCAGCGCTGCCGGTTATTCGGCGCTTGTCTATAGACTTGCTGGTATCAACAATCGTAAGTTCGGGCAAAGATGTAGCGAGTTTCGGTACAAAGGAATCCTCGAAAGGAACTCCTATACGAAAAAATACATCGCTCTTGCCTATTTCGGCAATTTGTCTCGGTGTCGGTTCATAGGTTGCCGGCCCTTTTCCGGGAGGCACGATCACCGTTACCTTAGTCTGTTCTCCGGCAATACGCTGAACAAAATATTTCTGGGGAAGAATGCTCACTGTTACATGGAGCGATTCATCCTGCCTGCCGGTTTCGCTCTTTCCCCCCGCAAATAGAAACGGGCCGGTAAAGCCGAAAAGAAAAACCAAAACAAACGCGACAAACAGTTTCGAAAGTCGAAACCCGAAATTGTTTCGCTGAAGCTCTCTTGAAGCAATTCTGTTTGCAAGGGCAAACATCACTTTCTTCCCGTACAAGTATATACTCCCTTTTTGCAAATCAGGCGTTGTGAATGAAAAAAACCAGCATCACTATGTACATATCCCTAATAAAGAAAGGTATAGCTATTAACCAGGTCGGTCAAGAAGTCCTCTCACCCGGCCCGGTTTTTTTCCTGGGAAAGCGGAGAACCCATTTTGTCCCGCATATCTCTCCATGGTTGCAGGAGACCGCCCCGCCGATCTGGCGGGCCAGGCTTTCAACCAACCGTATCCCCAGTGTTCCCTCATGGGCCGGATCTTCTTCCTCCGTGTGGGGAATACCAATACCATCATCCTGAACCGTCAACACACCCTCGCCATGAGAGGCTTCATACGAGACCGCAACTTTTCCCCTTTTCCCTTGGGGAAAGGCATACTTTAAGGCATTGGATACCAGTTCGTTCAAGATCAGCCCAAAGGGTATAGCTGTGTTCAAATCGAGTCTGTCATCTTCGACATGTGTTTTAACTGAAACAGTTCCCCGGTCTTCAATATAAGAATCAGCTAGTTGCGATAACAGCGAGTTAATATAGTTCTGGAGCTCGAAGGTTGCAAAACTCTCATCCTGATACAGATGTTCATGGATGAGGGCCATTGCCTGAATGCGGTTTTCTGCATCGAAGAACCGTTTCCGATCTTCCGGGTCCCGTATATTTTCTAACTGAAGATGGAGGAGGCTGGATATGATCTGCATATTATTCTTAACACGATGATGGACCTCCTGCAGCAGCAGTTCCTTCTCTCTCAAATTCTTCCGTACGATCTCCTGGGCTCGATGCTGCTCGGTATTGTCGTTGGCAATACAGGCGACCCCGATTTTCTTACCGTTCTTATCGTAAATGGACCGGTTCCTCCAGGAAACCCACAACATGGTTCCGTCTTTTCTCCGATTCCAGTTTTCGTTGAACCCCATTGACTCGGTCTCAGCAATCAACCTCTCAAGCATCCGACGTTGCTCTTTCTCTTTGCCTGGTTCCGGCTTGTTAATGGTTTCAATACCCAGACGACCGATAACCTCCGATCGATCGAAACCGAACAGTTCCTCGGCAAATTTATTGAAAAAGGTGATCCTTGCTTCCATGTTGTATTTGAGAATAGCGCTTCCTGCATACTCTATGAGTTCCCGGTAATCGGAATTGTCTTCTCCTATCAAATAATCGAGAAGATAGGGAGTATCGAGATTCTCCTGTATGCGGCGGAAGTTCTTTTTTATATAAATGACTCGTTTATGGAAAACAATAAACAGGAAAAGAAAACCGCCGAAGACAAGGACAAGGAAAAAACTCAATCCGGCGCCCGTCTCCGCCCGGGGTATAAGTTTTATCTGCTCCGCTATAAGAAAAAACCCCAGCGCAGCCAGGGTTCCGAGAACAGGATATAAAAGCCTGCGGGACATTCTCCGCACGGATCGAGTTAGTTTGTCAAACATGATCTAGAGCGGATGACGGGAATTGAACCCGCGATTGAAGCTTGGGAAGCTTCCGTGATACCATTTCACCACACCCGCATTTGTACGGGCATGAATATAGCATACTATTGTATCATCTTCAAGAATATCTCGAGGAACATCTCTTTATAAATAGACAGGAAAAGTTCCTTTGCCTGGCCCTTGTCGACCTGATAATACTCACACCATTTGTCGTTGAACACCACGAACAGGATAATCGGCATTATCCCGAGATAGAACGCTGATATTCTGGTTTTTATCTCATCTTCGAGATTTTGAGTATACTCGGTTGGAGCAGAAAAAGGAAACGTATGATCCATATAGGTAAATAACGGATTTGTTGAACTGTCGGTCAGCTGCTGCATAAAAATGACATTGATGATGTCCCTGCGCTCATTAATAAAATCATAGGTCATCATCAGGGCGTGTTCTATGTTTTCCTTGGGGGCCGGAAGCAAAACCGATATAAGACGGTTTCGAAGATTCAGGCTGTCCTCTACGAAGCTGTTGATCAGCTCCTCGAGAATCTTTTGTTTGCTGCGAAAGTAATAATAAATCAAGGCCTTGTTAACATCCGCCCGATTCGCGATCTTCTCCACCCGTGCCTTGTCAAATCCCTTTTCAGCAAAGATCTCCTCAGCGGCTTTCATTATCTTTTCTTTCGTAGATAGGTCTTGTTCCACGCTCGTCGTCTCTATTAAGGCCATATATATTCATCCTTTGAGGAAGATTCGAAACCGTTTTTCTTCATGCTTCAATATCTCAATTATATCATAAAACATGAAAAAAAACCGCGGTGATCCAAAAAATCAAGGGATCACCGCGATGATTATTTAGTTATTCAGGAACCGACGGATAATGGTTTCTTCTCGTTCGAGTCGCCGGACTCTTCAGAGTTTTCTTGTGAATCGTTCTTGTGAGCTTCTTCGTATTCCTTGGTTCCCTTGTATTTCTTACGGTGGGCAAACAGGCGTTTGTAGTCGTCGCCCTCTTTGTACCACATATCATTGGGATCGTTTATGCGTTTCTCCCAATCAGCTTCGGTAAGAGCTTTGAATTCCGCAGCGTAATTGTCGACCCATTTCACTACCTCGGGATCATGGATAATGTCTTCCGAATGCTCATGTCCGGCTCCGCCGACAAGATGCTTGTCTACAGCGTTCCTGAGGACCTCGGGATTGTCAATGATCATACAGGGCCGTTTGAGGTTTGCTGTTTCGTTGTACGGGAAGGATGCCCGTATTTCCTTGAAGAAAGGAGAGTTTACAATCTCACGAAGCGGTTTCTCGTGGATACTGTCTACACCGAAGTGCGCGAATACACAGGGTTCGACCTTCCCGGAGTTCAAAATGTGCAGATATTGCCGGCCTCCGGCGAGACATCCACCGACCTGATCCCCGTCGTTCCAGAAATCCGCCAGGAATATCGGGTAGGTGTCGCGAAGTTCCGCCACACGTTTGCCCATATGCACACGCTGTTCGGGAGTTGGTACCAGATCCAGAATCGGGTCTTTTCCGACAGGCATAAACATAAAGTACCAGCCGAAAATTGCGCCTTTGTCGACAAAAAATTTCACGAAATTGTCGTCGAGAATGACGTCCTGGTTGTACTTGGTGGCGGTTACACTAATGCCGAACAGGACTCCGTAGCGCTTCAGGTTATCCATAGCGCTCATTATCCTCTTCCATATGCCCTTACCCCGACGCTTGTCCGTGTCTTCTTCCCAACCCTCTACACTGATGGCGGGAGAGACATTTCCAAAGCCGGCAAGCTTCTTGGCAACATCGTCGTTGAGGAAGGTGCCGTTCGTGAAGGTAAGGAAATACATGTCGTTGTACTTCTTGAACATCTTGAAGAGCGTTTCCTTCATGATGTAAGGCTCGCCGCCGGAAATAACGACAAAATAGATTCCCATATCCCTCGCCTCGCCGAGGATTCGGTCGATATCCTCTTCGCCGAGTTCTCCGTCCTTGGTATAGAGACCCGAATAGCATCCGGTGCAGCGAAGGTTACAACGCATAGTCGGGCTAATAACAATGAAGTTCGGAACAATTTCGTCTCCATCGTACAGGGTCTCACGAAAGGTTCTGCCGTACATGAACTGGTTAAAAATCAGGTTCTGAACCAGTTTCTTTTTGTACGCCTTACTCGTTTCCGTACCTACACGCAGAAAAATCTTGGAAAACGGCGTGTGGTTGTCCAGTGAGTACTCAAGTCCATCTATGAAGTGCTTAACCGAGGGGTCGGGTTTTAATTTGGACTTCTTGGGTACTTCAACAAGTTTCCGAAGGTCCTTTTCCTTACCGGTTAAACTCTTCGATACCTTGTTGAGAACCAAATTCTTTAAAAAAGTGTTCTCAGAAGCTGCCATAAAAATCCTCCTGATACATATAAAAAAAATGCTTCTGCCGCAGTACAAGCGGAGCGTATACATACAATCCGTAACATATGTTACAGATACCATTAGGTATGCATATCACGGCATTGAATTAACGCTGTAAGACTACGGCGTCAATTTACTAACCGTTTAGTTTATACTAACCGGTTAGTTGAACTCTGTCAAGGCTGAGCAATTAGATCAGGTGGAATTTTTTTCCGTCTTCTCGAAACGAAGAGCGGCTGAATTGATACAGTAACGAAGCCCTGTTGGTTCGGGGCCGTCGCGAAATACATGCCCGAGGTGGGCCCCGCATTCGGCACAATGGACCTCCGTTCTAGTCATGCCGAATGAGCTGTCTTCTTCTTCACCGATTTCTTCCGGGAGAACAGGTTTGGTGAAACTCGGCCAGCCTGTTCCCGAATCGAATTTATCGGAGGACGAAAACATAACAGTATCGCAGCAGGCACAGCGGTAGATCCCGTTCTCGTGATTGTCGAAATAGCGCCCCGTAAAAGCAGGCTCGGTCCCCCGTTCCCGGGTGATATGATAGACATGTGGAGAAAGTATTTCTCTCCATACCTCATTTCCTCGGTCTTTCTTTTTTTGCTCGGTAGATTTGGCCATCGTTCAAGCCTCCGGTTTAAAAGTACTTACCCTTTCCAGCAGAGGCAAGGACAGGTCTTCCTGAAAAATAAACGGCTCTCTCGCGTCCAGTCTTATTGTATTTCGTTTACCAGAGCATCAAAAATGGTGAGCATGTCGCTTGTGGTTTTTCTCAGCCTCGAAGCGAGAATACTCGAAATAGCCTGGGTGATAGGAAGGGCTATATGTGGATGTTCGGCTCCGCATTTAAGAAAATCATTTTTGGTAATAACGAGAAAATCCGAGTTCTCTCTGGCGATTACAGTTGCAGAACGCTTGTCGTCGTCAATCAGGGCCATTTCACCGAAGAAAATATTCTGTTCCGCATTGAGTTGGGCCACAGTATAATAGTCTCCAGCGCGTGTTTGTTTTTGGATTTCCACACTCCCCTTCAGCACAATAAAGAGTTCCGACCCTATCTCTCCCTCCCGGATAATTACATCCCCTTTCTTATAGGAGTGGTGGGACATAAACCCCACAAACGTCCGTATGTACTCGTCATTATGCCTGATGTCCGAAAAAAGCGGGATCTGTTTGAGTTTTTCCAGTACTTCGGGACTACTTTCCACAAACTGCCTCCCTATCGTTCGAGTACAATGAGCCGGCTGTACTGTTGGATTACATAATCATTTGCCGGAAGTAGCAACGGTCGGTTGACCTCCATGGTCTTGACCTCCTGCAGATTGTTCACCAACCGCGACACATCCGAGGTCTTTTGGGCCTCTCTAAGGGCTTCTATCTTCATGCGGTTGGCAGAACCAGTATTCTCGAGCACACCCAGTAAAACCTTGTTATGCTGAGTGTGGAAGTGTTCTTTGAGTTCACCATAGGTTTTATTTATCATTGCCGGCGGAAGATCTTCGGTAGTAAGGCGGGAAGCATTATCGTGATGAGAAACCAGCTCGTAAAGGATGTGGGACATCCCGTTGATTGCCGAGGTGCTTGCAAGCATGCGCATGCTGAAATCCCGGGTATAGAGAATCTCGTCACACATAGCCTGCTTCAGGTAGCTCTCGTACTTCTTGTCCAAAAGCTCGGCACACACATACACATCCTTTGCCATTGCTTTAATGGTAAGTACGGTCATAACCGTTTTTGAATCAACCTCTGAGGCCGCTCCGCTTTCCAGGGTATCCGCAAGTATGAGCACCTTTCCTGCAGCAGGAACATTTGCCCGCTGCAGGGCGGATTCGGAAAAGTAATCGCCCCGTACAAATTTCAAACCGCGCAGCTCAACCACCTCTTTGAGCTCTTCAACCTTGTCCGAATCGATATTCGAAACAACAATAATTGACTCGGAGTCAATTTGATGGTCCGAGGCTTCGATTATATTGGTAAGGATCTCGCGCATGTTGTCTTTCCATCCACAGACAACAAAATGTTCGCTCAGGTTTTTATAGTCCATCAAACCCCTCCTGGCTTTGGTATTCTGGTCGACAAAGACCGAGGCCAAGACACCCGACAAAAAACTCATTGCTGCAATACCGAGGAGAATCGTCAGTATCGCGACCACCCGGCCCGGCGTGGTCACCGGCACCTTGTCCCCGTAACCGGTGGTGCTGAGTGTTACAATCGACCACCATAACCCATCGAAAAATGACTTGAATTCCGAATTACTGCGGTACTCCGTTACTACGACCAGCAGTCCTGCTGCGAGGAAGAGGATAAGAAACCAGAAAATCGGTTTGGCATAACGGGAGTTCCTGTAGTACCACAGGATCCTGCCGAATCCGCGCTTCAATTCAGTCTCCTGCTTTCGAGATACGTATCGATCGCTCCATCATCGATGTACCCGAGTTCCACGGCGATTTGGCCAAAGAGCTTATCCGGGTTTTTCCGCTGTTCTTCCAGCACGTGGTCCTTCTGCTGCTGAGTCAGCAAACCAATGCGAACCATGAATTCACCGATACGCTCAATCGAACTTGCCATATTATCAGTTTACATAATTTTATCAGTGAAGCAAGGCCCGATTGACAAAGCCCTCTTTGCCGACTTAGCTTTTACAGATGGAAACATTCATATCGATCCTCTTCCCCCTTCTGCAGCTTCTCGGCCTTACTATCCTGGGATTCTACCTGTTCCGGATATCGTTTCTCCAGAAACACATTCTCAAACCGCTTATTACCATTACCCTTTCGGTTCTTTTTCCTCTCTATTTCATCCACAACTTTTCTTCCGGTTGGAATGAGGCACTGGCCTCCGGTCCGAAATTCATGTTTATGCTGCTCGGTGCCTGTATCGGTATGATGATTTTCCAGCTCTTCCTCGGCAAAATCGTCACACCACGGCGCGGGGAAGAAGATCAGCGAATCCGCCCCGAGGCTGTCGCCCTTTATACCGCTCATAATGCCGGCTACGTGCCGCTGCCCATCCTCGATGCTCTGCTGCCGGATTCGGTAATGGTCGTTCTCTTTTTCTATGTCCTCGGGTTCAACCTGATGTTCTGGACGGTCGTCTATTCACAAGTTAGACCTTCGGATACGGAAGCCGGCGAACACAAGGGAAAAACCTCATGGTTGAAACAGATAAAACGAATGATCAATCCACCGTTGATCGGAATACTGACCGGCCTACTCCTCGCCTCCACCGGCTGGTACCAAATGTTTCCCCGTTTTGTCACCATCCCCTTCGAGGGCGCGGCTTTTATCTCTTTAAAAATGGTTATGGTCGTTCTCGGCGGTACTTTAGCGGCTGTTCCCCGGCAGAGTCTCGGCATGCGAGTCGAATACCGGCGCCTGCTCGTATTGAAGATGCTGATTTACCCTGCGGCCATGCTGCTTCTCATGTGGTTTATTCCGATGGAAGGAATGAAACCGATCCTCGCCTTTGGAATACGGGTAGCACTGGTCCTCGAAGCGGCAATGCCTCCGGCAACGAACCTGCTGATACTGGTCCGCGCTTTCAACAAGAGTTCCGAACATGTGAATTTTACCGCAGGCGGAATCATCTACACCTATCTGACGGCGGTCATCACTATTCCCTTGTTTCTTGTTCTCTCTATTCTGCTGTTCGGTTGAGAGAAAGGCCGAGTGCCCTGCCGCCCGGATAATCCCGCACATCAAATAAACCCATAGAGCATCCCGATAAAGACCACGTAAAAGACCAGAAGCATAAACGATTCCAGACGCGTTATTCTGCGGTCGAAGAGAACCACCAAAAGAAGGATGGTTGCTCCAATGGAAATCGGCATGGCAAAGGTGAGAATGGACTCCGGAATCAGAAGGGTCCCGAAAAGGGATGCTCCACCGGTAACGGCTAATGTATTGAAAATATTTGAGCCCACTACATTTCCAACAGCGATATCCACCTTTCCCTTCCGTACTGCCGAAACGGAAACCATTACCTCCGGAAGAGAAGTTCCGAGGGCGACGGCGCTTAGAGCGATCACCTCGCTGCCGATGCCTATGATCCGGGAGAGGGTAATGACCGATTCGACCAGGTACTCGGCCCCGAAGTAGATTCCGAAGGGGCTGGCCGCCAACAAAAACCAAGGCCAGAAACCCGGCCTCTTCGAAGCCTTTTCCTCGATTGCAGAAAGTTCTGAAAACTCGCTCAATGCCTCCTCGGGCCGCTTTGAAAGAAACCAGAAGTATCCGATCAACAAAGCTATGAGGACCACCGTCTCGCCGGGCTGAATACGCAGATCGATCACCATAACTCCCAGCAAGAAAGCAGTTCCCAAGAGAAAAGACATGTCATACCGGAAGACATCACGCTGCACTACCATCTCGCCGCACAAGATGCCGGCGGCACCGATCACCAGAAAGATGTTCGTGATATTCGAACCGAGGACGTTACCAATGACGATTTCGGAACTGCCGCTTCGAACGGCCAGTATCGAAGAAATGAGTTCAGGCAGCGAGGTACCGATAGATACGATAACGACCCCTATGAGAAAAGCCGGCAGACCGAAAAAGCTTCCGATTTGTTCGGAAGCATCAACAAAAAAGTCCGAAGACTTCACGAGAAGCGCAAGAGAGCCGATGAATATGAGTGTCCAGAGAAGTAGTTCCGTATTCATGCAAGAAAACCTTGATTAAGAAAGATCCTTCGATTATATGTTAGATTGTCAGGGTTTCACAAGGAGAGAAAAACTATGAAGGCGAAACAGGATTTTCCGTCCATTAACGACAAAGAACCTGAAGGTTTCAAACCGGACGGCACACCCTACCAGGTGTTGATTGTCGACGATTCCATGTTCGTGGCAAAACAGCTCGGGCAGATCCTTACTTCCGAGGGGTTTAACGTAGTGGGAACCGCCTCCAATGGACTCGAAGGGTACGAGCGCTACAAAGAACTGCATCCCAAGGTGGACCTGGTAACTATGGACATAACGATGCCCCAGATGGAC
Source organism: Spirochaetales bacterium (assembly GCA_021736255.1). GTDB lineage: Bacteria > Spirochaetota > Spirochaetia > JAIPGG01 > JAIPGG01 > JAIPGG01. The sequence continues at coordinate 10,829 of JAIPGG010000038.1, read as the reverse complement.
GGTATCTCGAGCCTAGAAAAAATTCTCGAATTCGACAAGGATGCCAAGATTATCATGGTCAGTGCCCTCGGAAAGCAGGACGTGGTCAAACAGGCACTTGTGATGGGAGCAAAAAACTATATCGTCAAACCCTTGGACCGGAAAAAGGTATTGGAACGGATCATCAGCGTCTTAAAGGGCTGATACCGTTTTCGAAAAAAGAGACCAGATGGATAATCAGAAGGATACAAAACACCTTCAACACGAGCTGGAAATTCACCAGCATGAACTCGCGGAACAAAACCGTGAGCTCAGAGAAAAACAGCTTGAACTCGAACAAACGAAACAAGCGTATCAGGAACTTTTTGACCAGGCCCCTTCACCTTACATTACCTTTAACGAAAAGGGAGTTATCCGGAACCTCAATCTCGAAGCAGCCCGGTTTCTCAAGAGCGACAGAAAACTCCTTGCAAACAAACCGTTTATCGTTTTTCTCAAACCCCAAAGCCACCGGCGTTTTTTCTCTCATATCGCCTCGGTTTTTCAGGCAGAAGAACCACAGGTAATCACCGTCAATATCGAAGACAAAATGGGAAACCGCCATTGGATCAATATGCGCAGCCGGACCGTACAGACAATGGCCGGGGAAATGGCCTGTTTTTCAATCCTCGAGGATATTACCCGCCAACACGAATTGCAGGAAGAAATGGAATCGGCCAAGGCTGAGGCACAAGAGGCAAATGAGGCAAAAAACCAGTTTTTGGCCAACATGAGCCATGAAATCAGAACACCCATGAACGGCATCATGGGGATGATAGAGCTCTTTAAAACAACGGAATTCTCCGATGAACAGGGCACGTACCTCGAAGCAATGGAGAACTCTACCTATTCCCTTTTGACGATCATCAATGACATCCTCGACCTCTCCCGAATCGAATCCGGCAAGATTGAAATCGACATTGAACGTTTCTCGCTCCGTCGAGAGCTCGAGACAACCCGGGCCTTTTTCGAGCCTATGGCACAAAAAAAGGATCTAGATTTATCGCTGGTCGTTGATGATGATATTCCCGACAAGCTGGAAGCGGACTCGGGGAGGATCAAACAAGTCCTCATGAATCTCCTTTCGAATGCAGTCAAGTTCACCAATACCGGCGGGATCAGGATCCTCGCAGGGATGGAAGACGAAGCGGAGAATGATTTCATCCTTTCGATTACCGTACAGGACAGTGGTATCGGAATGAGTGAAAATCAGAGAGAACGTATTTTCGAACGATTTACCCAGATAGATGCCGGCTACACAAAGGAGTTTCAGGGAACCGGCCTCGGTCTGGCTATCAGCAAGCAGCTGATAGAGTTGATGGGAGGAACTATTACGGTTTCCGGCAAAATAAACGAAGGCAGTTCCTTTACCTTCACCGTTCCGGTACGAAAGGCCTCCGAACAAGCACCGGAGGAAAACCCGGAACGGGAACTCGAACAGACCGCCGATTGCTCTTCCCCGGTGAGCGAAATTTTCAACCGCCCGCCCCGGATACTCATTGCAGAGGATAATGCGGTGAACCTTTTATATATACAGGCTATGCTGACCCAGGAAGGTTTTGAAATTGCGAGTGCAAACAACGGGAAAGAGGTGATCAAGCTTCTCGAGCAAAACCCCTTTGACCTGGTGCTTATGGACATTACCATGCCGGAGTTGAGCGGGAAAGAAGCAACAAACATTATCCGGAACACACAAAAGGAGAATTTCCCCTCCGATATCCCGATTATAGCTATGACCGGCCATTCCATGAAAGACGATCGACAGGCGCTTTTACAGCATGGTATGAACGATTACATAAGTAAACCCTTTACCAAGGACGAAGTCATTTCCACGATGAAAAAACACCTGCTTGCCTGCGCAGATAAAGATACGAGGAGCGGACATGAGTGACCAGGAACAACCGGCGGCTGAGCAAATCCCGAGTGCGGAGAACAATAATCGCTTCCACATCGTAGGTATAGGGGCCTCCGCCGGGGGACTTGAGGCTTTGGAAACCTTCTTCAGGAATATGCCCGCCACCGACGATTTTGCCTTTGTCGTAATCCAGCACCTGTCTCCCGATTACAAGAGTCTTATGGGAGAACTGCTGTCCAAACACACCAAGATGGATATTCACCAGGTCGAGGACGGTATGGAGGTACAACCCGGTTCGATTTACCTCATCCCCCGCAAGAACAACATGACCATGTTTCAGCGCAGGCTTTTTTTATACGAAAAGGAACACGGCCTGAATCTTCCTATCGATATTTTCTTTCGTTCCCTTGCCGAAGACCAGGGTGAACGCTCTATCGGTATTGTCCTCTCCGGTACCGGCAGCGATGGAACACGGGGATTACGGGCTATCAAGGAATCCGGCGGTATGGTCATGGTCCAGGATGAAGAAACCGCGAAGTTCGACGGGATGCCCAAAAGCGCCGGCAGCACCGGCATAGTCGACTATATTCTCCCGCCCTCGAAAATGCCCGAAGAGCTGGTTAATTACATTAACGGGAATTATACCCTTTCGAAGATGAAAAAGACCCGAAACCTCACTCCGGTCTCGAGCCTGACCAAAATCATTGCCATGATCAAGGATTCTACCGGAGTCGACCTCTCCTTCTATAAAGAAAGCACCATCATTCGCCGTATCGAACGAAGAATGGGCATCAACCAGATCGACAACATCGATCAATATATTAAATACATGGAGGAATATCCGGGAGAAACCCAGACTCTCTTCAAAGAGATTTTGATTGGTGTTACCAAGTTCTTTCGAGACCCGGATGCCTTCGAGTTTGTAAAAACAAACGTTCTCGACGAGATCTTCTCCAAGAAGGAACCGAATGACGCGGTCCGAATTTGGGTACCCGGCTGTTCCACCGGGGAGGAAGCCTACAGCGCCGCCATTCTTCTTGCTGAATATGCCGAAGAAAACAACATTCACAACGACATCAAGATTTTTGCCACGGATATTGACCGGAATGCCATCGAATACGCCTCCTACGGGGTGTATCCCGAAAGTATCGCAGCAGACGCCTCGGTAGACCGGCTGAGCAAATACTTCCTTCGCAAAGGCGACAGCTATCAGATCGTTCCGCGGCTTCGTGAACAGGTGGTATTCGCCTACCATAATGTCTTCAAGGATCCGCCCTTTCGAAAAATCGACCTGATTACCTGCAGAAATATGCTGATCTACTTTCAACCCGTCCTTCAGAAAAAGGTCCTTTCAAACTTTCACTTTTCCTTGAATGAAAACGGATTCCTTTTTCTCGGATCGAGCGAGACCGTCGGTGAATACATAAACTTTTTTTCCGTTTACGACGCCAAGTGGAAGGTGTACCGGTACAAGGGAGGGTACAAACCCAAGGAATCCACCGACGCCGTCGAACAGAGCTCACGAGTAGACAACTATCTCCAGGAGGTTCAAACCCGCACCCCCAATTATACCAAAACTCCACGGGATGTAGAATCGGTCTACGAAAAGATCATCGAGGAGTATCTTCCCCCATCGGTCATGGTGAGCGAAGACAGGAAGGTTATGCATATCTTCGGCGATGTGAATACCTACCTGAAACTGCCCCTCGGAAAGATAGATCTGGATGTCGTCAAGATGGCCAATGAGGGAGTTTCCATTCCGATTGGAACCGCCCTGCACACAGCTATCCAGGAAAAAAGAGAAGTCATCTACAAAGACGTTATTACCAAGCAGAAAGACAAACCGCTGTCGTTCGACCTGCTGATTAAACCGGTAAAAGCCCTTTTCGATACCTCCTACTACCTGATCCTATTCAAACCGAAAGAGGAAATCGAAGAAAACTCGAAACTCGAACAGCAGTACGACGCTGCAGAAAGCGCCAAGACCCGCATCGAGGACCTCGAAAGGGAACTCCAATACACCAAAGAAAACCTCCAGGCAACGATTGAAGAGCTCGAAACATCGAACGAAGAACTTCAGGCTACCAACGAAGAACTCCTCGCCTCTAATGAAGAGCTGCAGAGTACAAACGAAGAACTGCAGTCGGTCAATGAAGAGCTGATCACCGTCAATTCAGAATATCAGAAAAAAATAGAAGAACTCCAACAACTGAACGACGACATCGACAACCTGCTCAATTCAACCGATATCGGGACGATTTTCCTCGATCAAAACCTCAAGATCCGGAAGTTTACCCCGGCGGTAGAAAACTTCATCAAGATCCTCGACGGGGATATCGGCCGGAACATCAGCGATCTGAATCTCAACCTCCAATACGACGACTTTATCGACGATGTGCGGTTTGTCCTGCGCAACCTGGAACCAAAGGTTCTCGAGATTCAGGACAGGAACAATCGCTGGCTGAATTTTCGGATTATCCCTTACCGCGGCGAAAGCGACATGGTTTCCGGTGTGGTCATTACGATGCTCGATATTGATGAACGCAAACGGATGGAACTCTCTCTCCTCAAACAACGGGACCAAATGCAGAATCTAGTGGACATCAGTCCGGTAGCACTTACGGTTGTCGATGTGAACGGGGTTATCACCATGGCCAACGCGCGGGCCAAAGAGGTATTGGATCTGCATTTTACAGAAGAAACCCGGCGTTACGATGACCCTACCTTCAAAATCACCGATCTGGAGGGAAACCCTGTAGACAGCAACGACTTGCCTTTCGCTCGTCTGCGGGCTCGTGCGGAAAACCAAGGCGCCGACGGGACCGGTGCCCGTGCGGCCGAAGTGAAGGACTACCGCCACAAGGTAGTGCACCAGGACGGCAAGGAAATTGCCCTCAGCATCAGTGGTCATGCACTTACCGATGAGAAGGGAGTATTCGACGGGGCGGTTTTCACTCTCGAGCCGTTATCTGAGGGTTGCTGAGGAAAAGCTGATCAGGAAGAAGACGGGATCATGCCGTCGATTTCCTTGATAATGCCGCTGAGCACCTCATCCACCCTGCTGCGTGCCGTTTCGGGGTCGAGGCCGGGTTCCGTATGAGCGGAGGCGTAGAACTTGATCTTCGGTTCGGTTCCAGAAGGGCGCACACTTATCAGACTCTCGTCTTCGAGAAGAAACTGAAGAACATTGCTCTTTGGCAGATCTATCGTGCCGGCGGGCTTTCCATGCCGCAAATCAGTGGCGACCCCTTCCTGATAATCCTTGAACAAAACGACATTCTGTCCGGCAATCGTCCGGGGCGGATCCTTTCGAAGATCCGACATGAAGTTCTGCATCGTTTTTAGTCCGGCCTCTCCCTCGAAAACCCGGGAAATCAGGACTTCCTGATAATAACCGAAGCGCTGATAGATCGATTCCAGGTGTTCGAGCACCGTTTCTTCCCGGGATTGATAGTACAGCGCCATTTCCGCGGTCATGACCGCTGCACTGACGGCGTCCTTGTCCCGAACCTCGGTGCCGACGAGGTAGCCGTAACTCTCCTCCCCCCCGAAAACATACTCCACATCCGTATTTTCGAAGCTTTTTATCTTGTCGGCGATATACTTGAAGCCGGTCAAAACATCGTAAACCTCGGCCCCGTATGCCTCTGCGATCTTCCGCTGCAGCTCAGTGGTAACGATGGTTTTTACCAGAGCCGGCCGGGAAGGCAGCGTTCCGTTCTCCCGGCGGGAACTGAAGATGTAATCAGCCAAAAGACAGCCGAGCTGATTCCCGTTAATGAGTTCGAGCTCGCCGTTACCGCCCGGCACTGCAATTCCCAGGCGGTCTGAATCAGGATCGGTACCCATGACCAGATCCGCCTTTTTCTCCTGCCCCAGCGATAGTGCAAGTTCCATAGCGGAAGCCTCTTCGGGGTTGGGATACTCTACGGTCGGGAAGTCGCCGTCCGGGTCTCGCTGTTCGGGTACGGTGATCACGTTTATTCCCAAAGAGGAGAGGGCCTTTTCGATGAGCATTGCCCCGGTTCCATGGAGGGGTGTGTATACAACCGAGAGATCCTTCCCTCGTTCAGCCACCAGGTCGGGGCGAAGCGACTGGGAGGTAATCATTCGGAGATAGGGGGTGTCGATCTCTTCATCAATGGAAACGAGCAGGCCCTTTTCAACCGCATCGTCTTTGGAAATATCCTCGATATCGTGGGTAACCTGCCGAACCTTATCGATGATACCTGAATCGTGGGGGGCAATGATCTGCCCTCCGTCGGCCCAGTAGACCTTGTATCCGTTGTAATCCCTGGGATTGTGACTGGCGGTAATTACAATTCCGGCTGTGGCCTCCAGCCTGCGTACAGCAAAGGACAGCTCCGGGGTAGGTCTCAGGCTGCTGAAAAGGTATACCTTGATGCCGTTGGCAGCAAGGACCAGGGCTGCTTCCTGGGCGAAGAGATCGGAATACCGCCTCGAATCATAGGCAATGACGCAGCCGGCGGAATCACCGGCCTGTTCGGTGATATAATTCGCCAGTCCCTGGCTAGCCTGCCGAACAACCAGGGGATTCATTCTGTTGAATCCGCCCCCGATTACCCCGCGCAGACCTCCGGTTCCGAAGGTTAGGTCTGTGTAGAACCTGTCCGCCATTTCCTCTCTGTCCTGTTTCTGAATAAGAATCTCGATCTCTTTACGGAAATCGGGATGCTTTTCCATACGGATATATTCTTCGGCCCGGCTGAGGATGGTTGTTAGGTCCATTGCTCGAGTCTCCTTTTTGAGTTTTCACTATCAGTATAAGAGATTTTTGTCTTTTCGACCAGTGTTGAACTTTCCCAAAGCCTCAATAGAGCTGTAAAAACTGATCCGGGCTTTCGATCAGGTGTTCCGCTCCGGCCTCGGAAAGTTCCTTCCGCCCGCGGAAACCCCAGAGAACACCGACGGCCCTCATGCCCGCATGAACAGCCGTCTGCATATCCACCCCCGAATCACCGAGATACCATATCCGGGGCGGCTCGCTGCCGAGGCTTCTCGCCAGTTCCAGAGCAACATAGGGGTCCGGCTTTTTTGGCGCACCGGGTTTTGCTCCCCTGACCGCTTTGAAGGGGATACCCTCGAGACGAAGGGAAACTGCCCGCTGCACGAGCTCATCGGCCTTGTTTGAATAGATTGCCATGGGCACCGAGTCCGCTGCGAGTTTTTCCAGCATCTCGTAGATGCCCGGGTACGGCTGGGTGTAATCCGCCGGGTGCGCGCGGTAATAATCCATCATTTCCTCGAGGGCGGAATTGATCTCCTCTTCGTCGGATGAGGCATCCGGAGGAAGGGCGGAAATGACGAGGTTGCGCATGCCGTGTCCGACCATCTGCTTGTATGATTCTTGCGAATACCCTTCATAACCCCGTGATGAAAGCATGGTATTTACCGCCGCCGCAATATCACCGAGGGTATTGAGGAGGGTGCCGTCGAGATCGAAAATTACCGGGTTCTTGTTGCTGCTGCTCATGAAAAGGAAGGCTAGTAACACCGGCCCTGTCTGTCAAGCGGCGGGGGTGAGAGTTGAGGCTGGTGGTGCTCAGCATCGAGGCGCGGCCGGCGGCGGGGCGCTGGTGGCGCTGGTGGCGCTGGTGGCGCTGGTGGCACGGGTGGCACGGCGGCCGGCGGCGGGGCGCAGGCTGGTGCGGCGGCAGGCCGGCTCGGGCAACTGGGGTGCGGCCGCCGGCTGGAGCTCGGCGGCTGAGGCGGTAGGTGGTAGGCGGCAGCACTGCGGGATCGGGTGGCGCGTGCAGGCCTGCTGCTTGTATCGGAAACCCATCGCGCGTAGAATGCAGCCGATGGGACACAGACTGAAAATACTGATGCTCGAGCCCTTTTTCGGGGGCTCTCACAAGGCCTTTGCAGAAGGCCTGGTCTCACATTCGGGCCACAGCATCGATCTGCTGCATCTTCCGGCCAGATTTTGGAAATGGCGAATGCGCGGAGCCGCGTTAACCCTTTCCAGGAAGATCGACCCGGACGCCGAGTACGACCTGATTATCTCCGGCAGCATGATGGGTCTAAGTGATTTCCTTGCCCTCTATCCAGGGCGTATTGTGCCGCCGGCGCTTATCTATTTCCATGAAAACCAACTATCGTACCCCCTTCCCGGCCATGATAGAATCGATTATCAATTCGGGTTCACCAATATCATCTCTTCTCTTGCGGCACAGCAAGTGGTATTCAACTCCCAATTTCACCGGGACGAGTTTCTGCACCTGCTTCCCGGTTTTCTCAAGATGATGCCCGAGTATGAACCGCTCTGGGCCGTTGAAGAGATACAAAAAAAGTCTCTGGTCCTCTACCCCGGTTGCGATTTTACTCATGTCTCCAGCGCGGGTTCCGGATCCGAAAACCCCGGCCGGCGGGATCCTGTGGAAGTCTCCGGCGGGGGCAGCGACACCGGCGTTGGCGGCGGCCGTGACGACAGCTTTGCCGGCGGCGGAGACGACACCGGCAGCGGCGGCATTGGGGGCGGCGGCGGCCGGCCTGCGCCCCTTGTCATCTGGAACCATCGCTGGGAATTCGACAAAAAACCGGAGGACTTCTTTTTCCTTCTCCGGAGAATGAAGGAGCAGGGATACGATTTCCGGCTGGCCGTACTCGGAGAATCATTTCAGACCAGACCCGATATCTTTCTCGAAGCCCAGCGGGATTTCCGGGACGAGATAGTTCACTTCGGCTTTATCGAATCCCGCAGGGAATATCTGAATATGCTGCAGCGAGGCGATGTGGTAGTCAGCACCTCGATTCAGGAAAACTTCGGATATTCGGTGGTGGAAGCGATCCGGATGGGATGCATACCGCTGTTGCCGAACAGGCTCTCGTATCCCGAAATCATACCCGAATCGTGGCACAGCTCTGTGCTCTACCATGATCCGGAGGATGCCGAGGAAAAGCTTGCCAGGATCCTCACCTCTCTATATGGAGGCAGACAGAATGCCGCCGCCTCCCCGCAGGTTCCCGTTCACGACCTGAAGGCTCAATCTTCCCTCATGGATAAATTCAGCTGGTCCGCTCTTGTCGAGGAGTATGACACCTTGTTCGAAGAGACTGCTTCCCGCCGGAGCAACTGCCGGGGAAAGAGAGGGCCCAGGTGAAAAAGAGCCGCGGCTCCCGAAGACCCTCCCGCAAGACTTCCGGGAAAAAGCCTGCAAAAAGAGAAAACGCCGCGAGGAAAGGACCGGAAGCCTTTCACCGGTTTTACGAAGATCTGCTTCCCGAACGGTGGAGCCGGCTGGTGGAGGCGATGGCCGGTGAACCGGATTACGAAAGCCCTTCCGGCCTGGTAAAGCCGTACTATATGGACCCCGCCTCCATAGCCGCTGCCCGGGCTGCTGAGGCAGGCCCGGGTATGGAGGTCCTCGATCTCTGCGCTGCCCCCGGAGGCAAAAGCCTTGTTCTCGCCTGCGGAATTTTTGGTGACTCCGGGGGAGGCAGGCTCGTGTCCAACGACCGCTCCTCCGCCCGCAGGCGCCGCCTGCATCTGGTACTCGATGAGCATCTCCCGTCTGCCTGGAGGCAGCGAATCGAGGTTACCGGCCACGATGCCCGCCGCTGGGGGCTCTACGAGTCCGACCGCTACGACCGGGTCCTGGCCGATGTACCCTGCTCGAGCGAGCGCCATCTTCTCGATCATCCGCGGGCACTGGAAAGCTGGAGTCCTGCCAGGACCCGCCACCTTGCCGTACAGGCCTACACGATTCTCAAGGCGGGTTTTACCGCCCTCAAGCCCGGGGGAATTCTCCTCTATTCGACATGCACCCTCAGTGAATACGAGAATGAAGGGGTGATAAAGAGGTTTCTCGACAAGCATCCGCAGGCAAAACTCCTTTCGCCCCAGTCGGGGTTGCGGATGAGTATGACGGAAGCCGTGCTTTCCCCGGAACCGAAAGGGGGCAGCTTGGGACAGAGGATATGGCCGGACAAGAGCGGCGGCCTCGGACCCATTTTTTTTGCAAGAATCACAAAAAACACAAAGAGCACAAGGAGTGATGAGCATGTCCGATACAATTCCCCCGAAGGCCCTGGTTGCCGTTGAGCGGTGCTCGAGTTACGAGCAGGAAGGGGTGTACCAGGCCCTGGTCAAAGTCATCGAAGCAGCCGGAGGGATCCCGCTTTCATCCCCTGAAGGCAAAAGCCGAATCCTACTCAAGCCGAACCACCTCTCCGCTTCGGGGCCGGAGAAGGCGGTGACCACCCATCCCGCGGTAATGGGAGCTATGACCCGCTACCTGGTCGAGGCAGGACACGAGGTCTACGCCTGGGATTCCCCGGGCTTTGCCGGTCCGGATGCCGCCGGGGCTGCATCGGGAAACCGCAAGGCTGTGGAATCCGCAGGCGGGACCTGGGTTACCGGGGCCGGAGAGTACGAGGAGGCAAACCCCGGCGGCCGGCTCGTACGCCGCTTTGTATTGAGCGACGTACTGAAGAAGGTCGACGCGGTAATCTCCATGGCCAAATTCAAAAACCACCAGCTCCTGTACACCACCGGCGCGCTGAAAAATATGTTCGGCCTGGTACCGGGGCTCAGGAAGGCCCAGTTTCACGTACGCTTTCCCGACAAGGAGCATTTTGCCCGGATGATCGTGGATTTAAACGAGGCGGTACCCCCGGTATTTACGGTGATGGACGGGATAATCGGCATGGAGGGGCACGGACCGGGAAACGGCAGCCCGCGGGAGATCGGCCTCCTCCTTGCCTCGCAGAACCCTGCGGCCCTGGACATCGTCTTTGCCGACATTGCAGGCTACGACGGTCTGAGCCTGCCGGTGCAGGCGGAGGCCGCAGAAAGGGAGCGCTGGTTCGACCAGGACCGGCCGGTCCGTGAACAGATACACATCGCCGGGGCGTCGATGGACGAACTGCGTATCCCCGACTTCGATCGGATCGAAAAAACCGGGGATGTGGACATGATCGGCCGCTTCCTGCC
>JAIPGG010000037.1 GCA_021736255.1 Spirochaetales bacterium | reverse complement strand
TTCATCTCGGCCATCTCGGCAAGCCCGCCGGCATTGTCTGCAATCGGCCCGTAGGCATCCACAGACAACTGAACACCGGTGGTGGCCAGCATCCCCAGAGATGCAACAGCGATTCCGTACAGGCCGGCCATGAAATAGGCCAACCATATTGCAACCCCGAGAAGCACTATGGGCATGGCGGTAGACTGCATTCCAAGACCGAGGCCCGATATTATGTTGGTCGCCGCGCCGGTATTCGAGGAACGGGCAATATCGAGAACAGGTTTTTTCCCGTCTCCGGTATAGTATTCAGTAATTATTCCCACCAGGATCCCGCCGATAAGACCTCCGATCAACGCGACGAATATTCCGTAACTTTCATAGACCGTTCCGCCGATTCGAAAGGTCTCCGGTGCAACGAAGCGGATGAGGGGAAAGGCCAAGGCGGCGGTAATGATGGCCGCGCCGAAAGTACCGATATTGAGTGCAGTCTGGGGATTCCCCCCTTCTCTTGTACGGACAATAAAGGTGGAGATGATCGATACGAGCACTCCTGCTCCAGCAATGAGCAGGGGAAAGACGACAAGCTCAACCGAGCCGGCGGCCCCTCCGAGAACCATGGCACCGATTATCGAACCGATATAGGACTCGCAGAGGTCCGACCCGAGTCCTGCAACATCACCGACATTGTCCCCTACATTATCTGCAATAACGGCAGGGTTCCTCGGATCGTCCTCGGGAATACCGGCTTCCACTTTTCCTACCAAGTCGGCTCCCACATCGGCCGCCTTTGTAAATATCCCGCCGCCTACCCTCGCAAAAAGGGCTACCGAACTCGCCCCGAGAGAGTATCCCGAGATCATCGGAAGGACCATCGTACTCAAAAGCCCCACCTGCTCCGCTGCAGCGAGGGTCTCGGGAACAAAGAGGTTCATGTAGAGAATAGTCAGAGCCGAAAGTCCTGCCAATCCAAGGCCTACCACCGACAATCCCATAACACTTCCGCCCTGAAAGGCAATATTCAAAGATGGGACAAGCCCCGACCTGGCGGCATTTGCCGTCCGTGTATTCGCCCGGGTTGCAGCATTCATTCCGATGAATCCGGCAAGGGCGGAGAGCACAGCCCCGGAAACAAAGGAAAGGGCCACAAAACGAGCCGCTCCGCTTTCACTGAGAAAGAGCATAACAGCAACCGCAGCTACTATGATTGCGAGCACCTTGTACTCCCGGGCAAGAAAGGCCATGGCGCCCTTGCGAATCGCCGAACCGATCTCCTGGAGTCTTTTTTCGCCGGGATCCTGCCGCTTCACCCATATAGCCTTTCCCAGCGCAAAGAGAACCGACAAAACACCGGCCCCCAGGGGTAGATAGAGATAGAGGGTATTCATGGGATGTCTCCTTCGAACTTATGCTATCGCTCGCCTATCCCTCCGGCAGAGCCGGTATGTACCGGGATATACGGCTTTAATCGGTATTGTAGAATATCTTTCCACATTGTGTCCAATGTTCGAACCTAAGCTGAGCGATTTCAGACTTGGGCAGTGAGGGAGCGGTGGTTTTAGAGTTTTTCACCCTAGTTCTGCAGCATACCGACGCAGCGGACGTTTTTACCGGTCCGAGAATTTACAGGTTCACAAAAATCGCCGGCAAATTTCTAGCTCGGCAGGGTTTCCCGCCGCGTCAGCTCGAATGTAAACTTGTTCCGGTCGCCGCGGTAGCTTCCGATGGAGAATTCCGCCGGGATCCCGTCGGCGAGATACGCAACCGTTTCGATATACTGTACCGGCGCGCCTTTGGTAATCCGCAGCAATTCCGCCTCGTATTCCCCGGCGGGCCGAGCCTCTAACGTCCGCACCGTGCGTTCCACCGGAGCATCGTAATCTTCCGCCAGTGTTGTATAGAGGGAGTTTTGCTCCAGATCCTTTGAGAGCAGGCCCGGAAATCGTTTCGAGGGGAGATAGGTAAGAACGATGAGCACCGGCTCGCCGTTGGTCGAACGAAGCCTGCGGAGTTTGACGACCTCGCTGCCGCGATTCAGCTGGAGCTTTTCGGCGACCCGATCGTCGGCGTGGACTGTTGCAAATTCAAGGACCTGCGTGGATGGAGACAGGCCCTTCTGCTTCATTTCGTCGTTGAAGCTCTGCAAGGCAAAATGGTATTCCCGGATAATTTTCGGTCGGGTGACGAAGGTGCCCCGCCCTTTCTGCCGTTCCAGATAGCCTTCGACAACAAGCTCGTTGACCGCCTGCCGCACAGTGGGCCGGCTAATCCCGAATAATTCGCACAGCTCCAGTTCCGGGGGGATCGGCACCCCCAGCTGGGCATTCTGAATATACTCCAGCAGGATCTCCTTCAGCTGATAATAGAGGGGGACGGGAACATCTTTATTTATCCGTTTGTCCGTCAGTGACGGGCCTGCAGCAGCGCCGCTCATGTGCCGTTTACTCAGCTCCGTTTTTAAAGACAGTCCGCCATTGGAAGAGCGTCATCCACCGACGCAATTGAAATACCCGGCACGACGTAGTACCTCTTGGTTTTTTCAAACAGTTCTTTACCCATCTATGTTTTCCAGTATTTGTTCTATTGCACCGACGGTCGCCCTGTCTACGCTTTCTTTTGTAAATCCCCCGATGTGGGGAGTTGGTATTACTTTCTCATGCCCGGCCAGGGTAAAATCTTCCGGCGGTTCCGGGTCGAATACATCAACACCGTATCCGGCGAGCCGGCCCGAATCGAGTCCGGTTATCACCGCCTGTTCGTCCACCAGGGCCGCCCGTGCAGTGTTTATTAGAAATGCTCCCTTTTTCATGGAAGATACCGCCGCAGAATCAATGAGCGGCTTGTTTCCCGAGGGACAGTGCAGGGTGACAAAATCGGAGCCGCTGAGTATCCCTTCGAGGCTGCTCCAGCTGAACCCTGACGGGGAAAAAGATCCATCGGGATACATATCGTACCCGAGCACCTGCATGCCCAAAACCGCACCCGCAGCGGCCACCCGCTTGCCGATATTTCCGCAGCCGATAACACCCAGGGTCTTTCCCGTCAGTTCAGTTCCCTTCCGCCTGCTCCAGTCCCCAGCCTTCAGTTCGCTGCTGCTGAAGGGGATCCATCGGGCAAGGGAAAACATCAAGGCTATCGTTAGCTCGGCAACGCCCTGGGCATTCGAGCCGGGGGTTGGGCAGACTTTAATAGTAAGCCTTTTTGCCGCTTCCAGGTCGATATTGTCGATACCGACACCGTTTCTCCCGATTACTTTCAGGTTTTTTGCCGCCTCCAGGACCTTCGCACTGATTTTTTCAACCCCTGCTAAATATCCGTCGACAGCAGGGACCAGTTCAAGCAATTCTTCTTCCGAGGGCTGCACCCCCGGAGTAGATGTTACTATCTCGTGTCCGGCATCTTCGATACGCGAAAAAGCCGGGTGCCGCTCTCGTGTCAGAGAACGGGGGGTTATCAGTATTGTTCCCACTTATCTCTCCTCAGCAATTTGTACAAGTTTCTAACAGCATATATCGGAGGAGATTTTTTGTAAATATGTCATTACAAATAAGGGAAAACTGCAACGGTTCCTTGACAAATGAAAGCCAACAACATACAGTAATTAAAAATGATATTAAATGCTAAGAAATAACAATAAGGGGAGGAATAGAATGTCAGCGTTTTACAAAGGCGCGTATATGGGTAAACTGCTGCGCGTTAATTTAACCGATAGAACGAGTAGTGTCGAAGCTATTCCTGAAGAATGGTTTAAGAAACTCTTAGGCGGCCGGGGGCTTGCGGCAAAATACTACTACAACGAAATTGGACCGGAGGTCGATCCTTTTGACGCTGAAAACAAGTTGATTATGATGTCCGGGCCGCTGACGGGCCTTACATTGCCGGCGGCAACAAAATTTCAGTTTTCCACAAAGGCTCCGGAAACGGGTCACTACCTCTGCTCGAACAGCAGCGGAAGGATCGGCACTCAGTTGAAGAAAAACGGGTACGACGGGATGATCATCGAAGGAAAAGCCGATGACTGGATCTATATAAAAATTACCGCTGACGGGGTCGAATTTTGCGACGCCCGGGACATGGCCGGTGAAAACACCGACAAGGTCCTGGAAAAACTTTACAAGGCCGTGGGCAGTAATCGAGCCGGTGCGCTGGCAATCGGTCCTGCGGCGGAAAAACTGGTCCGGGTTTCCTATGTCTGTGTCGACACCAGGGCCTTCGGCCGCGGCGGCGGCGGCGCCGTTTTCGGTTCAAAAAAACTGAAGGGTGTCGTGGTTTACGGGACCGGGGAAATCCCCGCGGCCGACCCGGAAAAGCTGAAGGAAATTCAGAAGGGGACCTTACCGGTCTTGCGGGAGACCCGTGGAAACCATACCAAGTACGGCACCGCCCAATATATACAGCCCATCAATGAACTCGGCTGTATGCCCACCCGGAATTTCCAGACCACCCATTTCGAAGGCGGCGACAAGGTAGACCACAACTTTTTCTATGAAAACTACAAGATAAGCAATTACGCCTGTGACAAATGTCCTGTGGCCTGCGGCTCCGTCGGGGAAGTGAAGGAAGGGCCCTACAAAGGTTCGAAGGCGAGAACGGAATACGAAAACATCGGTCTCCTCGGACCAAACTGCGGAGTGGACGACTTCGCAGCGATTATCGCCGCTAACGAGCTGTGCGATAAAATCGGTCTCGATACCATGTCCGGGGCGAATTTGGTTGCCCTGTCGATGGAACTCTTCGAACGGGGCCTGATTACCACCGACGACACCGAGGGTATCGAAGCCCGGTTCGGGAGCGGAGAAGCACTTCTCGGCATGCTCCGGCTTATTGCGGAACGCCGTGGAATCGGCGAGCTGTTGGCGGAAGGGATGAAGGGGGTCGAAAAAGCACGGCCCGAGTGGAAGCCCTATATCGTTCATGTAAAGGGAATGTCTCCGGCGGCCTACGATCCCCGGGGATTTTACGGGCATGCGCTCACCATCGGAACCTCGAGCAGGGGCGCCTGTCATAACGTAGGCGGCTGGACCATCCGAGACGAACTCCAGAGCGGCAAATACGACCGTTTCGCCTTAGACGGAAAGGGGGAGCTTGTCCACACTATTCAGAACAACCGGGCCTATATCGACAGCCTCGGTATCTGCACCGTGGTACGAGGATCCATGGATTTCCGCGCCAATCCCCACGGAGAAACAATGTTTGCGGCAACGGGCTACGATTTCGAGCCCGAGCTGATGGAGATCGGAAACCGAATTTACAACCTCGAACGGGTTATCCTCAACAGAGAGGGAATTGACCGTAAGGACGATATACTGCCGGACCGATTTTTAAAAGAGGTTGTCCCTTCCGGGCCGATTAAAGGACAACAGCTGACCGAAGAAATGTATAACCGAATTCTCGACGATTACTACAGTTCTCGGGGCTGGGGAAAAAACGGAATAGTGCCTGATACGGCCATCGATAAATGCGGGTTGAAGGATCTGACGGCATAAATGAACGAAGAGACGGTGGAAGTAACGGTAAAATATCTTGTAAGCCTTGCCGAGAAAACCGGGAAGCGGAAGGAAACGGTGGAGCTCGACCCGGGGGCTAGCCTCGAGGATTTAAGCCGCCGGTTGAATTCGGAGTATGGTCTTGCTCTTCCTGATCCGAGAATAATGGCGGTATTAAACGGAAAAGGTTGGGAGCAGTACCCTGACAAGCTCGAGACGGAACTCCACAGCGGAGATACGGTGCTGTTGTTTCCCCCTATTTCGGGAGGCTAAAAGAATGCGCCGGCGACAAAAATCGACGATGCTTCCATTGAACGGCTTGAAGGGGGGAACCAACCTGATTGTCGACCACCTCGAAACCCGATACACGGTGAACACGGTTTCCGCACGGTGGAAATAACGAAGAAGGAGTAATAGTGTGGCACAAGGAACGACAAACATTTCACGAAGTATACATTTCGATCTGGTAACTGGATTATCGAAGGACATCGAATCGTTGAAGCGATACCTTTCTAACATGCGGGGTATGTACCTCGACAACGATTCGCTGGAAGAAAAGATTGCTCAAAACGATGAGCTCATCTACGAATTCCACGATCCAAAGGTTCCAGAAAAAGACACGGAAGTTACTTTCGGCACGAGTATAACCTATCCCGGCCTGGTGGGAGAGGAATACTACATGACGAAGGGACACTTTCACGTACAGCTCGAGACATCGGAGGTGTACTACTGCCTGAAGGGTTTCGGCTATATGCTGATGGAAAGCCCGGAAGGAGAATGGGAGGCACGGGAAATGCGTCCAGGAGTCGCCGTCTACGTTCCCGGCAGATATGCCCACAGAAGCATCAATGCGTCCCTCGAAGAACCGCTGGTGTCATTTTTCAGCTTTCGGGGCGACGCGGGGCATAACTACGGTACGATCGAGACGCAGGGTTTCCGCAAATTATGTGTACAACGGGAGGGAAAACCGGAATTTATCGACAATCCCCGATGGAACCCAAAAAAATGATACGCTACAATAGCGGGAACATGGAAAATTAATATCGTTGAAACTGTTTTACAAAATACAAGCGGATCGAGACGGAGCACATACAGCAACACAGGGGCTGTCTCATAGGCAGGCAGCCCCGGCAGCGCAAAAGCCTCGGCAGCGCAAAAGCCCCGGCAGCGCAAAAGCCTCGGCGACACAAGGTGCAATAATTCAGATCCGCTTTGCAATATTCCTCCGCTTCGGATAGAATAGTATGAGCGTTGGATTCAGAAAGAGCGGGGGTATTGCCATGACAATCCATTACTACGTTTCACTCTTTCCTATGGAGGCGCTCATAGCCTCCCAGCTGGAACCGGAAGCCTTCGGCGCCTATATGGCCATTGGTTCGCGAAAGGGATCGAATGAACGTTTGATATTTGCCGAGATCAACGGAGAGTTCGGAAACGACTTCGATTGGGACTATGCTGCCGAGCGCTGCGTTTCCCATGAAGACGGGGAACCGAAACACTCACTCTATTTATCTGTTTACCGGACAATTGAAAAGATCCCCCTCACACAATATCGAAATCTCTATCTTACCACCCGTGACGGCCGGAGCCTGCCGATCAATCCGACCCGGTATACCGGCGGAGTAAGAAAATCGATCTACATATATCAGGAACTCAGCCCGATAAATCCCCTGGTCGTCAGCAGTATGCCTCCGGAAGACTTCACCGATTTTATAACCGCGGAAAGCCAAAAAATCCATGTCCCGGTTTTGGTCTTTGCCGATCTGAAGGTGATCGACTTTAAAACCCCTGAACAGACAGGCAACATCGGCGGAATCTACGACAGAAACTCGGAACACATCCAGTCCTGCATCGAATCGGTAGAGGGGGGCGGCAAACCGACAAAAACCATCGACCGCTCTCATATCGAATCCTTCAGCTACCAGGCTATCGACCGGGGTATCTTTTTCGGATCCGAAGAAGAGATCCTCTTCTTCCCGATGCCGGACTACAATACCCTGCGGATGCATCATTATGCCTGGGCTAAATCCGCACTCATCATCTAAAAGCCGAAAGGAGCCTCCATGATCGACCTGAAACTTCATAAGGAAATACGAGAAAAGAACGCCCGCCGATGTAAAGAGCGGTCAATCATCCTGCCCACCTTCGCGGAAATGAAAAACCCCGGCAGGATCCCGGTTTCGATACGCGATACTCTGAAGGAACTGGGGCTCTGGGAAGTCGATCCCCGCAACCTTTTCCGCATTACCTGGAAAAACGAACCAACCGAACAGGGCGGCACCTTCGGACCGGTAAACTATATAGAGATCCCCCGGGAGCTTACGGGGATCAAGGCCCGCCTCTTCGCTCTGGTCGGCAAGTGGTTTCCCACCGGCGCACACAAGGTAGGGGCAACCTACGGCTGCCTCGCACCCACGCTGGTAAGCGGGAGCTTCGACGCCACCCGACAAAAGGCGGTATGGCCTTCCACGGGAAACTATTGCCGCGGAGGAGCATACAACTCGGCCCTGCTGGCTTGCGATTCGGTGGCTATTCTTCCCGAAGAGATGAGCCGAGAGCGCTTTGATTGGCTGAAGAACGTAGCCGGCGAGGTAATTGCGACCCCGGGTTGCGAGAGCAATGTGAAGGAGATCTTCGACAAGTGTCATGAACTCGAAGCCGAACGGGGAGACGGGGTCGTCATCTTCAATCAATTCAGCGAGTTCGGAAACTATCTCTGGCACTACGAAATCACAGGGAGCGCCATCGAAGAGGTTTTGCAATCTCAGGGAATCGCAGCAGAAGACTATGCCGGCTTCGTCAGCTCCACCGGATCGGCAGGCACTATCGCCGCCGGAGACTACCTGAAACAGGCTTACCCCGAATCAAAGATTGTTGCCGCTGAAGCCCTGCAGTGTCCGACCCTTCTGCGAAACGGATTCGGCGGGCACAGAATCGAGGGTATCGGCGACAAACACGTGCCGTGGATCCACAATGTACGAAATACGGACATGGTAATCGCGGTAGACGACAACGATTGCATGGACCTTTTCCGCCTGTTCAACGAGGCAAAGGGCATGGATTTCCTCGACCGGAGGGGAATAGACGAACAGTTCCTTTCCCGGCTCGAACTCTTCGGATTATCCGGTATAGGAAACCTTTTGGCATCCATTAAGTTCGCAAAATACTACGAACTCGACGAAGACCAGGTAGTTTTCACCGTTCTCACCGATTCTGCAGAACTCTACTCCTCCCGGATCCGGGAGATGCATGAACAGCGGGGCAGTTTTACAGATGCCGATTCAGCCGCCGCTTACCACGGAAGCATGCTCAAACAGGGACTCGATTCGGTGGCCGAACTCGGTTACTACGAGCGCCTCCGGATCCACAACCTGAAATACTACACCTGGATCGAACAACAGGGAAAAACTATCGATCAGCTCCAGGCCCAGTGGTACGATCGGAACTGGTGGAAACGGATACAGGCGATGGTCCCCGAAATCGATACGATGATTGAGGAATTCAACGAACTGACTGGGCTCAAATAGGGAATTCCATCTTCTTTGAAGCCCCGTCGATATCCTTGAGCCCGTTCCCGGTAATGAGCAGAACCACAGAGGCATCCTCGGGAATTTCCTTTTCGAAAACCCGGAGGCCTGCCAGAGCAGCGGCGGATGAGGGTTCTGCAAAAAGGCCCGCACCGGAAGAAAGTTCCATCTGCGCCTGCAGAGCCTGATCGTCGCTCACCCGGATGCACCCTCCGCCGTGTTTGCTGAGCCGCCCGAGAGCGAAGCAGCCGCCTCGGGGGACGTTCACGGAGATCGAGTCACAGCAGGTGTCGGATGAAACAGGATCTGAAAAATCTCCTGTTTCCAGGGCCCGGCAGATAGAAGCGCTCCCCTCCGCCTGAACAGCCACGATACCGGGCATACGGTCTGCCGCCCCTGTGCGAACCAGGTCCTCGAACCCCCGATAGATCCCGGACAGGATTACCCCGTCGCCGGTAGGGACGAAAACATAATCCGGCACTCCACCGAATTGAAGAAAAATCTCGAGAGCGGCAGTCTTTTTCCCCTCGATAGTCATCGGATTGTAGGCAGTATTCCGGCTCATTCCCCCGTGTTCCCGGGAATACGCCAGGGAGCGGTCGAAAGCCTCGTCGTAGGTCCCTTCTACGGGAATGACCCGGGCGCCGTACTGCAGGCCCTGCACCAGTTTTGCCCGGGGAGCTGTGGCCGGGAGGAAGATCGTGATATCAAGGCCGGCAGCAGCACCCACGCCGGCCATTGATGAAGCGGCGTTGCCGGTGGAGGCGACGGTAATCCTGTCTATTCCCAGCTCGCGTGCCCAGCCTGCTACCAGGAAGGAAGCCCGGTCCTTGAGAGAGCCCGTGGGATTTGCCGTATCATCCTTCAGGTAGAGCTCGCGCCGCCCGAGTTTCTCGGCGAGGCGGGGCGGCTTCCACAGCGGTGTTTCTCCCACCGGAAGCGGCGGCAGGAAGGAAGAATCAATAGGCAGAAGACGCCGGACAAATTCCGCTCCTGCAGGAGAAAGCCCGCGGGCAGGCAGACGTGCACCGCCGGAGGTCTGCAGACCGCCCTCGTTCGCTTCTCTGCGGGAGGCGCACTCCCGGCGAACCTGCTCGAGAAGAGAAGAGGGCAGCTCGACATCAAGGGTTACTTCGAGAATCCCCCGAAGCGGCCTGTTTTCCCTCTGATCTTTGCTGCACTCGGAACACAGCATTCTGTCTGCTTCGGCCTTGTACTCTTTTCCACACTCACTGCAGCGAAATTTCACCTTTTCCTCCTCCATGAACCCCTCCATTCGGCCCCTTCGCTCCCTGCCAAAGAGGCACTTGACCAGAGAGCGCGGGAACTCTATTATTTGAACAGATTGAGCCGTTCACCTGTTTCATTTCAATACAAGAGATCAACCCGGCCCCGCGCACTTCTAGTTAGTATTACAGAGCGTTCCCTGTCAACCGACGGTGCCGAGCGAAGCATGTCCGAACTGAACGCTCTTGTGCGGGCTGTCAACATTCAACCGGTCGATTCGATGCAGGCGCCCATTTCCCGCCCGCATCCCCGTTATCTGGTCGGAAGCGGCAAGGCACAAGAAATCACAGAACGCGCCAAAGAATTGGAAGTAGACCAGGTTATTTTTGACGATGAGCTCACTCCGAGCAGGCAGCGCAATTGGGAACGCCTAACCGGCCTTCGGATCAGCGACCGCACGGAGATCATTATCGAAATATTCCGCCTCCGGGCAGGCAGCCGGGAAGCCGATCTTCAAGTTGAACTGGCCAGACTCGAGTACCAGCTGCCGCGTCTGCACCGGGCATGGACTCACCTTTCCAGGCAGCGAGGAGGCGCCCGGGGCACCCGGGGCGAGGGAGAACAGCAGCTCGAGGCGGACCGCCGAATCTATCTGCAGCGGATTGCTTCGGTCAGACGGGAACTGGAAACGGTAAAAACCAGCCGGTCGGTCATGCGCAAACGCCGAAGTGAGCTGCCCATGCCGACTGCCGCCCTCGTCGGTTATACGAATGCAGGAAAATCCACCCTCCTCAACCGTCTGACCGGCGCAGAGGCCTTTGAAGCCGACCGCCTGTTCGCTACCCTGGAAACAACAACCCGTGAACTGGCCTTACCGGGGGGTATGCGTGTTCTGCTCACCGACACCGTAGGCTTTATCGACAAACTGCCCCACAACCTGGTGGAAGCCTTCAAAGCCACCCTCGAAGAAACCCGAACTGCCGACATCCTGCTCGTGGTCGTGGATGTTTCGGACCCGAACGCCGCAAATCACCTGGCAACCACCCACTCGGTCCTCGAAGAGATCGGCATAAACGACAGTAAAATCATCACCGTTTTAAATAAAGCGGACCAGCTCGGCGACAGGCAGCCGGACATCGGCCTTCTCGATCTGCCCGAACGCGAATCGGTCCTCGTTTCCGCAAAAGACGGAGAGGGTATCCAGCAGCTCCTCGACATGATCAGGGGAGCCTTTTCCGGCGGCAGGGAGCCGGTCGAGCTGAAGATCCCGTACGACCGCTACGATTTAACCGCGCTGGTTCACCGGACCGGGACTGTCCTCAACGAGGAGTACCGGGATGATCACATACTGCTGAGTGCTCGGCTGCCCGAATCGACCTCCGGCCGTCTCAAGGAATTCACCAAAAGGCAGCCGAATGAGTGAGAAGCCAAGAGAAATACTAATGACAAGCTCGCCGATCGGCCTTATCAGGCTGGAAACCCGGGACGGCAAACGGCTTTCGGCGCTCGAGTTTTCCGGCCCGGTCCGCCCAGCAATCACCCCGGATCAGAGGGCCGCATCTCCCCACCAGGGGGCCGCCTCGGCAGACCCGGCAGGCCCGGCAGGCCCGGCAGACCCGGCAGGCCCGGCAGACCCGGCAGGCCGCCCAGCTCCGCCAGGCCCGGCAGACCCGGCAGGCCGCCCAGCTCCGGCAGACCCGGCAGGCCCGCCAGGCCGCCCAGCCCCAGCACCCGTTCTTGCCGCCGCCGCCGAACAGCTGAGCGAATACTTCTCCCGGGAACGGCAGGCTTTCGAGGTGGAACTCGACCTCGATGACCAGCCGCCCTTCCACCGGATCGTTCTCGAAATGCTGATGAGACTCTCCTACGGCGAAAGAATGACCTACGGAGAACTCGCCGCCGCCGCAGGCCGCCGGAAGGCAGTACGAGCCGCAGCAAATGCTGTTGCCCGGAACCCGGTCTCCATCATCATCCCCTGCCACCGGATCGTTCCCGCCTCCGGAGGCATAGGAAACTACGGTGGTCTGGTCGAACGGAAGGCTTTCTTGCTCTCTCTGGAAGCAGGACGGTAATTATTTTTTCATGTACATCTGTAAAAGCTGAATAAAATAGTAGATCTTCTTGTAGACTTCGGAGATATACTGGTCCACCGGTTTTTCATAGGCCCCTTCGACCTCTTTCCAGTTCATAATCAACTCATGATGTTCCTGTTTATAATCCTCGAGGACCGTTTTGAGACTCTTTCCCATGGTAATCAGGTTCTGGGCCGATTCGTTGATCATTCCCGCCGCGCTGTCGTTCACCTCTTTCAGGACAAGGCGGGTACGATTTAGCTGACTCTTATCCTTGTCGGACTTAGCCATGAAGCGTTTCAGCTTGATACCCAGTTCGCCGTCTTCAGCGAGGGAGTCGTCGAATTTAACAAGCTCCTCGGAGAGCTCCATCAATCGATGGAACGCCTCTGAGAGTTGATTGGAGACCACATTGGTACTCCACTGGCCCCGTACGATCAGGGTATTGACCAGTTCACGGATATCCTTTTTCAGATAATCGATCAAAAAGGCCTTGAGATAGTTGAGGGGGACCACATAGGTATAGCCGCCGAGCAGCCGCTTTGCAAAGGTGAGGTTCATCTTGTCGGTGTAGTTCTTCATCCGGGAAATCGCCGTGGTCCCGAACACCTGGTGTGCTAACTGGTCGATTTTTTTGTTTTTCTTCTCTTTGACCAGCTTCTGCAGGGTCATCTCCGTCTGGGTCTTCAGACGGTTCAGGTAATCTTCAACAATCCGTTCATTGGGGAGCTTTACCTTCATGGAGAAATCCGGATTGTCATCAATGTGTTTGATCATCTGAACGATTACCCCCGACTTCTTTAACCGCTGCATCTTTTCCAGCTGCTTGTTCCAGTCGGCCCGGTTGACTACCTCCATGTTTCGGTATTCCTGAAGGAGGGTCAAGAGCTGATCCCAATCCCCTTCCCTGTCCAGGAGTATCAGGATTTCGAGAAAATCCTTTAAATCATCGGAGATGTAATCGGCGTTGATACTTTCAAAGGAAGGAGAGTACTGGAAATCCCGCTCCGGGAGGGCGGAATCAAATTTCTTCAGAAAAAAGAAATAATCAAAATTGACCACAGAGATAAAGATTCCGAAGAGGTTATACAGTCCGTCGATCTCTTTGACCCGCTCTGCATCGAACACCGAGTAGATGTTTACCAGGTCGTTTTTAAGAGCCGAAGTGAGGGTTTTGGCGTCGACCTTTTGGGCCTGCTCCCGAATATAATCTTCGGTAAAATGGCTCAGGATTTCCTTCTGTTCCTCGGTGAGATACTGTTCTATAAACATCCCCTTGAGCACATTCGAGCTTTCCGCATTTTCCAGAAAGACCTGTGCCGGGCCGACAACCTTGTAGATCTCGTATACGAATTTGGCCAGGCCGGGGAGGGCCTCTTTTCCGGAGGGCTTGTAGAACTTGTATTTTGAACGCTTCAGGCTCTTTGCCAGTTCCTTGAGAACTCGCTTCTTCTCTTTCTCCGGGTCACCGCCGCCGAGAAAGAGTGAGAAAATACGCTGAAAAAACGACTCCCCGGACTCCGTAGAAGCCTGCTCTTGAGGAGTGGGATCGAAATCACCCATATTGAATATATATGAGAATAATGGCCGCCTGTCAACGTGATCTTGCAGGTTATCTGCCGGAAGGGTAAACTTGAGGCCATGTTGGAAGAAAAAGAACAGTTTGTGACCGCCTCGGACGGAAAGAGCCTCTTCACACGCCGTCTTATCCCGGAAAATGCAAGGGCGCTGATACTCATGCTGCACGGCATCAGCGAACATTCAGGGCGCTATCATCACGTATTTGAGCGATTTGCCGAGAAAGGGATCGGCTGTATTGCCTACGATCAGCGGGGCCACGGAAGATCCGCTCGGAAAACCCTCGGCGACATAGAGTCCATGGACCTCGTCCTCGAGGACCTGCAGATGATGGGCGAAAACATCCAAAGGGAAAACGAGAACACACCGCTCTTTCTCTTCGGTCACAGCCTGGGAGGGATGATTGCCCTCCGGTATTTGTCGGAACAAAACGGACCCTTTCAGGGGGCGGTGCTTTCGGCCCCCATGGGCAGAATTCCGGACAATGTTTCCCCCTTGAAGATCCGGATAGCAGGCCTCGTCAGTTCTCTTTTTCCCCGACTACCGATGCAGAAACTCGAAGGCAGCACCCTCACGAAGGACGAAGAGGAAAGGGAGCGTTCCCGGCAGGACCCGCTGATATACCAAGGAAGAATCAGGGCGCGAACCGGCTACGAAACCCTCAAAGCGCTGGTACACACCCTTTCACGGCTTGATCAGGTCCGTCTCCCCATTCTCCTCCTCCACGGAGAAGCTGATCTCCTTATGCCTGTAGAATCCTCCCGCAATTTGTTTGAAAAAATCTCTTCAGAAGATAAAACGTTGAAACTGTATCCGGACCTCTATCATGAACTGCTTATGGAACCGGAGTGGGAAACAATCGCCGAGGACATCCTGCAATGGCTATTCGCGCGCAGCTGAGTGCAGTCCCAAGCTGAACCGTTGTTGTTTCTGCCGATATGAAACCGCCGAAAGAAAACCGGATTGACAGGGAGACCCTTCGCACAAGGGCCCTCGAACTAGGTTTTTGCCGGGTCCGATTCCTGGACCGTCTGCCGGAAGGACTGGGGGACCTGCCTCCTGTCCTCGGCGATGATTCCCGGAACACAAGCATTATGATTGCCGCCCTCGCCTATCCCGCAGGGGAGCGAGACCCCTCCCCGTCAGCCCCGACGCCGGCGGGGGCTGCAGCGGCAGGCTGGGTAGCTCCCTTTGCCCGCCGGCACTATTACCGGGATGCCGTTACCCTGCTCAAAGGACTCGCCGCACAGTTGCGGGAAGAACTCGGCCTGCTCAAGCGGGATATCCGGATATTCTCCAACTCACGGCTGCCGGAAAAACTGCTTGCCGCCGCCTCGGGTATAGGCTTCGCCGGCCGCAACAGCCTGATTATCACCCCCGAAACAGGATCTCTGGTCGTTCTGGCGGGGATGGCCCTGCCCTTTGCCATCCCTTCAGACCCCCCGCTGGAAGGGGCCCTTCCTCCCGGAAAACGCTGTGGATCCTGCAGGCGCTGTATAAGCGCCTGTCCCACCCAGGCGCTCGACGGAAAGGGGAATCTCGACATGAACCGCTGCATGCAATCCCGTTCCACCGACCCAGGACCGCTTCCGGAAGAACTCATGAAGGTTTGGGGAAGGCGAATCTACGGCTGCCAGATCTGCCAGGAAGTCTGCCCTTTCAACCATACCGGAATCCCCCCCGAAACCGGAGACCTTCCCTTCGAGAGCATCGACCTCGAACCCCTCCTCCGCGGCGGATCGGCGGAGACAGCGGAGCTTCTTCGCGGGAGCGCCATGGGTCTTTCCTGGATACCTGGGGAGGCCCTTCAAAGAAACGCCCTCCTCGCCTGGGCTCATCTCGAAACCGGCCCGGAAAAAGAACGGCTTCGCCCCCTCGTGAAGGAGTTCACCAGCGAACCCGGCGAGGGACTTCGCCGGGCGGCGGAATGGGCCCTCAGCTTTGCGCCTGCTTCATCTCATCAGTAAGGATCCCGGCTGCACATCCGGAGTCTGCCGTGCAGCCGAAACCTGCAAACCACTCCTCTCTCTTATCGAAACCTTACCTCCACCGGATCAGCCGATTCAATGGACAGACCGGGAATATCCTGAAGAAGGTTTTTTGTTTCTTCGAGGGTTTCCGCCTGATTGCGCATAAGCTCTTCGAAGCGGCCCTCTTTCTCAAGAAGCCGGTTAAAATCCAAATCCATCAATGTGACCGTGGAACCCTCTACGAACTCGGCATTCGTTTTTTCAATGGAACCGCCTACTTCAACCGCCATGCTGATCCTCATGTCCCGATAGATCTGCCTCATCATTTCAGCCATTTCCGGGTCATACTCTTCTTGCGGCTGGTTCTCGCCGATTTGTGTTCCCCCGGATGTTTCCGTTGACTCCTCATCCGGTGCGTTGATGCGAAGCAGGGCCGTCCTGCCTCCGGTAAAATCAAAGGTGTAAAACTCCCGCACAGCTTCACCTTCGCCCTCTTGTTCGGGAACCTGGGCATCCGGATTCTGATTCACCCTGAGCTCGTTGATATCTTCAAAGCTGTAGACGGCAAAATAACCGGTCAGTGCCCCCTTATCGAGCGGATCGACCGAAACCAGAGACACCCCGGGACCCATCCCCTCCGCCTGGCTTTCGAGTTCCTCTTCGCTATAGAGTTCAAAGGGTTCGTCCGACTGCCCCATATTTTTCAACATTTCCACAATTTCCGTCTTCATCAGGAAGGTCTGCTCCACCTTCCCGCTCCCGTCCTTTTCCACCAGTACCCTGGTAGACATCTCGATACAACCACTCAATAACACAACAAACGCCGCTGCAAACAGCAGCACCACCGCCGATCTCCCTTTCATATGACCTCCCTGAAATACAATATAAACAATACGCCTAATATTTTGAGAAAACAAGCGGGGATCTGCATCTCGAGTTGACACTGATTCGGCCCGGGGCCTATACTCCGGCCTATGAATGCATTAGCAAGGGAATTAAACGGTATTCTGGAAGGAACATCGGCGGCCAGACTGCTCTCGGGCATCGGCCGGGCACTTTATTTTCCGAAGGGCATCGTAGCTCAATCGGCCGAGGCAAAACAACAGGCCACCCGCTTCAATGCGACCGTGGGCATGGCTTTTCAAAGCGGCAGCCCCATGATCCTGCCGGGTTTGAGCGAGCTGTTGCCGAATCTCTCTGCCGGGGAAGCAGTTGCATATGCTCCGACATCAGGTCTTCCCAAGCTCCGCGAACTCTGGGCCGGGGAGATCAGACGGAAAAATCCAGACCTCGGGAAAACCCCCATCTCGAACCCCACGGTCGTACCCGGCCTGACAGGGGGGATCAGCCAGATTACCGATATGTTCCTCGACCGCGGGGAACGCGTCATAGTTCCCGATATGTTCTGGGGGAACTACCGCCTCATAGTCGAGGTAAAGGGTGAAGGAGAACTGGTGACCTTCCCCTTCTTCAATAAGAAGGATGATCAATACGAGGGCTTGAACCTCGACGGCCTCAAGCAGACACTCCTGGAACAGCGAAGCCGTAATAAAGCAATAGTATTTCTGAATTTTCCCAACAATCCTACCGGCTACTCACCCACCGTTTCCGAGATCGAGGGGATCATACAGACAATCTACGATGCCGCCGAACAGGGAATAGACATCCTGGCGGTAACCGATGATGCATATTTCGGACTCTTTTATGAACAAGGCACCTATACCCAGTCCCTCTTTGCCCGCCTTGCATCACTGCATGAGCGGGTGCTGGCGGTAAAAATCGACGGTTCCACCAAGGAAGAGTTCGCGTGGGGATTCCGTGTGGGCTTTGTTACCTTCGGATCAAAGGGACTAAATGCCGATCAATACCAGGCGCTGGAAAAGAAGCTCATGGGATCGATTCGGGGTGCGGTTTCCAACTCGAGCGTAATCGCCCAGAATCTGCTGATCAAACTCCTGGAGTCCCCCAGTCATCAGGCTGAAAAACAGGTCTTTGCCGACGAACTGCGCAAACGGTACGAGGCCGCCCGCTCCTGCATTTCCTCTGCCGACAGCGAGGTGCTCACCCCTCTGCCTTTCAACTCGGGATATTTCATGAGCTTCGAACTCAACGGAGTCAGTGCCGAAGCGCTTCGGAAAAAACTGCTCGAACAAGGTATCGGAACGATCTCCATCCAGGACCGCTATCTGCGGGTCGCCTATTCCAGCGTAGATCTGAACGATATTGAAGCTCTGTACACCGAAATATACCGGGCCGCCGACGAATTAGGGGAAAAGTAAACAATGTTCCCCTGCCCGAACTCCCGCTCAGGTTAAAAGCGAACCGATCTGCCGGAGTTCGGGCATCTGTTCATATACCGGCATATTCTCGGTATGAGCCTGCTTGTCCCGGTAAACCGTTTTGATATAGAGATCGTTCAGCATATCCGCGAGCACACCGATATTTGCCCCGAAATTATTGATTGCCATATCCCGAAGCACCTTTTCGCCTGCAGACTCGGAACCGCTCGAAAGGCTGCCCCGCCCGGCATCCAAACTCACTCCGGCCGAACCACTGAGCAGGTTACGCAGGTTCGGCTGGACTTCATGGCGGGCCTTGTAAACGAACTGGGCAAAGGCCAAAATGTACTCATACAGATCATCAAGCGGATACCCGTCATAGCGGTAGTACTCGATATTATCAATCAACTGAGCTATCCTGTCCCATTGCCCCTTGTCCATTGTAATATGGGCAAAGGCCTTCCGGATATGCCGATTGTAGATGTTGTTCTTATAATGTTCGCTGATTTTTGAGATGACTTGGAAGATTTCACCATCTTTGATACGCATAATCACCTCCGACTAAACGGGAAAACGAAGCGCCCTGACGGGTGTCTCGTGCCTTCAGCAGCTTTTCGACCTCTTGATATACACGCTGTTTCGGATACTGCCGCAGAGGGGCACCTAAGCGATCATCCGCCGTATCAGTAGTAAGACGCATGATCACCGTCTTCTCCGAAAGCAGTTCCAGAGCCTGTGCCACATATTGTATATGTCTTTTCGAAGATGGTACAGAGATTTCACCCTGTAAATACTCCTCAAAAAGGGGACTGCTCTTGGGAATGTGGAGATTGTGAATCTTGACCCCCTCCGGAGATAAAGAGGCAACTCGACCGACGGTATCGAGGATCTCCCTTCCGCCCTCGCCGGGAAGTCCGAAAATCAGATGCACGGCAATTTTGACCCCCCGTTTTCGAAGCAGTTCAAAGGCCCGAAGGAAACTGCCGTAATCGTGCCCGCGGTTGATCCGTTCGAGTGTATCATCCTGGGCGGTCTGCAGACCGAGTTCAACCCACACATCGAAACCCGGTCGCCGGTAAGAGGCAATCAGATCCGCTTTTTCCTCATCGATACAATCAGGGCGGGTGGAAATAATCAACTCCCGGAAATCCGCCAGAGAGAGGGTATAGTCATAGAGCTCCCGCAATTGCCGCGGGGCGGCAAGGGTATTGGTGTAGGCCTGAAAATAAAGCAGGAAGATACGCGCCTCGTACCTGCTCCTAAGAAAAGCAACCGCCTTTTCTACCTGTTGTTCGAGTTCTTGGTGGTCCTTCAGATAGGGGGCTCGAGAACCGCTCACCTCGCAGTAGGAACAGCCCGCCCCGCTCCTGCCTTTCCGGTTCGGGCAGCTAAAGCCGGCATCCACCCCCACCCTCCAGGCGCGTTCGCCATACCGGTCCCGGAGATATCGGCTGTAACTGGTAAAACGTTCACTCATAGATATTGGTCTCTTTCTATTATCCCATTTCAGCCGGGATTGACAACCACGGCCCCCGCCCGTAGCATCAGCTTATGCCCCGGCCGCGTATATACCTGCTGATCCTCATCGCGATACTCCTTGCTGCAGGAGGGGCGGCGCTTTATTTTGTTTCCTTCCGTCCTGCAGGTGACACCGTTCGTCTTGTAACCAACGTACCGGAAATCGCTGTCTATGCAGAGGTCTACAACGCCTCGCATTCCCAGGAATACCGGGTTGAGGTTATCTATCTCGAACAGCCCGTCGAGGGATTATCGCACGAATATCAGGCCGATCTGATCATAGGAAATTTTCTGAACAACGAAGAGCATCTCACCTCGTTTCGGCCCCTCGATTCACTCTTTACAAAACGAGATTTCGATACCGGGGTGTTTTACCAGAAAGCCCTGAAAGAAGGATTCCACGAGGAATCCCAATATCTTGTTCCACTCGCTTTCGATTTGATGCTGGCCGCCTTCTCTCCGGAACAGGCAAAGGATGTCCAAAGTATCATGCTCAGTTATAAAGAAATCCGGTCCAGGAGTGCGGAATTCAAGCGGGAAGGGGAAGAACACATCACCCGGATGGGGTTCTCACCACTGTGGAAACAGGAACACCTGTTTCATACCGTACGGCTGAAGGGGGTGGACTTCGTCGATACTGCCGGGCAGGGAGTCCGCTGGGACGAAAACAAGCTCGAACAGGCACTCTCAGAAATCCGGAACGAATGCGAAAACATCCACCGAGACCCCGCAACCGTCAGAGACTTCACCGACCGATACCTGTACGATCCCTCCTATAAGCTCTTGCGGCAGGGACGCATCCTCTTCGACTGGTGGCGCAGTGATGATTTTTTCGAGCTCCCCGACCAATACCGGAGGGACCTCGATTTTCGATGGATCCATTCCGAAGATACGATTCCTGTTCTCGAGGATGTTCTCTTCATGGGCTTGACCCGCAACGGAGATGCACCGAAAGCCGCCGAGGATTTCTTTTTTTGGCTTTTGAAACCGGAAACACAAACCCTTCTTATGGAAGACAGCCGCAGCAAACAGCTCAAATCCTTCGGCTTTGCGGGAGGATTTTCCTCTTTACGCCTGGTAAATGAGCAGGTATTCCCCCGCCTCTATCCGTACATGGTCGGACACATTCCCCCCGAAAGAAACCTCGATTTCCCTGCACAGCTGCCGGCCTACTGGGAGAAGCTCAAGGAAAACGCCGTCCTTCCTTGGCTCAAGGATTACTTCTTTCAGGGAAATACGGCAGGACTTTCCGACCGAGTCTCGACATGGATGAGACAAAACCCCCAATAACGGCCGACCCCGCGCCGGCCCGGATTTTCGTTGACACCGCCGACTTCCCATTGTAGGGTATAAAAACTATAGGATAAAGGAGAACACAATGGCACATGTGGAGCTCCGCAACATTACAAAAGTGTACGACAACGGATTTGTTGCGGTAGAGAACGCTAATATCAACATTGAAGACAGAGAGTTTGTAGTTCTTGTCGGACCTTCCGGCTGCGGGAAAACCACAACTCTCCGAATGGTCGCCGGCCTCGAAGAGATCTCCAACGGCGAACTCGAAATCGACGGAAATATCGTTAACGACATGCCCCCGAAAGACCGGGATATCGCAATGGTATTCCAGAACTACGCGCTCTATCCCCATATGAGCGTGTACGACAATATGGCCTTCGGTCTGAAGATCCGTAAATTCGACAAGTCGGAAATCGATAAACGAGTCAAGGAAGCAGCAAAGATCCTCGACATCGAACAACTTTTGGAAAGAAAACCAAAGGCCCTCTCCGGCGGACAGCGCCAGCGTGTTGCAGTCGGCCGCGCTATCGTACGCCAGCCCAAGGTCTTCCTCTTCGATGAACCGCTTTCGAACCTGGATGCCAAACTCCGTGTGCAGATGCGGGCGGAAATATCCCGTCTGCACAATCGGCTTCAGGCAACAATGATTTATGTAACCCACGATCAGGTAGAGGCCATGACCATGGGCGACAAAATCGTGGTGATGAAGAACGGCCTCATACAGCAGATAGGAAGCCCGCTCACCCTCTACAACCAACCGGCGAACCGTTTCGTGGCAGGCTTCATCGGTTCCCCGCCCATGAATTTTCTAACTGTTACCGTCAAAGAGGAAGGCGGCACGATCTACGTCGACGAGGGAGATTTCACCCTCGAGCCGACCAGCGGCCAGCAGGAATCATTGAAACCCTACACAGGCAAAGAGGTCACCTTCGGTATTCGCCCGGAAGACCTCGAATACCTGGAAGCTCCGGCAGATACGAACAACATACCGACCTCCATCAGCGTGATAGAACCGCTCGGTGCGGAAATTCATCTCTATGTAACCACCGAAAAGCAGCAGCTCATTACCCGGGTTTCACCCGATCACCGCTTCCAGGTAGGAGACAAGGCCCACTTTGTCCCGAAACTCGAACGGGCAATCTTTTTCGATATGGAAACCGAAGAAAAGATTACCGAAAAAGTGAAAGAAGCCGTCCACTGAAAGCACGTTCTTCACAACGACGCCCCGGGAAACAGCGGATGCACGAAAATTCCCGAATCCCGGGGCAGCCGGATTATTTGCATTCATGATACTGAAGAACTATACTGACGGCATGGAAATAATATCCCCTGATCTCCGCGATTCGTTGCTGAACCGTTTGCACACTCTTATCAAAGACACCGAGCGGGTTTTCCTTACGGTAGGAGAAGACTTGCCGAGCCTTCTCAAGGAAATGACACGGGGGATTAACGAAGCACGTGCCGCCATAGAAAATTTTCGGGAGGAGGGTTGTCTCGAGGATGAAACAGACTGCCGAAACGTGCATGCCATCATCTCCGAAACGCAAGAGCTCATCAACGTTTCGAGTCAGTCTTTTCAACAGATGCACGAGCAGGATGCCGAACTCTTCGAGGAACTCAACACCGGGATAGAGAACCTCTCTTCCCTCGAGCGGATCATCGGGAATATCAAAGAAGACTCTATCGAGATGGAACTCATCTCTCTGAATGCCATGACCGCAGCCTTGAAATCCGGTTCAGCCGGAAAAGCCTTCTCCTATATTACCGAAGAACTCAAACGCCTTTCGGAAAACACTATCAGTTTTACCGATGAGCTCACCCAGCGCGGGGATCGAACTCTGGAGCTTTTCCATAGATTCCGAGATCAGGTGGCTTCGATAAGCGATTTTCAGAACAAACTGTTTAAAAACTTCCGCACGAAACTCGATGACAGTTTTTCCCAGTACAATATGGGGCTCAATCAGATCATGGAAGCCCTCGAAAATATTATTGACACAGCCGAAACCATCAAAAAACCACTTACCACCATCATGGAGGAAATTCAACTCCAGGATATCATCAAACAATCGGTCGATCATGTAATTATTGCCGTCAAAGAGATCAATACCGAACTCTCAAAAGACAGAAGCGAAGCTCTTCTCGATGAACTGAGCTATCTCGGCAACCTGGCGGATTTATCTCAATCTATGCTCAATGATATCGCCGATAAGGTTCAAAGCAGCCTCGACATCTTCAACGAACAAACACGAGAAGCCAGAGGCATCATCGAAGGGGTGGATGAAAAGAAGACAAGCTTCATGCAGAATTTCATGGAAGAAGAGGGGGAAATCGCTCTCCGCCGAATTTTCAGCGACGCAGCTGAAGCGCTCCGGAAAACACTCGAGGACCTCGACTCCAGCATGAGTAAAAAACAGAGCCTCTATCAGACCAGTTCCGAACTGACCAGCGAAGT
>JAIPGG010000133.1 GCA_021736255.1 Spirochaetales bacterium | reverse complement strand
CGTTGTCGTGATCGGCGGGAACGGCCCAGGCGCTGGGGGAAAGGATGAAGTCCGCTCCCATATACCCCAGAGAGCGGGTCAGAACCCGGTCTTCGGCAAAGGCGTCTGCACAGATTATGATTCCTGCTTTGCCGAATTCCGTCTCTATCACATTCAACCTGTCTCCGAGGCTGTAAAAGGGAAGGCCTATATCGAGTTCGTTGATTTTTCGATGGATTCCCGCCGGCTCCCCTTTTGAGGTGATGTAAACGGCAGTATTATAGACCTCCCCTTCCGCCTCTTCGGTAAGTCCCGCACAGAGGGCAATGCGGTTCGTTTCGGCGGCCCGGGCAAGAGCTTTGAAAGAGGCGCCGGCGGGGATCGGTTCTGCTTCCCGAGCACTCGTGGGATGACACCATCCCAAATCGAGACATTCGGGCAGCAGGGCAAGCTCGGCCCCGGCAGCTGCAGCCTCTGCGATAAGATCTCCCGCATGTGCGATGTTTTGTTCTTTTTTCCCGCCTTCCACATGCATCTGCACCATGGCAAGAAGAAACGGGCGTGGTTTGTTCACAGGACCCCCTTTATCTTTGCCGTGCAACGGCTCATGCCCACAACTCACCCAAACACGACCCGCCCAAACCCGATCAATCCAGATCGATCGGCTCTACGGCAAAGGCGAAGACCTTTATTCCTTCCCGGGGAAAATGTTTCTTAGCAGCCTTGACCGCTCGGATCACAGCCTTGCGTTTATCATCGGTCTCCGTATAGATGATAACCAAAGAATTCTTTTCCGGCCAGACCTCATCCCCCTGTCTCACTCCCTGCCTGCCTCTACCCAGGGTTCCGGGAACCAAACTGTAATAGATGCCGGGGTATGCCTCGTCGATGAGTTCCAGAAGATCTGATTCAACCGACCGGTTGGTGATGATTTCAAAGCGTGTC
Organism: Spirochaetales bacterium; assembly: GCA_021736255.1. Classification (GTDB taxonomy): domain Bacteria; phylum Spirochaetota; class Spirochaetia; order JAIPGG01; family JAIPGG01; genus JAIPGG01. The sequence continues at coordinate 4,081 of JAIPGG010000133.1, read as the reverse complement.
ATGAAGACTCCTCAGCAGGAGCAGCGGCCTCGATCGACTCGAGCCGCCTCCGGCTGCGCTGAAGTTTTGCATCATGCCTCCGGTTCAGCAACGAGTACATCACGGGGGTCACGAAAAGCGTCATTACTGACCCGACGGCGAGTCCTCCGACAATAGTCTTCCCGATGGGCTGTATGGTCTCGGCACCTTCTCCGGGAAAGAAGGCAAGCGGGGTCATCCCGAGAATCGTGGTTAATGTTGTCATAATAATCGGCCGGAGGCGGTTTGCCCCTGCTGAAATACATGCCTCCCGAACACGCATGCCTCTGGCCCTCAGCATATTCGTGTAATCCACCAGTACGATCCCGTTGTTTACAACAATACCTACCAGGGCAATAACCCCCACACCGGAAAAGAGTGAAAAGTTTTCGCCGGTCAGCAAATAGATCCAAATTACGCCGATTGCAAGCAGCGGTATGGAAAAGAATATAATGAGGGGATCGACAAACGACTCGAACAAACTCGCCATCACTCCGAATACCAGAATAATCGCAGCAATGATGATAAGCAGAAAAGAACCGCTGAAACGCTCGATCTCACTCGCCTCTCCTGCATACGAAATACTTACCCCTTCGGCCGGAATATAATTCTGCTCTATTACCGAACGAACTACCGACTGCATCCGGCTTGCCGCAGCCCCTTCGGCAATATCGCTGGTAACGTGAACAATTCGCTGCTGATTCTCTCTGTCGATATCAGAAGGGGCGCGGCTCTCGACCAGATCAGCCACACTCGAAAGAAAAATGCGTTCTCCTGAACTGTTGGGTACGAACAAGGCCTCGATTTCAGGTATCCCGGCAATATCCCGATCCCTTAGTTCTACCCGGACATTGATTTTATCGCCTCCCTCGGAAAGGGAAGTAACGATGCTGCCGTTTACCGCAGTCCGTAGCGCCGATGCCACAGAAGAAACCGAAACTCCGAATAAAGCAGCCCGGTCCCGATCCACTTCGATTTTCAGCTGCGGCCCTCCTGCCTCCAGACTGATAACCGGATCTTGTACCTCGGGTATACGCTTGAGCAGTATGTTCCGGATTTCTTCGGCAGCCCGGTATGCCGCATCCCTGTCGTCTGATTTGATCTCGACATCAACAGCTTGAGCAGATCCCATCCTCCGTCCGGCACTGAACTCTACCTGTGCCCCGGGTATTGCAGACATATCTTTCTGAATCTTTGCCCTTATCTCCATCGGGGTGTCGATCTGCTTCGCCGGTTCGGGAAGGGTTATTCGAAGATTTCCCGAATTGGCACTACTCGCCCTCCAGAACCTCATCCCTCCCCCCACACTCATGATGATATTTTCGTAACCCTCTACTTTGTTTTCCACCGACTCCTGCAGCTGCCCCAGCATTTTTTCAGTCTCGTCGGCGGTGGTGCCGGCGGGAAGAGTTACGTCGATGTCGACCCGATCATCCGAACGGCCATGGGGAAAAAGGTTCATTCCCAGCTTTCCGAACTGAAGCACCGAAAATACAAGAATAGCCGCCACAAGAGCGAGAACGAGGGCCCGGTGAGAAAGACAGTAGTCGAGGGAACTTTTATAACCGCGTTCGAGTCGCTTAAAAAACCGTTCCATGCCCCTGTCTATTCCACCTAATACCGGAATCCTGACCGGTCTCTGCACCCGGGTGTGGAGTTTCATAATCGGTCCTGCCAGGGCGGGAACGATAACCAGAGCAACCGCCAGCGAGACGATCAGAGAAATTACCACCGTGAAAACGAGGTCCCCGAACATCTGGCCCATCTGTTCGAGATCGGCGCGGAAAATAATAACTGGAATAAAAACGCTCAGGGTTGTCGTCGTAGAGGCTACAATGGCTCGGAACATCTCCTGGCTTCCGAGGATCGCCGAGGTCGAAGGCTTGGCACCCCGTTCCCGGTACGAGTGAATGTTCTCGAGAATTACGATAGATCCGTCCAGGATCATCCCCAAACCGAGAACAATCCCCGTCAAAGTGATCATATTCAGAGTCAGGTCGAATACCGCCATGAACATAAGCGTGATGAGTATGGAAATCGGCATCGACAGTCCGATTATAAAGGTACCCTTGATATTTCGGAGAAAGATGAAGAGCACGGCCATTGCCAAAAGCGCCCCCTGGAGGGCGGCTCCATAGACCTGGTTCAGGGTGGCTTCGATCATTGTCGTGGTATCCGAAAGTACTTCCAGCGTAACTCCTTCAGGAAGATCGGAATTCACATCCTCCAGGATATCTTTTATTCCCCGGGCGACCTGAACGGAGTTTGTCCCGCTTTCGTTCTGTACTTGAATGTAAACAGCCGGCTCGCCGTTTACAAAAACCCGCCGGGAGGAATCATCGGTAACAAGTTCGACATCTGCAATGTCCTCAAGCCGTATTGCCCTTGAACTGCTTCCCGATCCGTCCTGCCCGGCTGATCCGTCCTGTCCGGCCGAGGCGGCCATAGAAATGACGACCCGCCGCAATTCCTCTACGGAAGAAAGGGATTCACTTGTCAAAAGCTGGTATTCAGTGGAACCTCGAATCAGCGTCCCCGCCCCGATCAGCACATTCTGGGAGGCCAGCACGGAGGTAATATTCGAAAGGCTCAAGCCAAAGGCGGCAAGCCGGTTCTGATGAACCGCCACTGTGGCTATCTGCTCATTCCCCCCGGACACACTGGTTGTTGCAACCCCTTCGACCCGTTCGATCCGGTTCTGGATAGTATCCTCGGCAATACCTTTCAGCTCTTCGAGGGAATACTCTCCGCGGACAATAAGCCGCATAATCGGAATGGAACTCATGTTGAACTGGAATACCGTCGGATCATTCGCATCATCGGGCAGGGAACCGGAAACCGCCGCAAGAACAGATTCCACATCACTTTTCGCCTCATCGAGATCTACATCATAGCCGAACTCGAGCATAATCCGGCTGCTCTCGTAGGAAGAGGTTGAAGAAATTTCCTTCAGGCCCGTCACGCCGGCAAGAGAATTCTCGAGAGGTTCGGTGACATTTTCTTCCACGTCCTCGGGACCTGCCCCATCATACGAGGTGGACACAGAAAGAACCGGAGGAGAGGTATCGGGAAACATATTCACCCCCAGCTGGGGAATCATGATAACCGCTATCACGAGTAAAAGGGCAAAGAGAACAACCATTGTCACCGGACGACGTACGGCGTGCTCGGAGAGGGTCATGACTGTTCTTCCCCCAGAACCCGAACAGGGTCGCCGTCTTCGAGAAAGGTCTGTCCCTTGATTATCACCTGATCGCCCTCCTCCAGACCTTCGACCACTTCTACAACATCCCGGCCCTCGAGACCGAGCTCAACCCTTCTCTGCTCGGCGGTCTTTTCGGATCTTCCGGTAATAACGAAGACTACCGGCCCGGAGGCGGTATCCACCAGAGCCTCCCGCGGAAGTACCGGTACTCCGCTCCTTTGCTCGAGTACGAGGTGAATGTCGGCAAACATTCCGACCCGTATCCCTTCCTCTCGGCCGATAAACCTGAGTTCCAGATCCAGGGTCCTGCTTGCAGAATCAAGTACGGGACTGAAATCCGAAACGGAGGCCTGGAAGGTTTTTCCGGGAAACGCAGGGAAACTGAGCTCCGCCGTGAGTCCCCTGCGGATGTAGCCGACCGAACGCTCCGGGACGTAGGTCTCGATCGTGAGTACACTCAAGTCACTAATAACCGCTATAGGAGTCTGTCCGGACACCGTGTCTCCCCGCGATAGAGGAAGGGATGTAACCGTGCCGTCGATCGGGGCGGTTACGGTGCTGGTGGAGTAGAGCTGTCCGGGCTGAGAGGGATCTACTGCAGCAATCGGATCACCTTTTTGGACCCTGTTACCCTTGCTCGCTTCAAAGCGTACAACCTTCCCGGCAACATCCGAATAGACCTCCACCACAGAGGCCGGTCGAACCTCTCCGTTGGTTTTGATGTACCGGGACACCGTTCCGGCGGCAAGGGTGTGAACCTCTACGGCGGTAGCGGGGGACGAAGCAGGAGACCCGGCTGCAGGAGGCCTGCTTGCCGGGGGATTGCCCGCTTGCGCAGATTTTTCTGCAGAATCCGAG
>JAIPGG010000036.1 GCA_021736255.1 Spirochaetales bacterium | reverse complement strand
TTCGCTCTCCGATGCAAGAGAGCAGACCACCGACGCTGCAGTATATTGCCGCCTAATGGAAATGAGGCAAAAGAGGGAGTGTCGGACGAAAAACCGGTGGAAAGTGGGAGGTCTGGAACGGTGAAAAGCTTGGATTTGCAGGAGGAACAGGGGAAAGAGTCCCTATCTCCACGATCGGGGGCAGTAATAAAAGAGTAAACCGGAGGGGCCGGCTGATCGACAATATAATTAGGTGAGTACAAGGAGGAATGAATGAGAGAGTATACAATTCAAGGTGATGCTACCGGAAAGCGGTATCTCAGGATCATAGGAGAAATATCTTCAGGCTACGAGGTGGTTATTATCAGAGAAATGGACGGCTATGTGCGGGAGCACCATGATATAATGGCCAGGCATCTATTCGACACATGTTTGCGGACAGGATACTTAACACCGAGAGAAACGGCACCTGATGTTGAATTGCGGAGCGCTGTTTCTTGATTTTCGCTCAAGCGCCGGCATTTCCCGGCGTATTCCATCGTTAACTCACTGATACCCCGGCCAGAATCGAGACAAACTTAATCCGGTCACTATCGGCTCGGGATGTAAGAACAATCGGAACATCAGCTCCCACAATAATACCAGCAATATCAGCATCGGTCAGATAGGCGATCGCCTTGTAAAGCACATTGGCAGCCTCGATGTCGGGCATCAGAAGGATGTCCGCATCTCCTCCGACCTCGGATTCGATTCCCTTAACCTGACAGCTTTTCCCGGAAACAGCATTGTCCAGAGCAAAAGGCCCGTCCACCACGCAGTTTTTGATCTGTCCTCGCTGGGCCATTTTAGAAAGAAGAGCTGCATCGATGGTATCGGGCATCGAGGTATTCACCTTTTCCACCGCACCGATTACAGCCGTTTTAGGTTTTTCTATGCCGATACGCCGGGCAATATCCACGGTATTTCGGAGAATAGAGGCTTTGGTGTCCAAATCCGGGGCGATATTCAGTGCGGCGTCACTCATCAACAGGAGTTTGTGGTAAGTTTTAATACTGATAATGCTCACATGGGACAGAACACCGCTTCCGCGCACTCCGTTTTCTTTGTCCAAAATGGCCTTCATAAGGGTAGATGTTGCAGTGCGGCCTTTCATAACCAGATCGGCTTTGCCGGTGCGCACGAGTTCTATGGCCCTGGACGCACACTCTTTTTCTCCTGTTGCCTGGTTTATTTCGATATTACTAATATCCAGGTTGACATCGCCTGCTGCTTGTTGAATCGCTTCCTTGTCTCCCACGAATACCGGTTCTACAATCCCGCTCTCCCAGGCCTCCATGCTTGCCTTCAAGACATCGGATTCCTCAGCCATGGCAATCGCCATTCGTTTGGACGGGGCTTCAACAGCTTGTTTTTCCATTTCTGCAAAGGATCTGATCATCAGAAAGTCTCCTTATTTCCCGGTTTTGTGGATGAGGTAGTATAAGCCACCAACAAAAAAACCTCCACCAATAATATTTCCGATGGTGACAACAATTAAGTTTCCTGTCCAGATGCTTCCCCAGCCCAGCTTTGCCAATTGGGCCGGAGCTATCCCCGAAGAACCGGCTGCTGCATCAAAGCCTGAAGCGATTATACCGGCGGGCAGAAAGTACATATTGGCAACACTGTGTTCGAAACCGGAGGCTACAAAGGCCATGATGGGAAAGAACACAGCAAGGATTTTGCCTCCTACAGTCGTAGCGGATCCGGCCATAAGTACGGCCAGGGTAACAAGGATATTGCAAGCAACCGCCCTGGCAAGAAATGAAGCCCAGTGAGGGAGGACTCCGGCTTCGGCGGTAACCTTCCCGTATGCAATAGCTATCGCCTTGCCCCCGACCGCGCCGTCGAGCAGGCCGGTTGCTCCTGCCAGCAGAAAGGCTAGGAAAATGCTTCCGGCAAAATTACCGATATATACCAGTACCCAATTGCGCAGCATACCCCTGGCTCCGATACTGCCGGAAAACCAGCCGATAGTCATCAGGGTGTTGCCGGTAAACAATTCCGATCCAGGAATAATAACCAGCATGAGACCAACGGAAAAAACAGAACCGACAAAGAAGTTTTCCAGGCCTGCCGGGAATCCTGCCTCAGCCCAGCCGACAGAGACTGTTGTAGCGAGGTGAGCGGCAAAACCTATATAAGTTCCGGCTAGTACTGCAAGTGCAAGAAGCCGCAAGGCGGGTATTTCGCTTTTCGTAATTGATAGAGATTTCCATCCGAAAATCACATCTTTTGGTGATTTTATCAACGTGTTGCTCATAAACTTAAATTAGCAGAGGGTTGCTTTATTGACAAGTAGCATGCTTTTCCATAAAGTGTGGTACTTAAGTGTACTTTTTCCGGTGGGAGTAAGCGCATGCTGCGAATTGATTCTATTAGTAAGTTCTTCGGCGGACTCCAGGCTTTAAAAAAAGTAAGCATTGAGGTTCGCGAAGGTTCTATCCACGGTATCATCGGACCGAACGGTTCGGGAAAAACCACCATGTTCAACTGTATTACCGGGGTGCTCAGTCCTGAAGAGGGCAATATTTATCTCGACGAGATGGAGCTAACCGGTCTTGAAGCCCATGATATAGCCCGCGCAGGGATCAGGCGAACCTTTCAGGGGGGAAAGCTTGTTCCCGGACTCACGGTACTCGAGAATATCATGCTCGGTCTTCACAGCTTTGAAGCGAAGGATGTCAAATCAACCTTCCTGAGGCTGCCGGGTAAACGGGACCGTAATGAAGAGGACCTGAGGGAAAAGGCCTACGAAGCGCTTGAAACCATTGGTATGAAGGGTGCTGCAGAAAGGTGGGCCATGGATCTGGTTTGGGCTGAACGACAGTTCGTTCAAATGGGCCGGGCACTCATTTCTAAGCCGAAAATGATCCTTCTCGATGAACCGGCCTCCGGTATGGGAGCGAAGGAAACCGAAATAGTCGGGGACATCATCCGAAAAATACGGGATATGGGCGTAACCGTTTTGGTTATCAGTCATGACATGAAAATGATGATGCATCTTGCCGAATTCATCTCCGTTCTGAATTTCGGGGAAAAGATAGCGGAAGGAGAGCCGGCGGACGTTAAAAACAATCCAAAGGTACTGGAGGCCTATCTTGGAACAGAGTAACACCCTCCTCGATGTCAAGAAACTCGAGGTTTCCTATGGTCATGTGGATGCCCTGAAAGGTGTTGATGTTACGGTCAACCAGGGGGAGATTGTTGTACTCATCGGAGCCAACGGGGCTGGGAAAACCACTCTTCTGGATACCATCCTGGGAATAAACACACCACGTTCTGGATCGATCCAATACAACGGGACGGATATAACCGGCCGCTCGGCTGATATCAATGTTCGGGAAGGTTTGACGATCGTGCCTGAGGGACGGGGTGTTTTTACATCCATGACAGTCACTGATAACCTGCTTTTGGGTGCGCACCACAACATGCATGAATCGAGTGATAAGATCGAAAGGGTCTATCAGTGGTTTCCCATACTCAAGGAACGAAGTGATCAGATGGCCGGAACGCTCTCCGGAGGAGAGCGCCAGATGCTGGCTATCGGGAGGGCCCTTATGTCGGCTCCCCGGATTATCCTTGTGGACGAACCGTCGATCGGACTTGCTCCGATCATCGTGAACAACATTATCGAAATTCTTGTCAACCTGAACAAAGAGGGCTACACCATCCTGCTTTCCGAGCAGAATGCATACAAGGCTCTCAAGATTGCCCATCGCGGTTATGTTCTGGAGACCGGGCAAGTTGTTCTGAGTGGAACAGCGGAGGAACTGCTGGAAGATCCTGCCGTTAAGGATGCCTATTTGGGAGCGTAATGATGGAAGTATTTATTGCACAAGTTATTAACGGCCTTTCGCTGGGAAGCGTCTACGTGCTCCTGGTTACCGGCTTCAATCTTCTTCTCCTGGTTGCCTTGATAATTCATTTCTCTTATCCCCAGGTTGTTGTACTATCCATGTACATTTCCTGGACGGTAATGAACCTTACAGGAAACAATATTATTCTGGGAATACTTGCCGGGATTCTATCATCAATAATTTTAAATATGGCTATGGCCCCCATTTTTCAACGCGTCATGCGCAACCGTGGACAGGTGGATATCAATTCAACGCTGGTAATATCCATGGCTATCGGCATGATTGTAACAGATATCCTCTCTCATGGTTTTAACAGGGGATTTCCGATTTCCTTTTCCGAAACCTTAGCGGGTAACCAGTCTTCATTAACTATTGGACTCATAAACATCTCTCAGGGGCAGGTATACACCCTGGTTGTCGGAATAATCGGGGTAAGCGCTTTTTTCTGGCTTTTATATAAAACAAGATCCGGGAGGGCTTTCCGGGCTATCGCCGAGGATCCTTCAGGAGCTAAACAGGTGGGAATTCCCCTGTTACGGACAGGACTCGCAAGTTACGCCCTTACCGGTTTGTTGGGTGGAGTAACGGCGGTGCTTCTTGCTGTTTTGCTGGGCTCCGCATCGCCCGGCCTCGGAGAACAGGTTGCTCATAAGGTGCTGGCGGTTTCGATAATCGCAGGACTGGGTAATCTGGCAGGAGGCCTGGTTGTAGGTTTAGGGCTCGGTATCATGGAGGCATTGATTCAGGGATATGTTGCCGGTTCCTGGTCCAATGCTATTGCATTTATCATTTTGCTGGTGGTTATGCTTATAAAACCACGCGGCGTTTTTGGAATGAAACTCTAGGAGGAATCTCGTGCCTCTACCAATGTATTACTTTCTTGCTGTTACCGCGATTTATATCCTATTGAGCTGGTCTATCTATCTTCCCTACCGGGTTATGCATTTGCACTTCATGAGTGTAGCCAATATGACAATTTCCGGATATCTGGGAGCTTATGCTGCGCTGAGCTGGGGTTGGCCTTTCATGCTCGTGTTGGTCGTCGGAATAGTTGTGGGAGCCTTTGTCGGCTGGATTACCTCCTTTGCAATAGGAGATGCGCCGACTTTTGCCGTTGTAATTGTTGGTTTTACTTATATTTACATAAGCAAGACAGTCGTAGAAAACACCGATGCCCTCGGCGGAACCCTCGGCTTGTTCAATATCCCCTCAATTCACAGCGACCCGTCAACCAGCAAGTTGTTATTGTTGATAATCGTTTACCTATTTGTGATTCTCATGGGGTTCTTGATTCATCGGTTTGAGAATTCCCGCCTCGGCAGGGCTGCCTCTGCGATATTCGTCGATCACCAGCTTGCGAAATCATTCGGAATCAATGTTAAACGGACGGGTATGTTTTTACAAACCTGGAGCAGTGCCATGGGCGGAGCTTCGGGTGTGTTGTATGCCTATCTCATGCGGAATCTTTTCCCTGACTTTTTTACGTTTCACTTGATCGGCATAGCAATGACCATGCTCTTTGTCGGCGGATATGCAACTATGTGGGGAGGACTCTTGGCTGCTCCCCTTTTGTGGGGCGGTCCATTGCTGTTTCCCCCGGAAATTGCCTCGTGGAGAATTGTAATCTATGGTACAATTCTGGTCGTTATGTTGGTGCTAAAGCCTGAGGGTCTGATAACCAGGCCTCTGGTATATCGAATTGAGTCTTATTTCCGCCGAAGGCGGGATAGACGCATACCTTCTTAAAGGAGTGTAACATGAACAAGAAGATTTTCGTTGTACTGCTCGTCCTGTTGACGGCAGTAGCTCTAACCGGCTGGGCCGGAGGAGCACAGGAAGAGGCTGCTACAGGTGCTGCTGAAGAAGACACCGGTGAGGTTGTCGTTGAGGAATGGGAAATCCCCTTTCTGAATGTACTCAGCGGTCCGATTGCCAGTATCGGTGAGTATCTTCAGTGGGGTGCCGATCGAGCAGCTCAGGAGATTAATGAGGCCGGCGGCATAGCAGGCAAACCGGTTACCGTTAAAGCGATTGACACCGGTATGAGCCCGGAAAAAGGCTCTGTAGAGATGGCAAAGATCGCGGATTCCGCTCTGGTCTCCATGGGCCCGGTTCCTGAACCGGTTATCATGGCTGCCATGCCGATTGCCGTTGAAAACGGACTGTACAGCATGACTGCAACTACCTCGTATGAGTATGCTGTTGAGTTCTTTCCATGGTCCATTTCCTGGTTTGCCCCTACCAAAGAGAAACTTCCCCCTGTTGTAACCGAATGGGCAAAGATGCAGGATCTCGATCGTGTGGTACAGTTCGTAGAAAGCTACGGTCCCTGGCCCGGCATGGCTGAAGCCCACGAAATCGGTCTCGAGGCTGCCGGCGTAGAGGTGCTCAAACAAGTCGATGTACCTACCGATGCGGTTACCTTTGGCCCGCTGGTCGTAAAGGCACTCGAACAGAATCCCGATGGAATCGTGTTTGCCTGTAACGCAGAAAAAATCGCAAAGATTATCATCGAGCTAAAGAGCCGAGGCTGGGAAGATCTGAACAATCTGCTGGTTTTCAACAGTGGTGATGCCCCCGAGCTCTACACCACCGGTGGGAAGCAGATCAACGGAACCATGATTTACAACTACACCAATGACGCTCTCGATACTCCCCGATGGAATGCCTACAAAAAGGCGTACATGGAAGATCATGACGGAACACGGCCTCCCGCCCTGTCTACGCACTACTACGATGCGGTGTACATGATCAAGGAAGCAATCGAAGAGACCGGTGTAACCGGAGATCCCGACAAGCTGAAAGAAGAGCGGATCAAGATCCGTGATTACTGCAACAACGTAAAGAATTTCGAGGGAATCCAGTTTACCTGGAGCATGTCGGATGGAGTACCTACCGACAAGCCTCTCTTCCTGTTCGAGATTCAGGATGGAGACAAAGAACTCGTAAAAGAGGTACGCCCCGAATAGTTTTCGCGGCAAGTACTATCGAACGAAAAAGGCCGGGGACCCTCAAGGGACCCGGCCTTTTTTTGTTGAGGATATATCTATTTACTGGGAGTTTGGTTGTTCAGATACCGTGCGGCCGTAAGCAGGTATATTTTTGTTGCTTCTACGAGCTCTGCAGTTTCCACGTACTCGTCCCTTTGGTGCGGCATGTGTCGGGGACCGGGTCCGTTTACGAGAGCAGGGATTCCCTTCAAGGCGCGAAGAAAAGTCCCGTCGGTTGCACCGGGAACACCGTTGTACCGGGGTTGTTTTCCGGTTATTTCGTAGTAGGCTCTGGCTGATTCCTGCACGATTGGTTCATCCTTTTCCATCGTAACTACCGGCTTGTCATCGATAAACTCGATCTCTGCTTTGAAATCCGGGTCATCCTCCTGGAGCTCGTCGAGAATAGCTTGAAGCCGTTTCTTGACAGTTTCATGGTCCTGACACGGAGTAGTTCGGATATCGATGTAGGCTTGAGCGGTGCCGGGCATGACGTTGAGCTGGGCAGGTTCTCCTTCTGGCGGGGCTTGTACTACGGTTGGAGTAATAGACGGCCATCCGAGGTATTGATCTTCGCCGCATCGCTGTTTTTCTTCTTTCTCGTATTCAGCAAAAGCAAGGATGATCCTTGCAAGGCGGATATTCGGATTTATTCCGGTAAGGGGCATGGCCCCGTGTGCCATTTTTCCATAGATGCGAACAATTGCCCGCAAGGCCCCTTTCATGCTGATACAAAGTTGGTTCTCTTCCGGTTCGGAAACCAGGCAGGCGTCGACATCATCGGCGTGTCCCTGTTTTATAAAGTCCCTGATTCCTGTCATCATACCTTCTTCGTCACAGACGATACCGAGGCGGAGCTTGCCGTTGAGATCAACACCCCATTTGGAAGGCTCGGCTGCTGCCTGAGAGAGGTGTTTAGCGATGATGAGATTCAAGGCTACGCCTGCTTTCATGTCACAGGAACCGCGGCCGTAGATTTTTCCGTCCACAAGGTCTGCAGCAAATGGGTCGTGTTTCCAAAGACTTCGGTCTCCTTCCGAAACGACATCTGTGTGTCCTTCGAGCATGAGGGTTTTTCCCTTATCCCTGTCCTCAGTCTTTCCAAGTGGGAGAGTCAAAATTATATTCTGCCGCTCGGGCTGAACCTCTTCGACCAACGGTTCTACACCGATTTCCCGGCGTATCCAATCGGCTATAAAGGCAACCACCTTTGATTCGGTATTACCGGTTTCAGGGCGAATTACTGAGTCGATTCGTACAAGATCCCGAGTTAGTTCTATAACCTCTTCCGGGTCGATTGAATCTATGAGTTTTTTTTCATTTTCAGTCATTGAGCTTCCTCTTTTTTCTCCGTAGTTGAAGAATGAATTCTTTCTAGGCTTTGAATTAATCTGGTAACAGTTTTATTCACCGGGACCTCCATGCCGAGGCGTTTTGCTTCACGGACAATAGCACCGTTTATAAAGTCTATCTCTGTCCTTTTCCCCCTATCGAAATCCTGGAGCATGGAGGAGCGGTTTGCAGAAGTTTTCCTGCAGACATCACGGACAGCCTCTACCGGATCTTTGTAGGTTAGTTCTATTCCCCGTTTCCGGGTGACCGCTACTGCTTCTTCGACAAGTGAAACGAGAAGTTCATCGGTTTCACAATGCTCGGGAAGTGTGCCGTTGGTTTGGCCTGTGAGGGCTGTGAGGGCATTTATTCCCACATTGATGATGAGTTTACTCCATATAAGATTGTCTATATCATCCTTCGCATGGCCTTCGAATCCGGCTTCGCGAAGAGCGGAAAGAAATGGACCAAGACGTTCATTATTACCATCAGACATGCAAAGGTAGGTAGGCCCGCTTCCGGCATGACGGATTTTACCCGGTCCGATAAAGGTTGCTCCCTGACTCGTCACCCCCGCGGCGGTATGCTCTTTTCCAAAAACCGTACGGAGAATTTCTTCGTTCCCAACACCGTTTTGCAGGGTAACAGCAATTGTGCCGCTATGTGCCAGCGGGGCAAATTGCTCTGCTGCGTTCCTGGTTGCAGTGGACTTAACAAAGAAAATCATTATATCAGAATCGGCAACGGCTTCGGGTTTGCTGCTCGCAAATGGATGGACAATAGAGTTTTCTGCAACGACCGATTCGATTGAAAGCCCATTGCTGTTAACTGTGTCCACGTGCTCCTGGAATATATCGAACAGTACCACCTCATGCCCGGCAGCAGAGAGCATGCCTCCGAAGAGGGAGCCCATAGCTCCTGAACCTATAACAGAAATCTTCATGTTACCTCCTGAGGATGTTTTATTGACAGTTATATAAAACAGAGTATAACCTATAACAAAAGTTCAGGAAAGGGACGCTATGAAAAAACACATACGAATCGCGATGTCGGATATCCATGTGCATCTAACAAAAGAACATGTAGATGTATTATTCGGAAAGTGGCATGACTTAAAAAACATAAGGGATTTGACAATACCCGGTCAGTTCGCATGCGAAGAAACGGTTACTGTACACGGTCCGGAAGGAAATTTATCCGGGGTGGTAGTGGTCGGACCGGAAAGGAAACAGACACAGGTCGAGGTTTCCCTATCTGATGCGGCACGGCTCGGGCTCGATGTTCCTTTACGTTATTCAGGAGATATTTCGGGTTCTCCGGGTGCCGTTCTCGAAGGTCCGGCGGGAAAGGTCGAGATAAAAAAAGGGGTTATAGCGGCTCTGCGGCATGTTCACATGCATACTTCCGATGCAAAGCGCTTCGAGGTAGCGGACGGTGACTATGTTCGTGTACGGGTGGATGGCCGGCGAGCTGTGGTTTTCGAAAATGTACTCGTGCGGGCCGATGAACAGGGTGCACTAGAGATGCACGTGGACGTGGAAGAAGGAAATGCCGCAGGAATAGAGAATTACCAAAGGGCGGAGCTCTTAACCGAATAGATCTGCATAGCCGGGTATTCCGTGGAGGGTCTCGGCGGCACGTACTGCGTTCAATATTGCTTGAGCTAAAACCTGCGCGCTGAGTGTTCCCACAACGTTCAGATCTGCTTCCACTTTTCCGGTGGAAAGTGAAAAGACCGTATCGCCGTCGAATGTAGTGTGTGCCGGATTAATTGTTCTGGCATAACCATCCTGGGCCATAATAGCCACTCGGGCAGTGTGTGCCTTGGAAAGACTGGCATTGGAGGCAACAACTCCTATCGTGGTATTGCTCTTGAAAACCCTGCTTATATCTGCAGTGGTGGAAACAGTATTCTTCATTGAATCGACAAAGACTTTCTTTTCTCTATCGTAGGATCCGGCGATGATTCGACCGCTTTCCGGATCAATAATATCACCGAAACAATTGACGGCTACCATGGCCCCTACAATCAGGTCTTCTACCTGAAATGATGCAGTTCCGAGCCCTCCCTTCATCAAGTGTGCAGGTCCACCGCCTTTTCCGATTGTCGCACCGGTGCCGGCTCCGGTATTACCTTGAAGTGGAGCAGTATCGTTGGAAGATTCCCCGGCATCCCAGGCAATTCGAGCAGCACGATAGCCCATTTTCAGGTCAGGATGTATATTCGGTTTGCCAACAGGCAAATCGTAGAGAACAGCACCGGGTACAATTGGGACATTGTAGACACCGGTGTCGAAACCAATGTTTTTCTCTTCGAGAAATCGCATTGCACCGTTTGCTCCGGCCAGACCAAAGGCGCTTCCCCCGCCGAGATATATCGCATGGACTTGTTCTACCATATTAACCGGATCAAGGGCTGGGATTTCCCGTGTTCCAGGAGCTCCTCCGCGGACATCTGCTCCGGCCGTCGTTCCTTCGGGACAGAGAATAACAGAGCACCCGGTCCCGCCTTCAAAGTCCTGATCGTGTCCTACCCGTATTCCGGGTACATCGGTAATGCTGTTGTTGTTTGCCATAGATGACAGACTATTGATGCCGTACAATGGTGTCAAGTACAACCGTTATAATCGACGGACCAATTGCCAAAAGTGAAATAGCTCGTTACAATTCCATTAATTATTATAATTTCTATCTCGAAAGGAGTTTATACATGAGTTCTCATCCGGAAGGAACCAAGAAGCTGCTGGTAGCAGATCTTTGGAAAATGAAAGCTGAAAGCAAAAAGATATCCATGATCACCGCTTATTCCTACCCCCAGGGGCTGATCGTAGATGAAGCGGGTATAGACATTATTCTTGTGGGAGATTCTCTGGGAATGGTGGAACTTGGTTATGAGGATACCGTACCGGTTACTATGGAAGAAATGGTTATGCATACCAAAGCAGTAATGCGGGCGGTAAAAAGAGCGCACGTGGTAGGGGACCTGCCTTTCATGTCTTACAACATATCGACCGAACAGGCAGTTACCAATGCCGGGATTATTTATAAAGAAGGTGGTGCCGATTCGGTAAAACTCGAAGGCGGACAGGAAATGGCCGATAAAGCGGAAGCTATCCATCGGGCCGGTATTCCTATATTCGGCCATATCGGGCTGACCCCGCAAACAGCTGCAATGCTCGGCGGTTTCAAGGTACAGGGGAAATCTACCGACGCTGCAAAGAAAGCAATAGATGATGCTCTCGCTCTCCAGGATGCAGGAGCCTTTGCTTTGATCCTCGAGGCTATACCTCAGCAGCTGGCACAGATTATAACTGAAAAATTATCTATTCCCACTATTGGAATCGGCGGCGGTGTATATTGCGACGGCCAGGTTCTTGTTCTCCATGATATGCTCGGATTGTTCAAACGTTTCACTCCGAAATTCGTAAAGGTCTACGGCGATATGTATACCCAGCAGCTCAATGCGGTAAAAGAGTTTATCGATGATGTACATGAAGAACGTTTTCCCGCCGGTGAACATTCCTTCAATATGAAGGAAGACGCGGTTAATGAATTGAAGAAGGAACTGGGGGACTAAATTATTTCAGCCCCCGGTTCATTTCAACTTTGTTCGAGTGGATGCTCGGAAAAGTAAACTTCCGCCTTATCAACAGCTTGCAGATTCATCTCTGCAAGCTGTTTTTTCTTTAGGGACAGGGGGATAACCTTCCGGAAGGTGTCCAGATCCACGACTTCGCTAATCAAAAAATAAATGCTTAGAACTATGATGTTGGCAGTGGCTATCAAACCTACGTCTTTTGCAAGCTCTGTAGCCGGAAGATAGTATGTACGCACGTCTTTGCGTTGGACCTTTCTTGAGATCAGTGAGGTGTTCACCATAATAAGTCCACCAGCGGGAACTTTCTCTTCAAAGGCTTCGAGAGAAGGACCATTCATGGCAATTAGTACAT
Organism: Spirochaetales bacterium; assembly: GCA_021736255.1. Classification (GTDB taxonomy): domain Bacteria; phylum Spirochaetota; class Spirochaetia; order JAIPGG01; family JAIPGG01; genus JAIPGG01. The sequence continues at coordinate 12,016 of JAIPGG010000036.1, read as the reverse complement.
TGGGAAAATCTACAACCGGGGAACCAATGGGCTGGGTGGAAACTTTTACACTGGCATAGGCCGTACCGCCCCGCATCTCAGGTCCATAGGAGGGTAGCCAGGTAGTATTGAGCCCCTTTTGAATTACACAGTTCGACAAGAGAACTCCGGCCGACATTACTCCCTGACCTCCGAAGCCGGCAATTTTCACTTGCTGATCCACAACGGTTTCATTCGGGGCTTCGGGACTGATATGTTTTTCAGGTTTCAAATAGTCGAGTAAACGGTTCCCCTCCATGAGCGGAAGCTTTGCCGATTCGCCGCGAACATCATCGAGATCTCTGAAATTCTTGACCGGGAAAATCGGCTCAAGAGATTCGGATACCCATCGCCTGGCATCAGTTGGGCTCATTTTCCAGTTAACCGGACAGGGAGAGAGGATCTCAACAAAGGAAAAGCCCTTTTTGTCTATCTGGTTTTGAAGGGCTTTTCGTACGACTTTTCGGGCCTTCATTATTTTTGCCGGGGAAGAGAAGGTAACCCGTTCGATATAGACCGGTGTTTCGAGAGAGTCCATGAGTTCACACATGCCGATGGGGTTTCCGTCACGCTGAAGGTTCCGTCCGAGCGGGGTGGTTTGGGTTTTTTGGTCGATAAGTGTTGTGGGCGCCATCTGTCCGCCGGTCATCCCGTAGATGGCATTATTGACGAAAAAAACAGTTATATTTTCACCTCTGTTGGCGGCATGCACAATAGAAGCCATTCCGATCCCCGCAAGGTCCCCGTCTCCTTGGTAAGAGATAACAATGGCATCATCGAGAGTCTTGCGGACGCCGGTGCCCACGGAAGGAGCCCGCCCGTGCGCGCATTGAATATTTCCGGTATCGAAGTAGTAGTAGGCAAAAACACTGCAGCCCACCGGTGAGAGAAATACTACACGGTCCTGAATCCCGAGAGTGTCTATTGCCTCTGCAATAAGCTTATGAGCATTCCCGTGTCCGCAGCCAGGACAGTAATGCGTGGAGATTTGGCCCTCGCCTTTCCGTTCGAAGGTATCGTAAAAAGATCTTGGTTTTGAGTATTGAACCATTATTTGGACCCCATATCGGTAGTAATTCGCTCAACGATTTCTTCGGTGGATGGTATTATACCCCCGAGCCAGTTATAACGGAGTACCTGCGTTTTTCCGGCAACAGCGCGTTCGATATCCTCGGCCATTTGCCCCTCATTCAGCTCCACCGCAGCGATAAAGTCAACCTGTTCGGAGAGCTCCTTGATGCGCTGATACGGGAAAGGGAACAGAGTAATCGGCCGTAAAAGCCCTGCTTTGATTCCTTGAGAGCGAAGAATTTCCACCGCCGTATGACTGATCCTCGAGCTTATGCCGAATGCTATCAGAAGAACCTCTGCATCATGTGTCTCGAGTTCTTCGAATTCCAGTTCGTTTTTCTCTACCTGATGAGCTTTATCGAGGAGTTTCCAGTTGTGTTCACTCAAGAGATCGGTATTCATCATGATAGAAGTAATGAGGTTGCCCCGGCTTTCACTGTCTCCGTATACAGCCCAATCATGGCGAGGGGTTGTCTTCGGTTCACTGGGAAGTTCCACCGGTTCCATCATCTGTCCGATGTAGGCATCAGCGAGAATAAACGTCGGCATCCGGTATCTTTCCGCCAGTTCAAAGGCGCGATAGGTAAGATCGCACATTTCCTGGGCCGAGTTCGGCGCAAGAACGATGTTGTGGTAGTTGCCGTGAGCTCCGCCCTTGGCAACCATAATGTAATCACTCTGTTCGGGCCAAATATTTCCAAGACCGGGTCCTGCTCTTTGAATATCAACTAGGACACAGGGAAGTTCCGAGCCCGCCATATAAGAAATACCCTCAGACATCAGAGAGATGCCTGGTCCCGAAGAAGCGCTCATCACTCTGGCTCCTGCCGAGGCGGCGCCATAGATCATGTTGATGGCGTTTTCTTCGTTTTCCGCTTGGAGAAATGTGCGTCCGGTTCTTGTAAAATGAAGTGCTGCGGCATGTGCGATTTCACTGGCCGGCGTTATTGGATACCCGAAAAAGTGAGTTGCTCCACCGAGGAGGGCCCCGTAAACTACGGCATCGTTGCCTTTCATGAGTTGTTTATTCAAGCTTTCCCTCCGGTTTTTTCAGCTTTGTAAACGGTGATGGCGCCGGGTTCGGGACATGCATAAAAACAGAGCCCGCAAGCGGTGCAGTCCGGCTTTTCGAATTTTGCATACTGGTATCCGAGGGAGTTGATATCAGAGCCGATGACGATGCATTGAAAGGGGCATGCCTCGATACAGAGGCGGCAACCCTTGCATTCATCGGGGTTGATAACTATGTAATTTCCTTCGCTGGTTTGTGCCATATTCCTTCCTGTGTATCTGCTTTCTATATTCCTTGGAAAACATCGTCGTCGTGTGCTCCGAAATAATTGATTTCGGAGACCAGCTCTGATATTTGCCTCGGAGCGTTGGTTATTTCGATTCTGTGTCCGGGACAGCCGAGTCGTGAACAGACATAGATGTTGTTGTCTTTGCCCGGCAGGGCGAATTTTATGTGCCGGGTGGAGGTGCATCCTTCGATGGAACATGTTTCGTTAACCATCAGGTCGGCCCCGCAGGTAGGACAGGTGGCATTGACTTCAGGCTGTTCCTCCTGGGAACAGGAGGGTAGAAAGGTGTAAAGTTTTGCGTGGCTTCCCCAGAAAGCATCGATAAAGAGGCTTCCCTTCGAGCCTTTTATCTCTACATCTATCTTGATCGAGGGTTCCCCGTGAATTTTTACCGTATCCACCATGAGATCGTGTCCGTTCGGGCATATAACTTTTTCGACGACCAGAAATTCTTTTTCATGCTTATGAATAAATTTGATCCCATCCGGAATAGTTTTGAGAAAATCCAGAGGGATATCCTGATGCTTGAGTTCCATAGCCACTCCTTCGGCTCTTGAAAGCGGAATATCGAATATTCGCAAGACAATTTATTATAGTCTTATGTTGTCGAATCTGTCAAATTATTTTACAATTACTACGATTCAATAAAAGGATGCAGGCAAACGAAGAGATATTCGAAGGAGGTCCCATGTCGGCGGAAGTATTGAACGGGCGAGAAATACGGGAAGAAATTCTCAAAGATATCGAGGATGAAACGGCTCGAATAGCACAGGAGCACGGACGAGTGCCCGGTTTGGTAACGGTACTGGTTGGCAACAAACCGGCTTCCCGTTCGTATATTACAAATAAAGTAAATACGGCAAAGCGGGTGGGGTTCAAAGAGGTGCAGGAGAGTCTGCCGGAAACCATATCGGAACAGGAGCTTTTGTCTCTGATAGACCGCTACAACAAGGACGAATCAATCGACGGCATACTGGTTCAGCTCCCTCTCCCGGAGCATATCGATGAAACCAAGGTTATCTATGCCCTCGATCCGGACAAAGATGTCGATGGATTTCATCCGGTAAACATTGGCCGGCTGGTCCTCGGTGGCGATCAGGTGAAATTCACTCCCTGTACACCGGCGGGCATTCAGGAGATGATCAAGCGAGCCGGTGTTCCAACCAGCGGGGCCGAGGTGGTGGTTGTCGGAAGGTCGAATATCGTAGGAAAGCCCATTGCAACATTGATGATGCAAAAGGGAGAGGGGGGCAACGCCACGGTTACTACGGTTCATACCGGCACCAAAGATCTCGCGGGCCATTGCCGCAGAGCGGATATCCTGATCGTCGCTGCCGGCAAGCCGGGTCTGGTGCAGCCGGAGTGGATAAAACCCGGCGCCTGCGTGATCGATGTAGGCGTTAACCGTGTTGGTGAAAAGATCAGCAAGAAAACCGGAAAAACGGTAGCGATTCTCAGAGGAGATATCGACTATGACGCTATCAGCGAGATTGCAGGTTTCATAACCCCTGTGCCGGGGGGAGTCGGTCCTATGACTATCACCATGTTGATGAGGAACACCCTCAATTCATTGAAATACCGCTTGGGTCTTATCCGGCCGGGACAACAATAGATCGGCCGGTATTAGAAGAGTCCCTTTACCCGGCCGGTTTCTGTGTCCACATCGATTTGCCGGTAGGCCGGATCGGATGCAGTTCCCGGCATGAGTTTGATGGTTCCCGCTACAGGAACCACGAAACCGGCGCCACGGAAGGTCAGAATGTCTCTTACCGGCAGTGTCCAGCCGGTAGGCCGGCCCTTGATCGCTGGATCGTGAGAAAGGCTGAGGTGGGTTTTAACCATGCAGGGCCCCATCTTCGAGAGTTCTGGGTCTGATTCCACGGCTTTGACCTTCTCCTCGGCTTCCGGGGTGTAACTCACGCCGTCGGCCCCGTAAATCTCTTTCGCAATCAATTCCACCTTCTGACGGAAGGGTGTGTCGTCCTCATAGAGAAATCGGAAGTCGTTCTCTTCGCAGGCGGCATCATCCACCGCTTCGGCGAGCTCGCGAGCCCCTTCACCCCCGAGGGCCCAATGTTTTGATACAGCGACTCGTGCACCGGCGGCTTCGGCCGCTTTTCTGACGATCTGCTGTTCATTGTCTGAATCGGTAGGAAAGTTGTTGATACACACAACAGGTTTTATTCCGCTCTTCTGTACAGTTTCAATGTGGGCTACCAGGTTTTCCACTCCCTTTTCGACAAGAGCGGTGTTCTCTTCTGTATATGCCCGGTCGAGCTCCTTACCGGGTACGACTTTCGGACCGCCGCCGTGCATCTTGAGGGCCCTGATTGTTGCTACAATCACTGCTGCATCCGGCTTCCGGGCACTGAAACGGCTTTTGAGGTTCCAAAACTTCTCGAAACCGATATCGGCACCGAAGCCGCTCTCGGTAACATGATAATCAGAAAGTTTGAGGCCCACTTCATCGGCGATAATGGAAGACTGTCCTATTGCAATATTGGCAAAGGGGCCGGCATGAACGAGCACCGGTTGTCCTTCCAGGGTTTGCATCAGGGTTGGATTGATCGCCTTCACCATGAGGGCAGTCATTGCGCCGTCTACTTCCAGATCAGCGGTGCTTACAGGATTTCCGCTTTTATCGTATGCCACAACGATTTTCCCGATCCGTTCACGCATATCTTTCAAGTCCCGTGCAACAGCGAGAATAGCCATCAGTTCGGAGGAAACCGAAATCTGGAAATGAGTGGACATGGGAAAACCATCCATCTTTCCGCCGAGGCCGATGACCATTTGGCGGAGGGCTTGAGCAGAGAAGTCGATGGCCCATCCCATCTCCACCCGGTTTGGATCAATATTAAGGCGCTTAAGGTTTTTCCGCTGGAGCACTTCATCAGAATAGTTGAACTCGTGCTGCAGCCGGCTGGTCAATGCAACCATTGCCAGATTGTGAGCGTTGGTTATGGCATCTATATCGCCAGTCAGGCCGAGACTGAAATCACTCATGGGGATACACTGAGAGAGACCGCCTCCTGCTGCGGACCCCTTGATGTTGAAGGTAGGCCCTCCCGATGGCTGGCGTATTGCTCCTGTTACACTTTTCCCGAGTGCTCCGAGTCCCTGCACCAGACCGAGGGTCGTAGTGGTTTTTCCCTCACCAAGAGGAGTGGGTGTAATGGCGGTTACATCGATATATTTTCCATCCGTTTTTCCGGAGAGCCGTTTCAAGATATTCCTGTAATCGAGTTTTGCCAGGTAATGGCCTTGCGGCAGAAGCTCCATGGTTTTCAGGCCCATCTCATCGGCGAGCTGGTAGATGGGTTTCATGGATGATTCGGCACTCTGTGCTATTTCCCAATCCTTCATGGTTGCGGGATCGAGTTTCTGCTGCTTCATTTCGTACTCCTTCTTTTCAGGTTATCCGGTTGTTCTCATACGATGGAAATGCATCTTAATCCAAACTGCCGGAGTCAGATAGTTACAGTAGAATAACTCGAAAAAAATGACAAGCCGTAGAGTGCTGGACTGCAGGATATTGCTGAAAGCTCCGTTCGCACCATGAGTTCTAACTCATAAGTGCATAACACGAAGCGAAATGCCCGGTTTCGTGTTCTTGGAGTGGAGGAGCAGAGGTCCGGCATTGGTCCATTCTGAGTGGACAGCGGCCAGCAAAGGGACAACCCTTCGGCAAGCGGATAAGACTCGGCACTTCCCCGCTTATGTTCTGATCGAGAAACTCTGACCCTTTGCCTGCTTCAGGCACCGCGGAAATCAAGAGACGGGTGTATGGATGCAGCGGATTGGAAGACACTGTCCGGGACGGGCCGTATTCCACAATAGATCCTGCGTACATCACTGCAACCGTGTCGCTCATGTAAAAAACAACCGCAAGATTGTGTGCTATAAACAAGTAAGAGATATGGAATTCCTTTTGTAAATCAAGAAGCAGATTGAGAATCTGAGATTGTATCGATACGTCGAGTGAAGAAACCGGTTCATCACAAACAATGAATCGGGGATTGACCGAAAGCGCCCTGGCAATACTAATCCGCTGGCGTTGGCCTCCGGAGAATTCATGAGGATACTTCGAGAGTGCGTTGTTCGGAAGGCCGACGATGTCGAGAAGACGGGATGCTTCACGGTCGATTTCTTTCTTTTTGATAAGTTTGTTTTCAAGCAGGGGTTCTGTTATGATTCGGCGGATCTGCATTTTGGGGTCGAGCGAGTGAAAGGGGTCCTGAAAAATATACTGCATACTAAGACGCCGCTGTTTCATTTCGGTTTTCTCCAGCCTGAAAAAATCAAGATCAGCGGGGCGACCTGGAAGCCTGCTGCTCTCACCTGGTTCTGCAGCATAGTAAAGACGGCCGGAAGTCGGTTCGATAATACGCAGCAGCATCCTGCCTGTAGTGGTTTTTCCGGAACCTGATTCTCCGACAAGGCCGAGTGTCTTTTCCCGGTGAATCGTAAAGGAGACGGAATTAACGGCATGAACTACCTCGCCGGCCGCAGAAAAACCGCCTGCCTTTATCGGATAGTGTTTGACCAGGTTCTCGGCGATTAAAATTGGTTCTTCGTATTCCGGAGAAGAAAGGGTCAGGCTGTTGGTTTGTTCCGGATGATTCTCCGTGTCGGAGAAAAAAGTAGCGTTGTTATCCCCTTTGTCTGTACGATCGGAATAGAGCCAGCAGCGGACGAGGGTCCCCTCAACATTAAAAAGAGGCGGTTCCTCTTTTGTGCACCGCTCGAAAGCAAAGCGGCAGCGAGGTGCATAGGGGCAGCCGGAAGGGAGGTTGCTTCCGTCGGGGACAGTCCCCTGTATCGTGTACAAACGCCGGTCATCCTTGAACACTCCGCTGACCGGAAGAGCATCGTAAAGATCCCGGGTGTAGGGATGAAGGGGGGAACCGAAAACCTGGTCCGCCCGTGTAGATTCGATTACCCTGCCTGCATACATTATCAGCACCCGGTCGGCGAATCCGGAAACAAGAGCCAGATCATGGGTTACGAAAAGAACCGCCATATTTCGCGAGGTGTTAATGTCCCGGATCAACCCGAGAATCTGTGCCTGTGTGGTCACATCCAGCGAGGTAGTAGGTTCATCGGCAAGAAGGATGTCCGGTTCACCGCTGAGTGCTTGAGCGATCATCGCGCGCTGCAGCATTCCTCCGGAGAGTTGAAAGGGATAGTCTTCAGAGCGCTGCTCGGCCTCGGGTATCTGAACGGCATCCAAAAGTTCCTGCGCTCGTTTTACGGAAGCCTCGCGTTCAGCATGATGATGGATAACCAGGGTTTCTCCTACCTGCCTGCCCACCCTCAACAGCGGATTGAACGAAGCCGAAGGTTCCTGAAATATCATTGCGATCCGGTCCCCGCGGATTTTTTGCAGCGTTTCCTCGTTCGCTTCCACCATCTCGGTATCTTCAAAGCGTATCCGGGATTGTGGCTCGATTATACCAGGCGGTGGAAGAAGATTTACAAGAGAAAGGAGGGTAGCGCTTTTTCCGCAACCCGATTCTCCTACCAGTGCCAGAACTTCGCCCCGGTATATTTCGAAGTCGACCCCTCTCACTGCCTGGACTGTTTGATCCGCCATGGGAAAACTCACATTGAGGTTCTTTACCTGCAACAGGAGTTTGTTTAGTGTCTCCACGGCTTTTTGCCCAGCCGGCTGCATCTGTTTGCCGGTTTTAATTTTACCGGTTCTCATGGTTTGCTGCTCCTGAAGAATCTGAGGCGAAGGGTTTTCCCGGTGCCGGTTTTTTGCTTGGCGGCGCCGCTGCCGACGATAGTTTTCGGGTCGAATGCATCCTTGAGCGCATAACCGAAAGAGAAAAAGGAAAAGACCGTGAGGATGATGATTAATGCAGGAAGCAGGATCCAGGGGTATTGCAGGAGAATATTTATGTCCATTGCAGCACTCATGAGCATCCCCCAGGAAACGGAAGGTTCGGTAATCCCCAAGTTGAGAAAACTGAGTCCGGCCTCTCCGAGTATGACCCCTGGTACGCTGAGGGTGATATTCAGAATAAGGAGGTTGCGAATCTGGGGGATGATGTGAACAAGAATAACCTTGAGGGAGGGCATCCCGTTGATTTCGGCAGCGGTAACAAAATCTGAGTTCTTCAGCGACAGCACCCAATTGCGAATACCCCGGGCGCTGCCGGCCCAGCTGGGAATGGCGAGTATGATGGTAATGTAAAAGAATTTTTGTGCTGGTGGTATATCTGTTGGTATTATCGATCGTAAAAACAGGAAAAAATAAAAGGTAGGCAAGAGGATGATTACCTCGGCTCCCCGCATAATGAGCCAGTCGGTCAGGCCTCCTAGGTAACCCGAGAATCCGCCGATTAGAATACCCCCGCCAAGGGCGATAAAAATGCTCACAAAGCCGATGCTCAAGGAAATTTTTGCCCCGTAGATTATTCGCGAGAGAAGGTCTCTCCCGAGACGGTCGGTACCGAACAGGAAAAAGGGAGAATCATCGCTCGTACCGAAAAGGTGAGTCTTCGATGGAAACAGGAAGAAGAGCTTGTATTCATCGCCCTTTACAAAGAAAGAAAGGGGATGGGGAGTGCTCCTGTCCACCTGGTATTCCTTGAAAACAGGATTCACCATCTTGTACTCATATACGAAAGGGCCTATTAGCTTTCCCTGGTGAAAGAGCCGTATCCGGTGGGGCGGGTGGTAGGATTTTTCTTTGAACTTTGTATTTGCATCGTACGGGGCAAGGAATCCCTCGAACAGGACCGAGCCGTAGAGGATCAAGAGTATTGTCAGACTGATCCGGCCAAGAGTACGGCTGCGAAATTTGAGATAGGGTACCTGGAGCGGGGTGCCTGCAACCCAGCGTTCGACAAACTTCATTTTATTCTCACCCTCGGATCGGCAATGGCAAGCAAAATGTCGGAAAACATGATTCCAAACAAGACCAGTACATCACCAATTATCATATTCGTCAGGACAAGATAGTAATCCTGGCGAAGGGTGGCTTCGTACATGAGCCTTCCCACGCCCGGATAGGCAAATATGATCTCGACGAAGAGTGAGCCGCCGATAAGCCCGGCAAGGATCCCGGATATACCGGTTATAAAAGGGATTAGGGCATTCCGGAAGGCGTGGAATATTAGCCGCCATTTTCCCGCTCCCTTTGCCTTTACCGCTGTTATATAGGGTTTGTGAAACTCTTCCTGAAGCAGCACCTTCATGGTACGGATGGACCCTGCTATGCCTCCAAGAAAGCCTACTAAAACCGGCAGAAGAACATGGTGCATACGGTCGAGAAAGCGGCCCCAGAGTGACAGGTCGGCAAACCCTTCGCTGGTGGCCCCGCCGAGAGGGAATAATCCTGTGGAGGCGGCAATCATCAGACCGATAAGGGCCAAAAAGAAAGGAGGGGCGGAGTAGAGTATAAGGGTAAAGAAGTTCACCCCCTCTTCCAGAACTCGATTAGGCTTATAGGCAAAGTAAAAGGCAATCGGATAAGCGATCACGAACGAGAAGAACAATGAAACAAGGTTCAAAAATACTGTATTCCAGAGCCGTGTTTGCAGGAGCTGGAGAATCGGCTGACGGTACGAAAAGGACATGCCCAAATCTCCGTCGACGATTACATTTTTGATCCATTTCACGTACTGCACATAAAAGGGCTGATCGAGACCGAATTCTGTGCGGTAATAATCAATTACTTCCGGATCTATCTCGGGGTTCTGATAGTACGCCGAGAAAAAATCACCCGGGGCAAGGCTCATAAAGAAAAAGAAAAAGAAGATGGTGATAAAGAGTACGGGAATCATTGAACCGACCCGCCGCAGTATGAAAGCGGCAAGGGGGTAGCGGTTTAAATACCCGCGTATCGTTCGAAATATGTTCGGCCTGGGTTTTTTAGCCTTCTGATTCATCGGTCCCGCCGACGGTTTCGGGAGATTCAGCGTTTTCCTCTTTCAGGTACAGTCGACGATAACCATCACCGGTGGAGTGCATTGTATCCCAGTTGATGTTTCCCCATTTATCAGTAAAGGCTGCGAAGGAATACTTCCTGAATATGGGGGCAATAAGCAGATTTTCCATTACAAGCTTCTGGAAATCGTCGTATAGATCGGTTACCGTCTTATCGTCGAAGGTATAGACAAGCGATTCGTACAATTCGTCCATCTGTTTTTCCCACTCATGGGCGGGAGATTCCTGTTTGGGATACCAGTAGTGCAGATTTCCGTCGGAACGCCAGATGTTGTACCACTGTTCGGGAAAGGTCGGAAAACTGAAAGAGGCAAGCCAGCAGTCCCAGTCGAAATTGAACATGATCTTATCCACGATAACATTGAAGTCGACAACTTCGAGGTTGGCATTAATACCTGCGTTCTGCATGTCGCTGATAATGATGTTTAGGTAGTCATGGAGGATGGGATCCTGACTGTGGGTCATTATGCTAAAGGAAATATCGTTGCCTTCCTGGTCTTCCCGGATCCCGTCTTCGTTCCGGTCAATGAAGCCCGCCTCATTGAGAAGTTCATCGGCTCGCTCGGGGTCGTAATGATACTTCGTTGCCCGTTCCGGGTTGTAATAACGATTGTACTCGGCAACAAAATGATAGAGTGGTGCGGCCATGCCGTTGATGGTCTGATTGATAATGGTTTTTCTGTCGATCAGGGAGCTTACAGCCCGCCGGAAGCGAAGGTCCGAAAACCAGGTGAATTTTTCCGGGGGAAGGGCCTCGTTGTTCTGGTTGAAAATCAGAGAGGGATAGCCGGTGGACAAACCTCCGTACCAGAGGGAATAGCCTTCGCCGGCTGCCGCTTTCGGCTGGAGCGTAGCGAAATCCTGGCCACGAAGGTTGTAGGAATCGATTTCTCCGTTCTGGAATTTCAGTATTTCTGCATTGCTGTCCGGAACCTGGGTAAGAATAATCCGGTCCAGGTAGGGGAGGGTGTTTCCCTCTTCATCTTTCATCCAGTAGTTCGGGTTTCTGCGGAAAATCAGCCGTTCACCGGGAACATTCTTTTCCAGAAGAAACGGGCCGTTGCCGACGAGCTCTTGTGGAGGTGTCTCGATTCCCCAGAATTGCCGGGCGGCTTTCGGCCCCTGTTTTACAACCGGTTCCCAGATGTGCCGGGGAACAATGTCGCCGGTGTTGATGTTGAGTACCGGCTCATTGACTATTCGGGGAAAATGGAAACGAAAGGAGAGGGGGCCGGTTTTCTCGATTGTGATCCGCTTTTTGCTTCCGTCTTCCATCCGGATGAATTGACCTTGATATCCCACCGGAGAAATCTCAGGGTCGGCGTCAATATTCTTGTACCACCACACGACATCGTCGGCGGTCATCTGTACTCCGTCGCTCCAGTAGACACCGTTCCGGAGTTTACAGTTGAGGTCAAGTTTGTCCTGGTCCGGATAGACATCAATCGAGAAGTCTTCGATGAGGTTTCCCTCCCATTGTTGGGTTTCGGTGTCATAATCGAAGAGGTAGTCCAGGGTCAGGTTGTTCACTAGGGTGTGCGTGCCGTCTTGATTGGAGAATGGGTTGTAGCTTTTCGGGTCTTCGGTATAGGTGCCGCGCCATGTTCCCCCGTAAGTTCCTATCTCCCAATCTTCGGGATCTTCGGTTTGGACCACTCCCGGCATTG
>JAIPGG010000132.1 GCA_021736255.1 Spirochaetales bacterium | reverse complement strand
TTACCAAACGGATGTTTCCTCCATTTATGCCATTGGAGATATCATTCCCACTGTTCAGCTCGCCCACGCAGCATCCGGGGAGGGGGAGATCGCTGTGTCTCATATGGCCGGCAAATCCGTGCCTCCCGAACTCGATCCCACCCTTATTCCCTCCGCCGTCTACACCGAGCCGCAGGTGGCAAGCTTCGGTTATAAACTGCAGGAGGCGCTCGATGCGGGCTACAAGGCCGAAAAGGGTTCCTTTCCGTATCGCGGAGCCGGGAAAGCGGTGGCTGTTGAAAAATCCGGGGGATTTGTTACGGTTGTTCGTGACAGCGCCACCGGCGAGATCCTCGGGGCAAGCGCGGCAGGGGCGGAGGCGACCGAGCTCATTCACGAGCTCCTTTTGGCCCGCCGTTCGGAGCTTTTGACCGAAGATATCTCCGAGATGGTTCACGCCCATCCGACTCTCTCGGAGGCGGTTATGGAAGCGGCCAGGGCGGCCGAAGGCTGGGCCGTTCATATCTGACTCGTTCCGTGCGTTTGCCGGGAGCAGAAAGGGTAGAAAGAACAGTAGGAGCATTTTATGCAGCAGTTGTTGGAAGGAAAGACGGGACTTATTACCGGCGCAAGCCGGGGGATCGGCTATACAATAGCCGAGACTCTCGCCGAGCAGGGGATGCGGCTCATGCTTACCGCCCGAAATGCAGAACGCCTCGAAAAGGCGGCTTCAGGCTTAAAGAAGGCCGGCGCCCGGCAAGTCGAGATAGTTGCTGCGGACCTCGCCGATCCGCAGACCCCCGAAAAAATTATCCGGGAGATCGAAGATCGCTACGGGAGCCTCGACGTACTGATAAACAATGCCGGACTGCCGGTGGTCAAGTCTTTTGAAGATACCTCCTTCGAGGACTGGGAGCAGTCAATGGCCGTGAATGCCAGGGCCCCATATTTCCTCTGCCGGAATGCGCTGCCCTTGCTGCGGAATTCGCAGATGCCGACGATTGTCCAGATAGCCAGCGTTGTAGCCCACAAGGGCTATACCGACCAATCGGTGTATTCAGCCTCGAAACATGCGCTGCTCGGTTTTTCCAAGAGCCTGGCCCGGGAAGTGCAGGATGAGGATATTCGTGTTCATGTTCTCCAACCGGGGGCTGTCGCTACCGAAATGGTGGCCAAAATGCGTCCGGACATCGATCCGAAGGAACTCATTCAGCCCAAGGATTTGGCTGATATGATTCTCTTTCTATTGACCCACCGCGGCTCGGGAGTATTCGAAGACGTCAAGGTGAGGCGGATCACGAGTACCGCCTGGGCGTGATCTTTCGAGCGCAAGCCAAGGAGGAAAGATGATCGGAAATTATCGTAACAAGCGCCCGGTGTTTCAGGGATCGGCTTGGGTGGCCTGGAATGCCCATGTTTCAGGCGATGTAAGTATCGGAGATGATGTATCTTTCTGGTTCAGCACCTCCGCACGGGGTGATATGGAGCGAATAGAGGTCGGCCGGGGGTCGAATATTCAGGACAATGCGGTGCTGCATGTGAGTGCCGGGTTTCCCTGTATTGTCGGAGAGGATGTCACCATTGGACACGGTGCCGTCGTGCATGCCTGCACGGTGGGCAACCGCTGCCTTATCGGTATGGGGGCGGTGGTGCTCGATGGTGCCGAGATAGGAGAGGACAGTATTGTTGGTGCGGGAGCCTTGGTTACCGGCGGAAAAAGGTTTCCACCCCGTTCACTCATACTGGGAAGCCCGGCGGAGGTGAAAAAAACCATCCCCGAATCGGGACTGGAACGGATACTCGAGAATGCAAGGCATTATGTGGAGCTTGCGGAGGTTACTTCCCGGGATGATCCGGAATCCCTTCCTCGAATTCAAAAGGAAACCGGACAGTAAAAACCGTTCCTTCTTCGGGGGAGGTGGTAAAGCCCACCTCTCCTCCGAGATAGTCTTCCGTAAAGAGTTTAACGCTGTACGTTCCTAGTCCCCTTGTTTCACCCTTGCTCGAGATGCGTTTCTGGAATAGAGAGTTTTGGATATCCGACGGGATGGGGGTCGGGCTCTTGATCTGGAAGGTGACCCGGGCTTCGGTTTCTCCTGCCCCGAGGCGAATCTCCGCACCCTCAGCTGCAGCTTCTATCGCATTCTTTGTCAGATTGCCTATAATCCTTCGAACCAGGACGAAATCACTGGAGAATGTTCGGTCGCTCCGCTCGGGCTCGAGTAATAATGTGCAGCCGTTGATCTCGGCGATCGGGGCATACATCTTTTGGACCGCCTGCAGAATTTCTTCCTGGCTGGTTTTTTCCACAGAGACGGAAAATTCCTTCGATTCGGCTTTCATAAGCTGCCGCTGGCTCTCGACTTCTTCACAGAGGACATCTACCCCTGTTTCGATAGATTCGAAATCCTTCCGGTTGTGCTCGTCCGCCTGAATCTTTAGCAGTTGCGCGGTGGTTCTGATCCAGGTGGCCGTGTTTATGATGTCGTGATAGAAAACACGGTTCAGCAGGTTCCTCCGCATCCGGTCCTCCATGTCCTCGATTTGGGCAAGGATAAAAACCGATGATTCCACATGGATAAGGCCGGCGGTAATCCGCAGGTCGCTCGAAGAGGGGATATATCCGGTCTGCTGAGAAACGGCGGAAGTCCGCTGAACCGGACCACCGCCTGCTGAGGCCTCGATAAGAATAGAGCGCAGATCACAAACAGCGCACTTTTCGTTTTCGCCGCAGCCCTCCCCGTCCTCGCCGGCATAGGGGCAGAGAAACAGAGCGCCCGGGGTCTTTCCAACTGCTTCCTCTTGATCTTCGAGTTCCCGGTATTCTGCGAAAAGCCTGTTCGCGTAGACGCAGCGGGTCGAGTTGTTGAAAAGTGCCGCAGGGACGATCATTGCCTCGAGGGTTTCCACCAGAGAGGTCTGCTCCAGGATGAGCCGGTGTTCTTCTTCGCTGCGGGATTGGGTCTGTTCGAGGAAGGACTCAGACATTAGACATAGAATAGATAAGCCGTACCGCCCTGTCAAGAAAGATTCTATCGACAATCAGGGTGAAAAAATGTAGTATTCAAGTAATGGACAGGCCGGACCCTTTTCAGGATAACAAGATTATCACCTTTCTTTTGATCGTCATAACCTTGATAGGGCTTGCTTTCGTTCTGTATTTTACCCGCAAGCTCTTTATTCCCTTGACCATAGCGATTCTTTTTTCGTTGGTGCTCTCCCCGCTGGTCAATAGAATGGTGAAAATTAAAATCCCCCGGGGAATAGCCATCTTTTTCGTCGTAGTTATTGTACTCGGGGTTTTCTTTCTCGTAGGGCTCTTCGTTGTTACCAGTGTTCAGTCGATTCTTCAGGAATATCCGAAATATGTGGAGCGTTTTCAAACGATCTATAGCGATATTCTTTCTTTGGTAAACCTGCCGGAGGATGTACTGTCCGATTTCAGCTGGGCTGATCAGCTGAGAAGGAGCCTGGTGCAGATCTCTCAGTCGTTCATGCAGTTTTTCGCATCCCTCGGGATCATAATAATATTTCTCATTTTTCTTTTACTCGAGGCGCCTTTTGTTCACCGGAAGGTAAAAAAGGCGTTTGCCGGAAAGACCAACACCCGGGTAACCCGAGTATTCGACAATCTGAACCGGCAGATTGTTCGGTACCTTTCCATCAAGTTTTTAGCCAGTCTTGCGACGGGTTTTTTGGTGTGGCTCTTTTTGACGCTGATCGGACAGGATTTTGCCTTTATGTGGGCTGTCCTCTCGTTCATCTTCAATTTTATTCCCAATATCGGGTCGCTGATCGTAATCTTAGCCGCTTCGATTATGGGACTCGTACAGTTCTATCCCGACTGGATACGGGCGCTTCTTGTTCTGGTCTCGACGAGCATGGTCAATCTGACAATCGGGAACCTCATCGAACCGAATATCCAGGGTGACAGGTTGAATTTAAGCCCCTTCGTCATTATCCTTTCTTTGATTTTCTGGGGTTTTTTGTGGGGCGTCATCGGAATGATACTTGCCGTGCCGTTGACTGCTATAATAAAGCTTACCTGTGATAATATTCCGTACCTGAGACCTGTAAGTGTTATCATGGGTTCAGGAAAGCAAATTCCCCGCCAGAAATAACAAGAGAAAAATCCAGCGAGGACAACATGGAAAAACGCCGAATACTAACAGGTGACAGACCTACCGGGAAACTTCATCTCGGACATTATGTCGGATCACTTGCAAACCGCATCCGTTTGCAGGAAGAGTATGAATGTTACTTCATCATTGCCGACCTGCACACACTGACCACCCGCCCGGAAAAGGAATATATCGATGATATTACTGAAAATGCCCGCGAGATGGTTCTCGATTATCTTGCATGCGGGATCGATCCCGAGCGGTCGGTCATCTACCTTCAATCAGCGGTTCACGAGGTTTATGAACTGAACTTGCTGTTCGAGATGATGGTTACCGTGCCCCGCCTGCAGCGGGTTCCCAGTCTGAAAGAGATGGCCGCTTCTGCGAATCTGAACGAGATGCCCTTCGGGCTTCTCGGCTATCCTGTTTTACAGGCTGCCGATATCCTGATGCCCAGAGCTCACTTGGTGCCGGTAGGAAAGGACAATGAATCCCATGTTGAGTTGACCAGAGAAATTGCTCGCCGGTTCAACTTCCTCTACGACGAGGTTTTTCCCGTTCCTGATGTTATGGTCGGAGATGTGCCGACACTGGTAGGAACCGACGGGAATTCCAAAATGTCTAAATCCCTCGGCAATGCGATCCTTCTTTCCGACGATACAAAAACGGTGGAGAAAAAGGTGACCGGTATGTTCACAGATCCCAACCGTATTCGAGCAGATGTTCCCGGGAAGGTCGAGGGCAACCCGGTATTCATCTATCATGATATCTTCAATCCGAATACGGCAGAAGTGGAGGAACTCAAAGAGCGGTACCGGAAGGGGGCAGTGGGGGATGTAGAGGTGAAAAAGAAGCTTTCTCTCGCTCTCAACAACTTTCTCGATCCGATACGGGAAAAACGAAACGATTTCGCCTCCCGTTCCGGCTTCGTGGATGAGGTGATCTACAACGGAACAGTGAAGATGCGGGAAGAAGCCCGGGCAACATTGAATGCCGCAAAAAAGGCAATGGGTTTGACCGGTATCTGGAACCGGATCAGCAGAAAGGCGGAAAAAGCCCGGAAAGCAAGAGATGAGTGATGGGT
>JAIPGG010000131.1 GCA_021736255.1 Spirochaetales bacterium | reverse complement strand
AATTGTTCATACACCTATTCAGGGTATGATGTTGAAGAATCCCAGGATGCAACGGTTCTGCAGCTTCCGGTTCTCTTGAGTCCGAAGGTTGCCACCGGTGCAGGGGATATTCATTTCTTTCTGGGGCCGGATATTGTCTTTGTGTTGGGGGACATCGAAGCTACAATGAAATTTGACGATGGATCGTCTTTGAGTGCGGAAATTACTCCCGACAATGCACTGCTCTTTGCAGCGACCGGTGGAATCGGCTATTCGAACAGCCTCGGCTCGATAGGGACGATCGGTGCAGAGGTCCGGTACACACGGGTCCTGTCCAAGCTCCAGGACAATTTCGACTCGTACATGAACGGAGTCGAGATGTATGTGACCTATGGATTGCCCGTGGCCGAGTGGTGAGTCCGGACGAGTGGTGAGCCCTGCTTCCGGGTAGTACCTTTCTCCTTCAGGGCACTGTTCTTTCGAGCAGTGCCCGTTTATTTTTGATACATCGTATAGAAAGCTTCCAATCCCAGGCGGATCTCGGTTTCCTCTCCCTTTTGTGCTGCATCTTCCACCGAGACATACTCGTTAATGCCCTCTTTCACGTCTCCTTTGTAAAGGACGACGTTATTCAGGATCGAGGCGGCTTCGACGTTCCGAAGCCGGCCGACCACCAGGAGCGCGGCTGTTTCCATGTCCGAGGCCAGTACCCCTTTCTTGTGCCAGTAGGCCATCTGTTCCTGTTCCTCGTCGATGTAAAAGGAATCATGGCTGCGGACGATTCCGGTGTGAAAGACGGCCTGCATCTGTTCTGCCGCCTGCTCGATGGCGGTGACAAGGAGAGCCGAGGCTACTGCCGGGTATTCATTTCGGATGTACATTTTCGATGCTCCGTCCTCCCGAACGGCACCTGCAGCGACAACGATATCTCCTATGTTGATGTGAGGCTGAACGGCTCCCGCGCTTCCGATGCGGATAAAGTATTTCCCGCCGCACTGTACCAGTTCTTCCAGGGCGATCGCAGCCGAGGCGCCGCCGATTCCGGTGGATGTGACCGTCACCGGCATCCCTTGATAGCTTCCCTCGATGGTCCTGAACTCCCGGTTGTCGGCCTTCTCTTTCGCATCGGTCAGGTGCGAGGCCACGCGGTCCACCCGCCGGGGGTCTCCCGGCAGCAATACATAGGGGTTCACCTTCTCGCACTGAATGTGTGGCTGTAACATGGCAGTTCCTCCGCTTATGTATTGTAAGATGAAACCGAGGGTTTTTCCATGAAGCTACGGGAGGTCTGGGGATAAGAGAAGGATGTGTTTGTTCAAGCCGGGATTGTTCTCTGTAAGTGAAGAGATGCGCTTGTCGAAGGTTACCAGCCGCCCGCTTTTTTTTGAGCAGAGGCCGAGCAGATAGGCATCGGTTACCTGGCGGTGTCCGACTACCGGCAGGTCATAGGTGAGGTCGAGAAAATCAAAATCCTCGGTCCAAAACTCGTGGTTCGGCAACTCATGGTAGGCATGGAGGACGGCGAGAATCGACGGAAAGGACATGGTGTCACCGACAACGTTTGGATTCATTGAGAGGCGGACGAACCCGCTTTCGGTGATAGGACAGGTGATAAAGGGTTCGTTCTTGTGGGCGGCAAACCACCGCTGCGCGGCTGCATGGTGGATATGGTTTTTCCAGGAAAGGGCGATCAGCAGGTTTATGTCGGGGAGATTTGCCGTCACAACTCGTCCTCACCCCGGGCTACATCTTCCGGACCGAAGAGGGGGGCATCTTCGGAAACTTCGAAGACGGGAATGCCGGATTTTTCTTTTTTGTATGAGGTCTGTTCGAGGCCACGGCGGGCCATTTTTGATAGGACTTTTCCTACCGGTTGGCGGGTATCCCGGGCGATTGTCCGGGCTATCTGGTAAATATCGTCATCTATGGTGACTGTTGTTCGCATAAGTGCATCATAACATCATAATGCGAAACCATCAAGCGGTTATAGATTGGATCATTGAAAGCAAGGAGTGCATGCATGGGACAATATACCATTCATGAATTGCGATCGTGGGCCAGGCGAAAAGGCATGAACCTGAACGAGGCCGACCCGGAGTTCGATCTGGCTCTTGAGGACCAGGATTCGGTGGATTCCGAGTAATGACCTTTGGATTGCCTCTTTGGTAATCGAGCACGATCTGTATTTGTTCAGCCGGGACGCACATTTTGATGCACTTCCCCAGCTGCCCCGGATCTGAAAGCTGTATCCCGTTGCCTGCCTGAGAAGGAGGGAGGGAGATACCGGCCCCGCCCGCCCGGCGGAGGCGACGGAGCCGGATGAGCGGGCGGGTTCGGTCGTGGGGCGCCGCCGGATAAGAGGCGGCCGGCCAAGGAACCAGCTCCAGCGCCCCAACGACCGGCCGGGATCGACCGAGGAGGAAGGCTTTCCTCCTCGACTTTTGCAATTCAATTCCGCTTGTTCTACAATGCAACTGTGAGCAAGACGGTCCCCGGCAATACTGTGTTTTCGCTTTCTCCTGCCCCCTTGCTTGTTTCAAAATGCAGTGTTAAAAGATGCCAACCCTGCCGCCTTACAGCTGTATGAGGCCTCTTCGGTCCGGGAACTCGCCGATTCTCTCCAATCGATTATCGGGGAAAAGGGACCTGAAACCTTGGAAAAGCTGAACTACCTGCTCGCCGCAGGGGAGCGCCGGTTCCGGGTGGAAACCACAAATCAAACGGTAAAGGGCCGGCTCCTCCATATTTTGCTGCATGTAGCAGTTCCGGATGCTGAAGACGGAAGCCCTGACTTTTCCGGCATTATGGTTTATCCGAAGGATATTACCGAGGGTAAGCAGCTCATGGAACAGTTCAGAATTCTTTCGGTGCTTCCGGAGGCGAATCCGAATATTGTAATAATTATGCAGTGCATGAACCAGATCGTATATCTCAATCCTGCGGCGAAAGCTTGGCTCCATCAAAAGGGATTATACGATTACGAACACATTAGAAGCCTGCTTCCGGAAGATTTCGAACAACAGTTCTGTGGCAGCTGTGACCACAAGGCCACACGCAGCTGGAGCCGTGCTGTCGGGGATAGAATCTACGACATCAAACTTTCGCCCCTTCCCGACGGCGGTCGATGCATGATAACCGCCACCGATGTTACGGAGTTCGAGCGTCTTTCTGAAGAACACAAAATCTTCTACCGTGCCTTTAACTCGGTTCACAGCGCTATCATGGTTACCGACCGAGAGGGAAGCATCACCTTTGTAAACGATTATTTCGAGGAGCTGTACGGGTATGCGCCTCAGGAGGTAATCGGGCGGCAGCCGAACCTCTTGAACCCAGGCAAGGAGGTGTATTACGAACTGGGAGTCGACCACCAGAGTTATGAACAGCTGTTTTCTGATTTGTGGCGGAATATTCTGGATCCGCAGCGGGGATACTGGGAAGGCGATTTTTACAATCAAAAGGCCGATGGATCGCTTGTTCGCATTCACGCTATTATTCAGGCTATCAGGAACGAGCAGGATGAGCTGATCGGTTTTATAGCCTTTCCGATAGATCTAACGGAAAAGGAAGAACACGAACGGGACCTGCGGCTGGAGATTTTCCGGACCATCGCTGCGGTAGCCGAACTGCGGGATAACGAAACCGGCAATCATATTATCCGAGTCGGCCGCTATGCCCGCCGTCTGGCAGAAGAGATGAAAATGCCCCGCAGTTACTGCGAAGAGATAGAGCTGTTCGCTCCGCTTCACGATATCGGAAAGGTGGGGATTCCCGATTCGATCCTGCTGGCTCCCCGCAAGCTCAGCGATGAGGAGTTTGCGCAAATACAGACCCATACGGTACTGGGATGGGAATTGCTGAAGGACAAGCGATCTATGGAAATGGCTGCCGCGATTGCCTACGGACATCATGAGCAGTGGGACGGCAAAGGGTACCCGAAAGGCCTTGCCGGAGATGAAATATCTATAGAGGCGGGGATCACCGCTGTGTGTGATGTCTACGATGCCCTCCGTTCGGAACGGCCGTACAAGAAGGCATGGAGCCACGAAGAAACGGTGGAGGAAATACGCAATCTCAAGGGGACAAAGTTTAAGCCGGAACTGGTGGATGCCTTTCTTTCCTGTGAACAGTGCATTGCCGATGTTTATCGGGAACTGCCGGATTGATCGTTGTCAGCGCACTGGGGTTGAGGTGTTTCGGCCCTGCACGGCAGCTGATCCACCGAGCCGTGAGCGGAGTCTTTATCGGCGCGGGCCCAGTCAACGGCATCGGTTACATCGTCTTCGGTTATGCCGTACCGGGCAAGCTGCTCTCGAACCTCGTCGGCTCGGCTCGACCGGGGAGAAATGCTCCTCCCCGGTGATTTCAGTTGATTTGGTTTATGGAATTCTATCGCTGCAATGGCAGGGTTACCTGATTGACGGTGCTCCCCACTCGAACCGTCACCGTTACCTCGTAGTGACTTGAAGATATCTCTCTTACGTTGTTGAGGCTAAGGAGTTCGAAGTCCCCGTTGTAGTCGCTGTTCAATTGACTGTTGAGTTCGCTCGTTGCCCAACCCGGCAGTTTTTCCCACAGCTCTTCCTCTGATTCAGATGACAGCACGGAAGGATCCCAATCGCCGGCGTTATTACAAACGAACTCTCCATTTTCCCATTTGTTAGAAGGAGAATCGCTTTCACCGAGGCTCTTTCCAGAGAAAGTTCCCTTCACAATTTTGTCGGAGTATTCGGTGATTTCAATTTCGAGTTCTATTGGAAGTAAATCGATTTGTGTAGAACCTTCTGGTTTGTATAAGTCGCTTCCGATCCCTTCGTATGTACCTGTTCCGGTTACTTCCTGGGGAATAATAATCAGCGTCCCAAAGGAAGGCATTTTTGTGTACGGTTGCTCTCCAAACTGCATGATTGTTACTTCACTTTCTGAAGGAAATACCTTCCCATACTCATTTAGCGAAAAATATCTGTTCCAGTATTGAAACACCGGATGATTTGCACGTTCTTTCGTCTGGAATACCATTGCCGGAATATCGTTGTTCCAGGTGGGACCATTTTTGAATTCCAAATCAAAGGACTTGCTGTCATCGCCCTGCGGACTAGCCATCCATAGGGTATACCATATTCCCCAGTCGGCGTCTTCCTTGTTAACGGTGGTGTTTTCCTTGCTAACGGCCTCAGTTTTCGAATCGCCCTTTTTTCCTTTTTCGGGAGCCTCTGCG
>JAIPGG010000130.1 GCA_021736255.1 Spirochaetales bacterium | reverse complement strand
TTGAGATGGGAGTTGCCGATCTTCGCTCCACCGCCCTTTACCCGCTTGCCCGCCGATTCATGAGCGCATTTGACGAGGCGTGCATAGGAGATAAACTGGCCGACGGAGGGGAAGCGGGATATATCGCCGATCTCATAGAAAATTACCAGAGAGAGGATGGGACCGACGCCGGGGATGGAGCGCAGGAGCTGACAAGAGAGCGGGTCGTGACCGACAGCCCGGCGTTTGATCTGTGCTTCAATATCGATAAGCGTGCGGTGATAGGCGTCGAGGAGGTGCACGTCGGCCTCCACGCTCTTTTGTACGTCGGGATCGGGAAAACGATGCTTTCTGGATCACGGTAACTGCGGGAGGGGTAACTGTGAATCTCGAGTGTATGCACTTCTCCACACAAACTGCACGGTTCTGTTCGAAAGAAGAGTTGCAAAGATTGTGCGAATGAAGCTACACTATATTTGACTGTGCTCTAACCACAGTTTCGGGCACCCGTTAACCTGCTGCTAACAGGGGGTGCCCTCTTTTTTCCTTCAGGTCAGACGAGGGAGAAAAACTTTCTGTCAGTCTACGGAAATCATTATCGGCAAGTTTAGCTTAAAATCGGAAACTTCTCCTGGCGGGGAACAGCATTGCTTCCACAGTATATCAACTGAAACTCGAGCTAAACTGAAAAACCTCTTGCCCCTTTACTTCTTCAGAGGTGGGGTCCAGCGGACACTTACGTTCTACTTATTGCTTCTTGACAAACAACATGGCTATTGTACAATTGTCATGTAAACAAGTGTTGGGAGTAAGCAGTGGAAATCGTCATAGACACTTCTGCATTAATTTCGGTAATTGTCGGTGAGCCAGAACGCAAAAAGATCATCGAAGTCACAACAGGAAACACGCTCATAGGGCCAGGCTCTATTCCATGGGAAATTGGCAACGCCTTTTCCGCAATGTTTAAACAAAAAAAACTGACACTGACAGAGGCTGAAAAAGGATTAACGATCTTTAACGGCATCCCCATCCGGTATATCGATCCAGATTTTGTCAAGGCATTAAAATTATCCGAACAGGCCAATATTTATGCATATGATGCCTATTTTTTGGATTGTGCCATCAGATATAAGGCTCCGTTATTGACATTGGATAGAAAACTGATCGCATCTGCCCGAAATTTTAATGTTGCAACTCTGGAGGTTTAAAATGCAGGTTTTTACATATTCTGAAGCAAGACAAAAACTTGCCATGATTCTTGATCAGGCAGAAAACAAGGGAAAAGTACTAATCCGAAGAAAGGACGGCAGAACCTTTGCGCTGGTTCCTGAAAAAATCGTTTCTTCTCCTTTGGATGTGCCTTCTATTAGAGCAAAAATTACTACAAAAGAAATAGTGGATATTATTCGGGAAGGAAGGGAGAGGTAGAACAAGGCAAATGCACTCTGACGGCAAAAAGCGCCGCTCGTTCATCACTCTGCTTTTTGACACCGTTGATTTGCAGCGTTCTACGGTCGAATTTTGAGCTATATTAAAAATAACAAACTTGACGAATAGAATAAAAAAGAATAAAATAGAATAAGGGGTGGTAAGATGCCAAAGACAATAACTATTCGAATAGACGATGATACCTATGAAATGATAAAAACTGCTGCAGAGGGAGAACGCCGATCGATATCAAATTTTATTGAATATGCAGCGGTCAACTACTTGGCGGAAGAGAGTTTTGTAACAGACAATGAAATGGAAGAAATATTAAATGATAAAAAACTATTAGAAAGGTTGGAAAAAAGCAAGAAAGAGATAGCAGAGGGAAAATATCGCTTTGCAGAGGAATAAATATTATATAGCTGAGACAGATGGTTTTATAAAGACGATCGAAAAAAGTGAACATCGAAGATTATATAAAAAGATAAAAGAATATGTATATCCACTATTAAAAAGAAATCCGTTCTACGGGCCAAACATAAAAAGATTAAAAGGAGAGTATTCAAATTTCTATCGCTTTCGCATAGGCGATTATAGGCTTTTCTATACAATTGATCATGATAAAATAATTATATTTGTTATTGATATAAGGCATAGAAAAGATGCATACAAGTGAGAAAGAGATTATAACTTCCCGCATGACCTTGAGAATGGTCTTTGTCGAATATGGAACCGAGTGTGTTTGCTGTATCCAAACGGCAGTGATGCTATTTTTGTTCTTTTACGCTTTTTTACAGACATCGGCTATCTTGAAATACCAATAGGGTTTGATGATGTTCGGGCTTGTCTTCGGTCGTTTGCTCCGGTCTACCAGTCCCGGTCGCTTTTCCGCTTCAAACCGCCTGACCCATTTGCGAACGGTCCCCTGTGTTGTTTGAAAGTGCCGTGCGGTAGGCTTTATTCCATGCTTTTGGGCATAGCGAATCATATCAAGTCTATACCGAATATGATCTTTGCTGTTACGATAGAGGTCGTAGTAGGAATACATTGGTCCTCCCTTTGGGTTTGGTTGTAATCTTTTCTATGCTACCTGGTTTCGTTGATTCCTGGTAGCAGGGGGGGCCTTCTCTCTTCCCTGTTCATAAATTCAAGGAAAGAGTATTGACAACACAGCGGGACTGATGTAAGTTCTGACTATGCTTTATGTATCTATGCGTAGAAACAGTTGGCGGAGCTCTTCTCTCTTGGCCGGAGTACTATGCGGCGTGCCCTAGAGCAGCGCATGCAAGCCGGCCTTGAAGTGTAGGGGCCGGTCCAATCGGGAATATACAACGCCCGGGGCGAGTCCTCGGGCGTTTTTTTATGGGTTGGTATTAACGGCGGTGGAGTTTTCAACGGCAAATACGAGGAATTGATAAAGGAGGATGCCTGAATGGGGAAAGAGACAACAGTTGAAGCCGGGTTCTTTAATCTGGATACCGGCAGTGGAAGACGGGATGGGATCATTAAAACGGTTCTGGGAGAAAGGTTCACTCCCTTTACCCTGGCAAAAAAACTCAATGCGAAGGTGATTATGGAATCGGCTTCGTTTCAGAAGGGCCGCGAACGGTATTCGCTGCTGCTGGTAAAGGAAGCTTTTACCATCACGCAGGAAGGTTCGGATTTGTTTATGAACCGCGAGGGAAAGCGGCATAAGCTCAAGACCTCCGCTGAAGATATTCTTGATCTGCTCACATATTTTGCCCGGCAGCATCCGCCTCTGCATCAGGACATCCCGCTGCCGGCCGGTGGTATTGGGTTTCTTTCCTATGAGTTTGCCCGTTTCTGTGACAATATCAAGTTTACCTTAAAAGAAGACACGCTGGGCCTGCCGACCGCTGCTTTTCTGTTTGGTCATATCTTTATTATTTTCGATCATTACACCGACGTAATCTATTTAATGGGTCTGAATTACAAGGAACATGAAATAGATTTGCCTTCGGAAATGGCGGCAACGGAAGAGCAACTGAACGACTTGAACTTCAACTACCTGTCGACCGAGCAGCAACACTACGACGGTGAAATCCAGGGAGGATCAGAGGAGAAGGCTGCCTACATGGAGGGGGTAAAACAGGTAAAGAAGGAGATTGCACATGGGAATTTGCTTCAAGGGGTGCTTTCCCGCCGAGTTTCCATACGTACTGAGATTCCCGCTCTGCAGGCCTACAAACAACTGCGCTCGAGCAATCCCTCGCCCTATCTATTCTACATCGACTTCGGTCCGTATCAATTGTTCGGTTCATCGCCGGAGGTTCATGTAAAGGTGAAAAACGGCCGGGCGGAAATTCACCCGATTGCAGGAACACGCCGCCGTGGAAAGACGGCCGAGGAGGATCAGCGGCTCGCGAATGAGCTCTTGAATGATGAAAAGGAGCGGGCCGAGCACCTTATGCTTATTGACTTGGCTCGGAACGACCTTGGTCGTATCTGCGTTCCCGGCTCGATACGGGTGGATCAATACATGGAGGTAGAACACTTCTCTCATGTCATGCATATCGTCTCGAAGATCAGCGGAGAGACAGCACCGGGCATGACCGGCGCCGATACGATCAAAGCAACCTTTCCAGCCGGCACCGTTTCCGGTGCTCCAAAAATTCGTGCGATCGAAACAATCGACCGACTCGAACCGGAACCTCGCAGCTTCTATGCAGGCATCGTCGGATACATTGAACCGGAAGGCGGGGTTGATACCTGTATTGCCATTCGAAGGGGTCTGAAAAAAGGGAAGACGCTGGTTCTTCAGGCCGGTGCCGGAATAGTCTACGACTCGGATCCGGAGAGGGAATTCGAAGAAACCAACGAAAAACTGCGGGCACTGGCCGCTGCAGTAGGAATGGAGATCTAAGATGATTTTGTTAATCGATAATTACGACAGCTTTACCTTCAATATTGTGCAATACCTCAAAGAGATCACCGAGCAGGAGGTTCTGGTTGTAAGGAACGACGCCGTTACAACCCGGGAGATCGAAGAAATGCATCCGCAGATGCTCATTGCGGGTCCGGGCCCCGGCAGGCCTGAAGAGGCGGGCCGGCTGGAAGAGATTATCCTTTTCTTTATGGGCAAGATGCCGATCCTCGGTATTTGCCTCGGTCATCAGGCCATCGTTCATGCCCTGGGGGGAAACATTGTGCAGGCCAGGCACATCGTACATGGAAAGAGCGAACGGATCCAGCTCAACGGCAAGGGGCTCTTCCGGGCAATCCCATCGCCTGCGGTCTTTACCCGGTACCATTCTCTGGTTGTCGAGAAGACCACACTGCCGGAAGGGCTTACCGTCAGCGCCCGGAGTGAGGACGGTGAGGTTATGGGAGTTCAGCATGAACGCTTTCCGGTTGAGGGGATTCAGTTCCACCCGGAATCAATTGCTTCGGAGTACGGGAAGAAACTCCTGCAGAACTTCGTTGAGTATCAACGTGAGCCGTTTCCCGTTCGAGAGACACTGCTGCAATGTATCGGCGGTAAAGATCTTTCTTTTGATGAGGCACGAGGTTTTATGGATGAATTGACTGCCGGAAACCTTGCTCCGAGTCAAACATCCGCTTACCTGGTAGCGCTGAATGCGAAAGGTATCACTGCCGATGAGATTGCCGGTTGCGCCTCGGTATTGCAAAAGAAACGGGTCCCGGTCGATCTGGATAAACCGGTGCTGGATACCTGCGGTACCGGTGGTGACGGGGCTGGGTCGTTTAACATATCGTCTATGGCCGCACTGGCAGCCGCCGGCGCAGGAGCTGCAGTGGCGAAGCA
>JAIPGG010000035.1 GCA_021736255.1 Spirochaetales bacterium | reverse complement strand
TTGCACTGCAGGTAACCAATCCGCGAATATCAGTCTGTACATCGCCGGATGCATGTATTCCTCTATCTCTTTCTCCCCTCGGAACACAAGGAGGTAGTAGCGATAGGGCTTGACAGAAGGTCACATCATATCAGCTTTGTACCGGTAAGAAAAACATTGACAACTCCCCGATAGGGTTTACAATACTAACTAACAGTAAGTTGGTAACGAGCTGGTAGTAATGTGTAAAGTTTCGTACCACAACAGAAAGTATTACTCCAAATAAATGAGCGCATTCACTCCGGCCCAACAAAGCTAAAGGAGGGATCGTATGAAAACAGGACTACGTCTAATCGTAGCGGGTCTTCTACTCGTTGGGCTCACATTTTCTGTAGCTGCAGAAGGAGCACAGGAAGATCAAAAGGGAAAAGAGGGTGAAGTGGAAATGACTCAGCTTACCTGGGTCAGTCCTCGTGGAACCTTGGAGGTAATGGACGATTACAATGTATGGGTTGCCAAGGAAATGGGCTACTTTGAAGAAATGGGGCTCAGTATTACGATGGAACCCGGACCAACTCAGGCTCTTGCCGATATCAAGCTTGTAGACCGAGGGCAGGCGGATATCGCCTATCCGTCACCTGGGGTGCTGACAAGCGGGATCGACCAGGGCGTGGATGTAATCGCCGCCTACGAACTGATGGGAACACAGGTTTTTGATTTCGCAGTAGCTGCCGACAGTGATATCAAAACGGTACAGGACATCGAAGGCAAAACCATTGCTATGTGGTTTGCCGGTTGGGATGTAATTATCAAACCGATGCTGGTCGAACTCGGCATCGATCCCGACAGTGTAGAATACAAGGCTATCGGTCAACAGTGGGGCCAGGCTGTTTCTCAGGGAAAAGCGGATGTCGCCCTTACCTGGAAAGGTCTGCGTGCTCAATGGGATGCTATCGGATTGGATCTTCGCTATTTCAAAGGTGAAGATTTTTCCGATCTTCCGGCCAATGTCTATGCCATCAGAAAGGATGATCTCAATGATCCTGAAAAGCGGGAAGTACTCGAAAAGTTTTTCCGCGCATCATCTATGGGAATCCACTTTGCAAGGCACAATCCCCGTGCTGCAGCACAGTTGACCTATAAACAGTTTTCCGCTATCCGCGAACAGATGACCCCGGAATTGGCATTGGAATCCATGCATCAACTCCATAACGGTTACGTTTGGAGTAAGGATAATCTCGGCGACTATGGTCGGTTCCCGATAGATAAATGGGAAAAATACCTGAAAATCATTTCCGACCTGGGTCAGACGGAAAATGTCCTCGAAACCGGCAATGTTGTGACCAATGAGCTCATCGAGGCAGCAAATGATTTTGATCGAGCAAGGGTTGAAAGGGACGCAAAGAATTTTAAATTGAACGATACCTGGAGTGAAGTCGAAGTTACCGGCAGCTGGTAACTTCTGGCATCAACGTGAAAAAGCACTGAAACTGAGCCGGGAAGAATCCAATTTCTTCCCGGTTTCGTTAAAAGCCAATTACTATAGAGGAACTCCATGAATATTCAGATAGACGTGAAGAATGCAAGTAAAACCTACCACAGTGAGAGAGGGGAAGTGGAGGCTATCCGTGATTTTTCCATGGAAGTGGCGGAAGGAGATTTCGTTGCCATTGTCGGTCCGAGCGGTTGTGGGAAAACCACGCTTCTCTGGGGTTTGACCGGGCTGCATCCTTTCAGCGGAGGATCGGCCAAAATTCTCGGAGACGAGGTCGGCAAGCCCCGTCAGGACGTAGGTATAATATTTCAACAGGCCAACCTTCTACCCTGGCGAACACTTATTGATAACATACATTTCCCCCTCGAGATCATGGGTGAAGATGTCACTCAATACGAACAAAGGGTGCACGACCTTTTGCAAACGGTAGGTCTGGTAGGTTTCGAGGATAATATGCCGAATGAACTTTCGGGAGGAATGCAGCAGCGGGCCTCTATTGTAAGAGCTCTCTCGGTTGATCCGAAGGTACTGCTCATGGATGAGCCTTTTGGTGCCCTTGATGCGTATACCAGAGATGAAATGGATGCTCTCCTGCTGAGTATCTGGAATAAAACGAAGAAAACTATTGCCTTTGTTACGCATAGGATAGAAGAGGCAGTTTATTTAGCAGATCGCGTATACGTCATGACTCCCAGGCCGGCTGTGAATGCAAAAACCTTTACTATTGATTTGCCGAGGCCCCGGCCGGAAGGGACCATGATGACACAGGATTTTTTCAATATTGTAGCTACGATTAAACAGTCGATATCAGACGAGGTTAAAAAACAAAAGCAGAGTGGTGAATATCAAACAGAAAAATACAGCACAGCGTTTTAAGGGTTGAAATTCGACTGGAGGATTGCAAATGGAAGATCTGGATAAAGAATTAAGTGAACACGTACCTGAGTTCAAAGATAATGCGGAGTCAGAAGGAGAGGGCGGTGCTTTCGGCGGTGTATCGAAGGTAATAGCCACAGCGCATACCCATGGCTGGAAACAGGCTGCCGGCGTAATAGGGGTAGCAATAGTCGTTATCGGACTCGCTGAAATTTTGATCAGAGTGCTCAACGTTCCTGAATTTGTTTTGCCGACTCCCTCGGCAATAGTTGTAGCACTTTTTGAATCGATAAACTCGATCTATCCCCATTTTTTGTACACACTGCTTGAACTGGTAGCAGGCTATGTGATCGGTGCGGCAATAGGAATGATATTTGCCGCCGTACTGACTCAATTTCCTTATTTCGAAACAATTGTAACTCCCTATATTATACTATTAATCACTACGCCGACTATCGCTCTTGTCCCCTTGCTGATGATGCGCTTGGGATTCACGATCTGGCCTCGCATCATCGCTGTTGCTCTTGCTTCCGGGCCCATGGTTATGATCAACTCCATGACCGGTTTCAGGCGGGCTGATATGCCCAAGATTGCGCTGGCACGATCCTACGGGGCAACTACGTTCCAGATATTCTTGAAGATACGTTTCCCCTTGGCCCTGCCCATGGTCAACGTAGGTCTTCTCGTCGGAGGTATCTTCGGATTGATTACCGCCGTCGGAGCCGACATGGTTGGTGGAGATATGGGGCTTGGAAACCGTTTGAGTTATTATTCGTCCTTGGGGCGGATGGCTGAGTTTTTCGGGGTAATTATACTCGTGGCATTAATCGGAATATCCATCTGGATCGGTGTTAGCCGCATCAACAAGAAGTGGGCGAGTTGGACGGGTTAATAACAAGCTGAAGGAGCGGATAGTAGTATGAAGAAGGAATTCGATCACATCGGATTGATTACGGAAGAAAAAAAGAGTGATGAAAACTGGGTCGAAGCGACTCGTGTTTGGGTGACGAACCCGAAAGATCATCCGTTGAATGTTGAATGGCTCAGATTCGAGCCCGACAGCCCGGTAACAGGTCCTGTGCGTGATGAGGCTCATGTTTCCTATCGGGTAGATGACATCGAAGAGGCTTCGAAGGGAATGAAGGTATTACTGGAACCCTATGAGGTTGGTGGATTTCTCAAAGTAGGATTCTATCAGTATAAAGATGGTGCTGTTGTAGAATTTATGCAGTACCTCTCGGATGAAAACGAATGGTTCGGGAAAAAAACAGAATAGTATCGATTGAATTGTTGCCAGGTATCTGCGGCAATTCGAAAGGGAGGCTTTTATGTCACCATTAAAGGTAGGAATTGTTGGTCTTGGATGGGTTTCAACTGCTCATGCAAATGCATTTTTGGAAAATCCGGAAACGGAGATTGCGGCGGTCTGTTCTCGAAGGCAGTGGGATAAAAAAGAACTTGCTAAGATCTATGGAGAAAGCGCCAAACTTTATAATAATTATGAAGATTTTCTGAACGACCCGGAAATCGAAGCGGTGGATATTTGTACGCCTCATTTTGTACATCCGGAGCAGACGATTGCTGCCGCGAAAAAGGGTAAGCACTTGATGATAGAAAAACCGCTTGCCCTCAACCTAAAAGATCTTGATGCAATGAAGCGCGCCGTTAATGATGCAAAAGTGAAATCCACGGTGTATTTCGAACTGCGATTCATCCCACATCTAAACTTTGTACGTTCTGCTATCGAGCAAGGCTTAGTCGGTACTCCTCATCATCTCGAGGTCGATTATTACCATGGAATCGGACCGTGGATACGGCAATATGAATGGCATGTCAAGAAAGAGTATGGTGGTAGTGCCCTTCTCACAGCAGGCATCCATGCCCTTGATGCATTGCTCTATTTCAAAAAGAGCGAAGTAGAAGAGGTCTATGCCTATTCTACCAAGACGGAGGCAGAGGTCTTCAAGGAGTACGAGTACGATCCGATTTCAATGGCAATTTTACAATTCAAAGACGGGTCGATCGGAAAATGCGTTTCCTGTGTAGCTGCGCGTCAGCCTTATCTTTTCAATGTCTACGTTCTCGGAAGCCACGGTACGATCTGGAACAATAAGATATGGTCGGACAAATATGAGGGAATCGATGCCGACAAATGGGTGGATGTTCCCACGGCAAAAGCTGATTCGGGAGAGGTATTGGCTCATCCCTATGGTCCGCAAGTCGCTGAGTTCGTGCAGTGTGTAAAGGAAGGGAAAGATTCTACTGTGGATTTCAATGAAGCCTATAAAACCCACAAGGTTGCTTTTGCTATAGAGGAATCCCTCAAACAGAAAAAACCTGTTAAACTTGCCGACATTGATTAACTAGTTGTTTTAAAAGGCAAAAAAGGGAAAGGAATACATAGTGAAGGGCACCCAGATTGTAAGTACGGCAAATGCGACACTCCAAAACAGAATGAACATATCTATTGTGTTCAATTTCCTTCGCGATGTCGGTGTATCCTACCGTGCCGAGATAGCCCGGCAGTTGAAATTGAGCCTTCCGGCGGTATCTCGGGCGGTAGAGAAATTAATTGAACAGGGGTACGTGGTCGAGGGAGAAAAAATAAGCACGGAAACCGGAAAAAAAGCGGTGTCGGTAAAAATAAATCTTCAAAAGGGTGCTGTACTCGGTGTGGATATGTTGACTGAGCGTGTGCGGTTTGCATTGTTCGATCTGAACGGCAATTTGATCGACAGCTACAGCGGTGGCAGCCTGTCGGAAAGTAAAAATATTACCGCTGATTTGATTCGAGATATAAAAACCTTTCTCGCAGAGAGAAAGAAAAACGGCGGCGGAAAAAATTCAAAAATCCAATCAATTGCTATTGGGGTTCCCGCCGTTGTTGATGTAAATACTCAGACCATAACAAATGCGTATTTATATAACGGACTCGAACATGCCGACCTGAAAGAAGAATTAGCAAAGAAATTTGATACATCCGTATATGTAGAAAATATCGTGAAAATGGCTGCCCTCGGTGAATATAACTACGGCCAGGGTGAGGGATATGAGAATATAATCTTCATCGAAATCGGAAACGGCATCGGAGCGGGAATTATTATAGACGGAGAGATCCTGCGTGGAGCTTCGGGAGCAGCCGGTGAAATCGGATTCACACTCGTAGGCGAGGAGAACTTAACGTACAAGGGGAATAACCAGGGGTATCTTGAGAAATTCGCATCAATAGCGGGAATTCGGGAAACTGCGATACAGGGTATTCGACAGGGGCGGAAAACACAAATCCGGAATATGGTCGGAGATAATATCGAAGAAGTGAAAGCTGCGATAGTGTTTGAAGCGGCAATGAACGGTGATGATTTTTCACTGGAGATTATACAAAGCACTTTAAAAAAACTAACTATAGCAGTAATCAATCTCATCATAATAATAAATCCACAATTGATAGTTTTCGGCGGAGACATTGCAGCATGTTCCGGTGTTGAATCTCAATTCTTAAAACCTATGCAAGAGTCGCTGGAACAGATTCTTCCGTTTAATCCGCCGAAACTGGTCTTGTCTTCTTTAGGACAGGACAGCGCGTTGTACGGGGCTTCTCTTGTGGCAGTAGAGTCTTTGTTTACCGGTATGTATCCGTATCGTATTGCGTAAAGCAATTTTGCTTTGTATTAAGTCGGAGGGATAAGAATGAGTGAACGTAAAATGAGCTCGATAAATAATGGCTGGTGGGATTATACGACTCTCGATGATGAGCTTTTGCAGGATGCGGCAAAACTCTCCGTTCGTGACATCGGGGAATTATCCAGGCCGGGTTTTACTATTCATTTTTATGATTCAATGGAAGAATTCCACGTTGCTGAAGCAATGGAATATGTGAGTACATGGGCAAAATCGACAGATGATAGCCCTGCGGGTATTTGCGGACCAATCGGGCCGACGGAGCAATTGCCTCTGGTAGCACGTATTGTTAATGATATGGAAATCGATGTGAGTAAGGGGCATTTTTGGGCAATGGACGAATGGTATGTAAACGGGAGGGAGGTACCCGAAGATCATCCATTGAGTTTTACCCGTGCGGATAAAGAGCTTTGTTTCGACAGGATAGAGAAGAAACTGAAGATGCCGGATTCGAATCTGCATTTTCTCCGAGCAGATAATATGGAAGCTTATTCCTCGCTGTATGATGACGTGAAATGCCTCGTTATGCAGGGAGGTCAGGGAGAAGTAAAACACTGGGCTTTTAACGATCCGTTGCCGAGAAGCGGCAAATATTTCGAACAGCCGCCTTCCCCGGAAGAGTACCGAAAATTAACAACCCGGATTGTTGATCTTCATCCCCTGACGATTGTTCAAAACGCAAGGACTTCCGGAGCCGGGCAGGTCCATGCCGTACCCAAAAAGGCGATAAGCGTTGGACCTCGGGAAACCTGGAAATCGAAGAAGATTTCCATATGGCACCCGGGAGTGCATGACAATGTTTTCGGAATTCGATTAACTGCTCTGATGATTTCAAAGAATATTGCAGACTCTTCAGTCCCGATGTCTCTACTTGCCGGTCACCCGAATGTACATTTTCATTATTATCGTCCGGGTATCGGTTCCTGCGAAACGGAAATGCACTAGTTGGTTGTCTTGAATCTGACGGTGAGAAGTTTTTTGATTTTATTACTGTAAGGAAAGGAGAGAAACGATGAGACAGGTGCGTTACGGTATTATCGGTCTCGGCTGGTTTGGGGAATTCCATGTCGACACTATGAAACAACTCCCCCAGGCTGATTTAACGGCTGTTTGTACACGGACAGAGAGCAGACTCAAGGAAATAGCGGAGAATTATTCCATTCCTACAACCTACACTGATTATCATGATCTTCTTGCTAATCCGGATATTGAAGCAGTAAGTGTTTTAACCCACGTGGCGGATCACGCCGATATCGCGATTGATGCGCTTCGTGCAGGTAAGCATGTTTTTATCGAAAAGCCGATGGCGAATACTCCAGAAGATTGCGATCGGATTATTGAGGAAGCCCAGCGGTCCGATAAGTTCTTAATGATCGGGCATATCTGCCGTTTTGATTCTGCCTATGCTCTTGCGGCGGAACAGATAGCTGCCGGAAAAATCGGGAAAGTGGTGAGCCTGTATGCTAAAAGAAATCTTGCAGGTTTTATCACGGAAACCCAGCTTGAAAAAATCAGTTCCTTGTTCGGAGACGGGATACATGATCTGGATCTTATGTTCTGGTTTACCGGGTCGAAACCGGTGAGTGTCTCCGCTCAAACGCAGAATACAAGAAACAAACCCTATGACGATATTGGATGGGCTATGTTCAGACTGGAAAATGGTGCCACTGCGGTCGTTCAAAGTGACTGGAGCTTGCCGAATAATGTTCCCTATGCGATAGACGCCAAGATGGAGGTAATCGGTACTGAGGGGATAATACAGATAGATAATTCCGGTGTAAATTTTATGGTATTGGGAGAATCCGGTGTTCAGTATCCGCAGGCAACCTACTGGCCGAAAGTGAACGGAATGCGCAGGGGCTATCTCAAAGAAGAACTGGATTACTTTCTGAAGTGCGTAAGCAGCGATACAGAACCGGAGATTATTACCCCGCAGGAATCCCGGGATGTCGTGTATGCCATGCGGGTTGCTGAAGAGGCCGCAAGGAAGAATGAAGTAATTCACTTTTAGATGACAGGACGGGTTGATGGAGGTGTGAAGGCACTGTAGATGGAAACCCATTGTGAGATTCTGCAGCTCAACAAGAACACCCGGATAAAGATAGCCCCTGAATTGGGTTGTAATCTTTTTTCCTGGCGTATTGATGGAACGGAAGTCTTTTATTCGCCGGAAAATTTTCTGGATTCCGGAAATTGTCTTTGGGGCGGGAACCCCCTGTTGTTTCCCTCTGTTGGAAGGACATGGAAACTGGGCGATGGACCTCCTGTCCCGGATGAGTATTCGATTTATGGAATGATCGGCACCTATACTATGCCTATACACGGCTTTGCCGGAAAAGGTGTGTGGCGGAACCAACGAATCGAACGGAGGGGAACTCGGCTCACGGCCGAATACAGATTCGTTCCCAAACCTGAAGTGTTCACCGACAATTATCCCTTCCGGGTGAACTTTTCGATAAGATATACCCTCTATGAAAACACCCTCCAGTTCAGCTTTACGGCAATGAACAAAGGAGATATCCCGGCACCGGTTGCATTCGGGATGCATCCCTTTTTTTTAACTGGCAGGCAGAAAACAAAATCAGTGAGATTACCTGCCGGTCGGGAAGTAGTGCTCGATCCGGAATTGAAGATCCCCACAGGGAAGACACGGGTTTTGGAATCCTCCTCTCTACAATTCAAAAACCACCTCACCTACGATATGGCGTTTCAAAAAGAAGGTGATTCTCGAGCTGTTGTTCGTGATTTCCCGGCGATGGGTACCGTGCAGATTACAACAGACCGGTTCATCGAGATGTTTGTTGTTTATTCCGGAGAAGATACGCAGTTTTTATGTGTTGAACCATGGACAAAAGGGCTAGGAACGTTTTCCCGGCTCGCATATCCCGGCTGGGAAGAGGATTATTCGCTTCCTCTATTGTGGCCGAGCCGCGGGCGAACAGTGACGGTTTCCTATATTGCCGGTGAGTAAGAACAAGTATTTAGTAAGGGAGGTTTTATGCGTCTCGATCCATTCCAGTCGACAACCTATGATAAACGAATCGAAAGAGTTCAGAAAGAATTGAAAAAGAGGGAACTCGATGTTCTCGTTGGATACAGCAGTGAAAGTGAATCGGCAACATCCCGTTATCTTTCGGGTTTTTGGCCTTTTTTCGATTTTGCAGGGGTAGTTGTTCCATCGGAAGGTGAACCTGCTTTGATTACCGGGGGGCCTGAATCCTATGAATTTGCGAAGGTGTTTTCCGGGTTGAAAAACATATTGGTGAATCCGCTGTTTGTAGAAACTTCAGCCCCCGAATGGGTGCCGGATGTAAAAGAGGAAAGCTTCAAGACCATAATTCCCCGGGTGTGCGGAAAGACACCGAAAAGAATCGGGGTGGCGAACTGGAATATATTTCCTTTTCCGATTATTGAAGACCTGAAAGATGCTGCGCCCCATGCTGAGCTTCTACCGGCAGATGACGTATTGCTTCATGTGCAGGCTGTAAAAGACGAGGAAGAGATACCATATATACGGGAAGCCTATAGGATTACCGAAGAGTCAATGAAAGCGGCAATCGAATCGGTAGAAGCCGGTATGGCTGAATGGCAGATCGAAGCGGTAGCTCGTTCCAAAATGGCTGAACTCGGGGCCGAAGGGACACCCTATCCCCCATGGGTAACCTCAGGGCCGAACACACCACTCAGCCTTTGCCGGTCGACGGACAGAAAGGTTCAAAAGAATGAGTTGATCCAGCTCACCTTTGGAGCACAACACATGGGGTATTGCGGAAATATGTGTCGTGGGCTTTCTATAGGAACAATACCGCTTGGAGCAAGAAAACTCATGGATGCGGCACTGGAAGCAATGGATTACGCCTTTAAGGCCATACGTCCCGGGACACAAGCCCAGGACGTATTTTCCGGCTATCATGAATTGTTGTCGAGGTACGGATATGAGGAGTTTACTCTTTATGGGCCGGCCCATGGAACGGGCTCATCCGAAGTGGAAGGTTTATGGCTTTCCCGGAGTGCGGATTTTGTCATACAACCGGGGATGCTGTTCAATATCGATATATGGCTGTCCGACGGGGAACACGGAATCCGGTACGAAGATGGAATACTCGTGAATGACAAAGGAATAGAGCAACTGACCTCGTATAGAAGAGAAGCGATCAGTTTATGAATGCGCCAAAAAAATCTGAAATTCGGAACAAAATAGAATCCCACAGACAGGATATCATCGACTGGACAATGGAACTCATACGTTTTCCCAGTGAAAACCGGCCGCCTCAAGGGAACGAAAAGGACGCGCAAACCTGGTATGCAGGGCAGTGCGAAAAAATCGGTCTGGAGGTGGAGAGGTATTCTCCGACCTCCGTGCCGGGAATCGAAAAACACGAACACTGGCTTGACGGGCGGGAATATCAAAACAAAAGAGACAATATTGCTGCAACCTGGACGGGGAAATCCGGTAAAGAAAAAAGTGTGCTTTTCAGCGGTCATATGGATGTTGCTCCCTATGAGCCGGACTACTGGTCAGTGTGCCGCCCCTTCGAACCTGTGGTAAAGGGCGATCGCTTGTATGGGCGCGGCTCGGCGGATATGAAGGGCGGTCTCGCTGCAGCATACTGGGCTATTGCAGTGTTAAAGGAATTGTCGTTTAAACCGGAAGGGACAGTTTATTGCGAAGCGGTAGTGGATGAAGAGTTTGCCGGAGGGAACGGAACACTTGCAGGCAGATTAAGGGGGTACAACACTGATCTTGCTGTGTATATGGAACCTTCTGCGATGAAACTCTGCCCGAGCGGTCTGGGAGCCTTTTTGGGCGATATCTATATCTCCGGTGATAGTGGAATGCCTTATACCGGTAGAGCATTAGCAAATCCGATTTTCGGGATGAGCAGAATCATAACCCACTTTGAATCATGGCTGAAAACATGGCGGCAAAAAAACAGTCATCATCACTATTCGGATAAAACAGAAAACCTAAACCTGGTGCTCTGGAATCTTGATTCCAACGTTTCGGGCGGATCCTCGCAGATGGGAATACCCCAGGCGGCTAGAATGTCATTCATCGTCTTTTGTTACCCGGGAACCGAAGCTGAAGATATTGAGAATGAGCTCAATGATTTTTTTGAGCAAAAGAGAAAAACTGATTCGGAGCTCAAACCCTTTTCTATTACCATCGAACCTGCCTATCACTTTATAGCGCCCTGGGAAACTCCGGCAGGAGAGCAAGTGATTTATGAAATTCAGCAAGCCTATAAGCAGTATACCGGCGTGGAAGCAATGCTGTCAGGAGCCCCTTTTTCAAGTGATATGGCCGTATACGGGAAATATGGAGGAATGCCTACCGTAATCCTCGGACCAAGAGGAGATAATCTTCACGGCCCGAATGAGTGGGTGCTGATCGATGACGTTCTCGATTTGACAGGAGTATTTGCCTCCTTGATAACCAGTCACTGCAGTTGAGTTGATCCTTCTGTTCAGGGAACAGACGCAAAACAGCTTGCAAAATTCGTTTCCTTTCCCTACTATAATGCCGCATGGCCGAAGAAAGTTGCTTCAAAACATCAAAAAACGAAATAAAGAGCTTTGTTGTTCGCGGCGGACGGATAACAAATCTGCAGCAGCGGGCGCTGGAGGAGTTCGGACCCCGTTATATCATTCCCGACGGGAGTGGACCTGCTGATTTCGATACGATATTCCCGGGGGAAAAGAACGTGTACTGCGAGATCGGTTTTGGGATGGGGTTGGCAACCGCCGAGCTCGCAGAAAAGCAGCCGGAAGCAGGCTTTATCGGTATAGAAGTATTTCCCGCAGGAATAGGCAAACTCCTCAGCGAGATCGGACGGCGTGGATTGGAGAATATCCGGATTTTTCGAGGTGACGCGGTGCAAATTGTAAAGGAGCGCATCGGTCCGGAAACGATTACCGGCTTTCATGTTTTTTTTCCTGATCCTTGGCCTAAGAAACGCCATCACAAGCGGCGCCTCATTCAACCCCAATTTGCCGGTATACTGGCGGAACGCCTCCAACCCGGCGGATATCTGTATGTCGTCACTGATTGGCAGGATTATGCACAGCATATACTCAGAACCCTTGAGGGAGAAAACGAGCTGGTCAATTCGTATGCAGAAAACGATGGCGGGTTTGCAGAACCTCAGCATTGGAGGCCCACGACAAAGTTCGAGAAACGGGGCATGAAAAAAGAACATCAAATATTCGAGATCGTGTTTAGAAAACCGGGGCCGGCATTACCGGCTGCAGGTAGATAATAGAAGTACTGTATCCGGGCCGGGAGGACCTATGGAAAACGAACTGCTGCATTCGATGACGCTTCTGGTCTTTCAATTGAGCGTTATTATCTTTGCTGCTCATTTCGGTAGTTTCGGCATTCGGAAACTCGGTATGCCGGCGGTCCTCGGCGAGGTGATCGCGGGCATGATAATCGGTCCTCACCTTCTCGGATCGATTACCTTTCCCGGCTTTGAGCACGGCTTATTCCCTCTTGCAGAAACATCGGTTGGTGTATCGCCCGAACTCTACGGTTTTGCCGTACTCGCCTCGATAATTCTTCTTTTCGTGTCTGGTCTCGAGACAGATTTGAACCTTTTCATGCGCTATGCTTTTAAAGGCAGTATCATCGGTCTTGGGGGGATAGTTCTTCCCTTTGTACTCGGAGATATGGTGGGTATGTTATTCATGAATACCGGATTCATGGATCCCAGGGCGCTTTTCCTCGGGGTGATAGGGGTGGCAACCTCCGTGGGAATAACCGCGAGAATTCTATCGGAAAACAAACGAGTAGATTCACCTGAGGGAGTCACCATACTGTCAGCGGCGGTAATCGATGATGTGGTGGGTATTATTGTACTTGCTGTTGTAATCGGTATCGTTCAGGTAACCGATCAGGGAGCATCATCCTTGCCGTGGGGGAGGATAGGATTCATTGCCGCCAGAGCTTTTCTTGTTTGGATGGGCTTTACAGTCGCGGGTCTTTTACTGGCCCGAAAGATAAGCGGTTTTCTCAAGCTTTTTCGAAACGCTACAACCTATACGGTTCTTTCTCTCGGCTTTGCTGTCCTGCTGGCCGGAATATTCGAAAAGGCTGGGCTGGCCATGATAATAGGCGCCTATGTTATGGGGTTGAGCCTTTCAAAGACCGATCTATCCTATGTTATTCAGGAAAACATAAAACCGGTGCAAAAACTCTTCGTACCGTTGTTTTTTGCTGTTATGGGGATGATGGTGGATATAAGGATCCTTATATCACCTCCGATTCTAATATTCGGTGCGGTATACGCCGGGGCCTCCGTGATCGGAAAACTCGCAGGTACAGGGCTTCCCGCTCTTTTTATGAATTTCAACGGCATGGGTGCATTGCGGATAGGTATGGGGATGATTCCGCGGGGAGAGGTCGCCCTGATCATTGCGGGTATCGGGGTTTCTGTCGGGGTTGTTGATTCGAACCTTATGGGGGTGGTAATCATGATGATGCTTGTTACCATACTGATTTCCCCGCCGGTTTTGAATGCAATACTCCGCCACCCATCAAGGGGCACGCGAACCGAAGAAAAAGGAAGCGAGACAGTAACCACGAGCTTTGATTTTCCTTCCCCCGAGCTCACGGAATTTGTAACGGGAAAAATTATTCAGGCCTTTGAGAATGAAGGATTTTTTATCAACCTCATCGAGATGGAGCGCCGGGTCTATCAGATCAGAAAGGACGAGGTTTCTCTCTCTTTGTCCTGTCATGAAGAACGTATTGATTTTGAATCGGACAAGAAGGATGTAACCTTCATAAAGAATATTGTGTATGAATCGATGCTCAACCTGCATGAGGCTGTGAATAAGCTCAAGGATATGGCCAAACCGGAGGCATTAGGCCGGCAGCTAATGGAGGGCGAGGCCCGCAAACAGCAGCAGCTTATGAAGGCCATGAATCCTGATGCCATAAAGATCGGTTTGGAGGGGAAGACGAAAGAGGAAATCATCGAAGAACTGCTGGATCTTATTGTTGAGAATGGGGAAGTGAAAGACAAAGAAAGCTGTTACAAGGCTATCTGGGAACGGGAAAACTCAATGAGTACCGGGATGCAGCATGGAATAGCATTGCCGCATGGAAAGAGCAGCGGTGTAGACCGAATGCAGGTTGCGGTAGGAACAAAACCGGAAGGGGCGGATTTTAATTCGCTCGACGGGGAACCCTCAATGATATTTATCCTCGTACTATCTCCAGCTGACGCAAGCGGCCCTCATATCCAATTTTTGGCATCGGTTAGCGGCCTATTAAAGAATGAAGAGTCGAGAAAGGCAGTGCTGAAAGCAAAAACACCCCGGGAGCTCTACGAACTCTTTCGGGGTGTGTAAACACTGTACAAATTTCTCGAACAAGCTGTTAGTCGGATTCTTCTTTTTCCGCTTCCGCAGCCTTGACGATTGCCTCGGCTATGTTTCCGGCTACGTGTTCATAATGACTGAATTCGAGTTCGAAAGATCCAGTACCGCTGGTGATAGAGCGAAGATCGATGGCGTATCGAAGCATTTCAGACTGAGGAACCTGTGCTTTGATTTCCAGCACGCCTCCGCCTACCGGATTCTGGCCCTGGACCCTGCCCCGGCGGGAACTCAAATCAGAAAGAACATCGCCAAGATACTGATCGTCTACAAAAACAGACAAGCTCATGTAGGGTTCGAGGAGGGATGGACCTGCCTTCTGCATAGCATCACGAAAAGCCCCGCGAGCTGCAATCTTGAAAGCCATTTCCGAGGAATCGACTGGGTGTTCCTTGCCGTCGACAACGACCGATTTCACATCCACAACCGGGTATCCAGCGACAGTGCCGGCTTCCATTGCTTCGAGGACACCCTTTTCGACGCCGGGTATGTAGCCCTTGGATATCGAGCCGCCGCGGATCGCATTTTCGAATTCAAACTGCTTGCCCCGTTCGAGGGGTTCGATATGCAGTACTACGCGGCCGAACTGACCATGGCCGCCGCTCTGCTTTTTGTGTGTATATTCTGCGTCTGCCTTCTTGCTGATTGTTTCCCGATAAGCAACCTTCGGGGTGCGCGTCAAAACCTCGACATTTCCGAGTTCCTTGACCCGATCGAGAATCATGTTTAAATGAAGTTCTCCCATTCCGGAAATAACCGTTTCCTTTGTTTCGGAATTAAAATGCATTTGGAATGTAAGATCCTCATCAGTGAACCGTGTAAGCAGCTGATTCATCTTGTCCTCTTCCTTCTTTGTTGCTGCGCTTATCGCCACCGAATATACCGGGTGGGGAAGCATGAGAGGAAGAAAGACCGTGTTTCCGTCGCTGCTGTTGAGGGTATCGTTTGTCTTGACTGAATCGAGTTTTGTTAAAACACCGATGTCCCCGGCAGGTATACTTTTCACCTCGACAAGTTTTTTCCCGAGGGTTGTATAGATCTTCGAAATCCGTTCCTTCCGATGTTCACGAAGATTGTAGAGCTCGCTGTCGGCATGAAGCTCTCCGGTAATTACCTTTACGAATGAAAGACGGC
The DNA here is from genome assembly GCA_021736255.1 of Spirochaetales bacterium. Taxonomy (GTDB): domain Bacteria; phylum Spirochaetota; class Spirochaetia; order JAIPGG01; family JAIPGG01; genus JAIPGG01. The sequence continues at coordinate 9,364 of JAIPGG010000035.1, read as the reverse complement.
CTGAGAATTGATCATTGCTTGTTTTGAAAACGAGGGCGGAAACATCGCCTTCGGAAGAAAGCGCTATCGTAGAGGTGGATTCGTCTTCATTAACGACAGGTTCTTCACTGCCGACTGGAGAAGGAAAGAGCTCCACAATGTAATCGAGGAAGGTCTGGACCCCGATTCCCGATTCGGTGGACCCGCAGAAAACAGGAACAATCTTGTTATTACGAAGCCCTGCGATAAGACCCTGGCGGATCTCATCGGGACTTAGCTCCCCATCCTCAAAATATTTTTCCATAAGAGCATCATCGCCCTCGGCCGCAGCCTCGACGATAGATTCAAAACGGCTCGCGAGGTCATCACTCATATCGGAAGGTATATCACCCTGTTCAGCTTGTTTTTTTATTGTATCGACAACATCGGAAAAGCTTTCGGAAGATCCAACGGGCACAGTAACAGCGACAAAAGACTGATCGAAATTCTCGTTCAGATCATTCAGGGCTGATTCGAAATCAGCTCGATCCTTGTCCATTTTGTTGATGAATACCGCCCGAGGCATGTTGCGTTCGTTGAGGCGGCGCCAGAGTTTGATTGTTTCTATTTGAACTCCGGATTCGCCTGCAACCATCATTACCGCCGAGTCTGCACTGCGATTTGCTGAAACTACCTCCCCAATAAAGTCGGAAGCTCCCGGTGTATCGAGCAGGTTGATTTTGGTATCCTTCCATTCAATGTGAGAAAGACTGGTGTGAATCGAGATCTTGCGTTCTATCTCTTCTTCGGTGTAATCGCTCACGGTCTTGCCCGAATCAACAGATTCCGGTTTCGAGATCTTTCCTCCCAGTGCGAGAAGCCTCTCAACCATCGTTGTTTTTCCGGTACTCCCGTGACCAACAAATGATGTGTTGCGGATAGATTCGGTTGAACGGGCCATAGATGCTCCTTTTTCCTGTACGATGGGTTTATCGGGTATGATAGTTCGATGCTGGTTGTTCTGTCAAGTTTTTATCTCGGACAATGAGGTTCGGCAAAAGATCTAGTTTTCCCCTACGGCAAAATGGGAGAATTCCATGGCAAAGGTTCCACGTCCCTGGGTAATGCTGCGAAGGGCGGTAGAGTAGCCGAACATATTTGCCAGCGGAACTTGAGCATCGACCTGTTCGACGGCCGTTCTGGACTCGAGACTATTCACAATACCGCCGCGGGAAGTGAGCTGGTTTATTACCTCGCCTACAAAATCCTTGGGAGTGACCACATCGACCTTCATGATCGGCTGGAGAAGAACAGGATCGGCCTTTCTACAGGCATTATCAAAGGCAAGATTTGCGGCAGCCTCGAAGGCGAATTCGGTCGAAGTCTGATCGCTAAAGACGGCACCCTTCAGGGTTACCCCGATATCTATAACCGGGTAGCCGTACATAACTCCGCTGTAGAAAGCAGAATGTATTCCTCTCTCAACTGCTTCGATCATAGGCCGGGGAAGGGTTTTGTCGTCTATTTCGGAGGTGAACTGATTTCCTGAACCCCGTTCGAGAGGCTCGACATGTATGGTCACCTCTGCAGTGTTCTCCTTGCCGGCAATCATGCGTTGAAAACTTTCTCTATGGTCTACACCGCTTTGTATCGATTCACGGTAGGAGACCTGAGGCTTTCCGATTTTTGCATCGACTTTAAAGTCTTTGGTAACCCGAGTCAGCAATACATCGAGGTGGAGCTCTCCCATTCCTGAAATGATAATCTGCCCGGTATCCTCATTATCCTTCATGGTAAATGTGGGATCTTCACGGCCGAGAAGAGAAAGGATGTCTTTGAGTTTGTTGCGGTCCGAAAGAGTTCTCGGTTCAATTGCTACCGAGATTACCGGCTCAGGAAAGGACATCGGTTCGAGAATGACCGGGTGTCCCTCGCTGCCGAGTGTATCCCCGGTTTGCGAAATCTTAAGCCCTACTGCAACAGCTATATCACCTGCGGACAGCTTGTCGAGCTTTTCCGTTCTGTTTGAGTGCATACGTAAGAGCCTGTTGACCCGTTCACGCTTTTTTTTATCGATATTCATTACCGCTGTGCCGGCTTTGATTTCCCCCGAGTATACCCGGATAAAACTGTAACTTCCCGCTTCCCGGTCGTGTTGTATCTTGAATACCAGTGCTACCGGAGGACCATCTTTTGTCCTTTCAACCAGAATATCGGTGCCCTTTTTTGAATGTTTACCAGGCACCGGCGGGAGCTCTTCAGGTGCGGGAAGATAATCTACGATTGAATCGAGCAGGGGCTGAACCCCAATATTTTTCAGGGATGCACCGCAGAAAACAGGCAGGATGCCCTGATTGATTGTTTCCTTTCGTATCACTTGTTTTAGAAGATCTTCCGGTATATCGGAACCTTCGAGATAGAGTTCAGTAATCTCGTCTGAATATGAAGAAACATGCTCGAGCAGGTTTTCACGCCATTTATGAGCCTCTCCCTGAAGGGCCGGATCGATTTCCTTAAAAGTTACTTCTTTCCCGAGGGTGTCTTCGACAAAGTGGATTTCCTTCATACGAATTAGGTCGATCATACCGGCAAAATCGGACTCTTTCCCGATAGGAATCTGCAGCGGAACCGGGACCGCAGCCAGTTTTTTTTCTATTTCCTTGACTACTGCATAAAAATCAGCTCCGACTCGATCCATTTTATTGATATAAGCAATGCGCGGCACCTCATATCGATCCGCCTGATGCCAAACGGTTTCCGACTGAGGCTGAACACCTCCAACTGCACAAAAAACACCGACTGCTCCGTCAAGTACTCGAAGTGAGCGTTCTACCTCGGCGGTAAAATCGACATGACCGGGAGTGTCGATGATATTGATCTGATGATCCAACCAAAAACATGAAGTGGATGCCGATGTAATCGTTATCCCTCTATCCTGTTCCTGTTCCATCCAGTCCATGGTAGCTTCACCGTCGTCAACTTCGCCAATGCGGTGACTCTTTCCGGTGTAGAAAAGCATACGCTCGGTAGTAGTAGTCTTGCCGGCGTCAATGTGAGCAATTATTCCAATGTTCCGCATCATGAGCGGCATCTTATCATAAAGTACCAGGAGAGAAAAGACGCTTGAAAAAGCAATCGATCTATTGTATGAACTGATCTAGTATGAAATGCAGTCGTTTCGTGCTCACAGTATTGCTCCTCATAGCAGCATCGGTATCGCTGCAAGCCCAGGAACGCGATAAAGCCGGGAGTATTATTTACCGGATAAATATCATGCGCCGGCAGGCGGAACTCTCGCCCCTGGTCCCTGATACGATGCTCGAAAAAACAGCACAGGCCTATGCCGTCGAAAGCGCTTCCTGGAAAAGACTTTCCCATACCGATTTACAGGGAAATCATGCTGTCGATCGGCTGCGTGAAATGGGAGGGACATCTGTTTTAGTCGGCGAGGTTCTCGGAGCAAGCAAAGCGGACCTTCCCGAGCGCAGTATACCGGATGCTTGGGCCGAAAGCAGCACTCATCAGGAAGTCATTTTGGACCCAAGATGGACCCATGTCGGCTGCGGGATCGCAGAAAAAGGGGAGACTTTTTATGCTGTTGTTCTTTTTACAAGAAAGGCAGCCACCGAACTTACCGCGTACCTCGATGATACTGGGCTCGTTGTAAGCGGGCATTTGTTCCGGAACAGAACACCTGTTCTTTTCGATCCGGTAGACAGAATAACACCGGATTTTACTGACCGGGATAAGGGAAGATTCGTTTTCCTTCTTCCCGGTGAAAGGGAAAAATTGATCCGTTTCGGATACGAAAAACAAGACGGGAACGTGGTCATCACAGATTTTCTCCAGATGAATGAGTCTCATTACTACTGTCCCCCCCATAGGAAACGGCCGGAACTGGATGCAGCAGAGCAGAGAGCGATGCCGAGACCTGCTGAATAGCTGCGGATGGTTTGGAGCGGTCTCTTACCCGTTTGAAACCCCGCTTTTCTTCGGTTTCCAGGAATTGACAGTATTTCGAGTTCATGCTATTTTTCAGCGACTCGGGCGGTTAGCTCAGTTGGGAGAGCGCCTGCCTTACAAGCAGGAAGTCACTGGTTCAAGCCCAGTACCGCCCAAATATTATCTTTGGTTATCCTTTCAACACCGCCAGTGGTTCCAGAGTCGTCACAACTTCAACAAGATCGCGCTCATTCTCGATAACTTCATCAAGATCTTTATAGGCTCCGCCTGCTTCATCAAGATCTTTTCGGGTGCGCATCCCGTGAACAATACCCTGTTCTTCCATGAGTTGAATTTCCTTTTCCAGGTTGAGTTCCCGGATTGCCTGTTTTCGGCCCATTTTCCTTCCTGCACCGTGAGAGCAGGATTTGAAACTTTCCGGATTTCCTAGTCCGCGAACGATATAGGATTTGGTGCCCTGGGAACCTGGAATTATACCGATCTCGTCTTGATAGGCTGAGGTTGCCCCCTTCCTGTGAACCATGACATCTTTGCCGAAATGGTGTTCCATTCGGGCATAATTGTGGTGTATGTCGATAGAATCTTCAAAAGAAAACTCTCCCATCACTCTGTGTACAGCTTCCAGCACGGCGTTGAACATTCGGCTTCTGTTTTCCTTTGCAAAATCCAGCGCGAAGTTCATATCTCGGATGTAGTCCCGAGCCTGCTCTGTCTCCAGTGGAAAAAAGGCAAGATCAGTGGTGGGTATTTCTGATTGCCACTGTTCGCACAGTTCTTTTGCAAGTTTGTGGTATTTCTTTGCGATCTGATAACCGAAATTTCTTGAACCGGAGTGAATCATGATCCAGATAAAACCATCTTGATCCTTTTGAAGTTCGATGAAATGGTTTCCTCCACCGAGTGTACCCAATTGGTACTTTGCTTTTTCAAGTTCTTCCCCGCTTACTGAATCCGGAGCAGAATCAAAACCATCCCACTGCTGAGGCGTTTTTTGGTGGTTGAATCCAAGAGGAACAAGGTCTCTGATTTCACCGAGGATTTCCTTTCTTGTGCCCGGAGAAATCGCTTTGAGTGTGGTGCGCGATGCACGCATGCCGCAGCCGATGTCCACGCCTACGGCATTCGGGACTACTGTCCCGTTCGTTGCCATTACGCCGCCGATAGGCATTCCGTATCCCTGGTGAGCGTCGGGCATAATTGCTACATGCTTGTAAACAAAGGGTAAATTCGCTATGTTGCGCGCTTGTTCGAGGGCTCCCTCTTCAATCGTATCGAGCCACATTTTTATGGGAACCTTCCCTGAATAATCAACAGTCATTCCTTTAAAAAGATAATCAGAAAAAGGAGTGAATAAAAGTTGAAAACAAAACCGTTGACTTATCAACTAAAAATTTATACATTGTTGTTTTCCGATCATTTTGAACAAAGAGAAAATCCAGAACACAAGATGGAACATCGGCCGCAAGGATAAAGGAATTTGTTATGATGAAAAAAGATGAAACAAATGGGCAGGAACCGCTTGGCCGGTACCTGGGCAGAGTACACCGTAATCACTTTGCACTGCTGGAGAAAAAGGTGAGGAATCTCAACATTCCGATAAGCGCGTCACAGTTTATGCTGCTTCATGCCCTGTATAAAAACGATGGCGTTAGCCAGCATGAGATTGCCGAGTTTTTTAAGGTGGATAAGGCGGCTGTTACCAGGGGATTAAAAAAGCTGGAAAAGGCCTCGTTTGTCCGAAGACAGAAAGACAAAGACGATGGAAGAAAGATCGTTGTCCATTTGACGGAAAAGGCTCTGGATTTCCAGTCTTGTCATAGAGATATACTCGGCGAGTTGGATGCGATCATGAAATCAGTATTGGAAGAATACGAGAAAAAAGAGCTCATCCGGTTGCTTGAAAAGCTGGAGCAAGGCTTAGCTCGCCTTTCGGCGGAGGAATGAATTGAAACCAAAAGATGGAACAATGCAACGTAAGTCGGATCGCCTCGGAAACGAACCGGTTTTTCGGCTGCTCATGAAGCTGTCGATACCTTCCGTAATCGGGATGGCGGTTCAGGCAATGTATAATGTGGTGGACAGTATATATGTAGGGCATGTCAGCACGAAAGCTCTCTCTGCTCTCTCGCTTGCCTTCCCTATTCAGCTTGTGCTCATTGCCGTATCGGTCGGGATAGGAGTCGGAGCAACCTCCCTCATTTCCAGAACCCTCGGAAAGGGGGATAATCAGCGGGCAAATTTGTCGGCTGATCACGTAATGGTGCTGATCCTCTTCTTCAGTCTTGTTATCGCGATAATTGGGTTTTTCTTCTCTCATCGGCTGGTAGGAATATTCACCGAAGATCCTGAGCTTTTAAAAATGGGCGGTGAGTATATTCGTATCATCATGGTTGGTTCGATTGCTATGTTCGTTCCTATGATAAGCAACGGCATTTTACGTGGAGAGGGAAATACCTTTGTTCCCATGCTGGTGATGATTATCGGAGCGGTGTTAAATATCGCAATCGATCCCTTTCTGATCTTTGGGATTGGTCCGTTCCCGGAGATGGGTGTGCAGGGGGCTGCCTTTGCTACGGTGATTTCCCGTGCGATCGGCGGTATTTTTGTTCTATTTATTTTGTTCAGCGAAAGAAACGAAATAAAACTCAACCTGCGTGAATTCAAGCCGGATTTTTCCATTTTGGCGGACATATTCCGAGTGGGAGCTCCGGCGATGATGATGCAGCTTCTGGCGAGTGTTATGCTGTCGGGCGCTAATCTCATTTTAGCAGAGATAAGCGTTACCGCTGTAGCGGTTCTCGGTGTTTATTTCCGCCTCCAATCCTTTATCCTGATGCCGGTATTCGGACTCGGGCAGGGGGTTATGCCTATTGCCGGGTATAATTATGGATACAAAAACCCGATCCGCATCAAACAGGTACTGTTATACGGGAGCCTGGCGGCTACTCTGGTCACCTTTATCGGATTCTTTCTCTTTCAGATTTTTCCAGAACCCCTGCTGCGTTTATTCAATGGGAATAGTGAATTCATTGCCACTGGTGTTCCGGCGCTCAAGAGAATAAGCATCAGTTTTCTCTTTATCGGTCCGACGATCATCGCTGCGAATATGTTTCAGTCTTTAGGAAAGGGAATGCCGAGTCTGGTGATTTCTCTGCTCAGGACGATCGTGGTTCTCTTACCTGCTATGTACCTTCTGAGCAGGAACTATGGGCTCGATGCAGCCTGGTTTGCCTTTCCGATTTCGGAGGTAGCAACCTTCCTTATGGCGAACATCTGGTTGTTCGTGATTCTGAAAAAGAGTTTTGCCGAAATGGAGCAGGAAAGATCGGGCAAGACCGCAGAGTTGAAAGAAAATTTTGTTACGAAACAAGCTGATTAAGAGTCTTTTGTCTCGCGTGCAGGAAAAGGCAAATAAAACGGTTTTTTATTTATTCATTTTTTCCGCTTGGTCCTGGTGATTGTTTTTCTTGAGGAAATCTTCGATAATCACCTCGAGCATATTGGTGCGAGAACGCCGCTGTTGAGCTGCTAAAATATCAAGCTGATCAATCATTACAGGATCAAAACGAAATGTATAATTCTTTTTACTAGCCATACAAGCAAAATGGTAATCCCGCAGCGAATATTTCGCAATAGTTTGTAATTGTATGCATTTGTGGTTTAACTTATATATTAAAGTACAATGTATTATTTGGGTTTGAAAGTGCTGCGAAAATCGTATTGCAGGATTTAATCAATTGCAAATAGAACACTGCACGTGGTACCGTTTTTGCTTTCCCATTGGGCAGTCCCCCCGATCTGTTCGCTCAGAGACCGGATCAATTCGATTCCGAGGCCGGTTGGATGGGAATTCGATTCCGAAAACTCCGGAGGCAAGCCCGGTCCGTAATCTCTTACTTGGAGCAGAAGGGTGCGTTTCTCTTTCTCTCCGGTATTTATCCGGTGCAGGGTGATCTCGATCGGTTTATTCGAACCTTCAGGGAGATAACCGTATTTACAGGCATTTGTAAACAACTCGGTAGTGATAAGAGCAAGGGGGGTAGCGGTTGTAAGCGGAAGCAGCAGCTCTTCAACTTCTATTTTTACAGGGATCTTGGGAGCCTTGCAGTTGATTTTTAGATGCCCCACAAGATCATTGATGTAACTGTTTACCTCGATCAAGCCGAATCGCTGGTTCTGATAAAGATGCTCATGAAGTATGGAAAGAGATAATATACGAGATTTTATTTCCTGGAATTCTTCCAAAACAGCCGGATCATTGTGACTGTCGATTTGCAAGTTGATCATGCTTATGATCATTTGGAGGTTGTTTTTTACCCGGTGATGGATTTCATTGATTAACCGTTCCCGTTCCTGAACCATATTATGATGTTCTGTCACTTCGATATTCATTCCCAGGATGCCGCGAATGGCTCCGTGGGAATTGCGAACCGGCCCGACGATATTGTCGAAATAGCGGGTTTTACCGCCAATGTTGTAACCGATTTGCTGCCTGACTATATCACCCTGGTAGGCTTTATTGTTTGCTTCTCGCCAGATATTTATGTGGTCACGCTTGCTGTGAGCTTCTTCGAGTTCGAGTCCCTGTGTATCACCCCACAATTCTCTGCTGACCCTGCTTTGCATCATGTTTCGTCCCTGATCATCGTTTACCCACAGGCCGAAAGGTATACTGTTCATAATAGCGGATATCCAACTCTTATAACGATTAAGTTCTTTTTCGAGTTCGATCCGGTACGATAAATCGTGTAAAACAAGAAGTCTTTTCGCTGTATCTCCGGGTGAAGGGGATACACCTTCTTCAACAAGAAGCGTCAGCTCATCATCATTTTTTGTTTTTGCCCGGTAATTTCGGCCTTTAACGCTCAAACCGCTATCCGTCTCTTCGAGGGGAGTAATAACTGATTCTAATAAACGACCGGTTAATTCGCTCTTTGAACTTTTCAGAAGTTCTTGTGCACCCTGAGAGACAGTTTTTATGCGTTCCCCTTCGACGAGGAGAAGAGGTGTGGATATTTGTGTAAGAAGCTCCCTGAGAGTTGAGCCTTCGGGGTCGGATTCCATTTACAGCTTACGAGTAAGTCCTTTACCGGAAAAGAGCGCCTGACCGGAATCGAACCGGCATCATCAGCTTGGAAGGCTGAGGTAATAGCCATTATACCACAGGCGCTTGTTAAGCTATATATATCAATAAGCATTCCATTCTGTCAAGTCTTGCCGGAAAACATCAAGCTCCCTGCAAACGATTGGTGGCTGATTGAATTTCTTGGTTTTTTTAACATTTTCCGGCGTAGATTGAAAGCAGAACAGGTTAAAAAAAAGTAGTCGGGTATGGAGGTGACCAATGAAATCCACTATTCATATCCTTCAATCGGCATTTCTTTTTTTGTTCCTGGTTTTTTTTGCTTCCATCTGCTTCAGTCAGGACAGCAAAGATATGTCT
>JAIPGG010000129.1 GCA_021736255.1 Spirochaetales bacterium | reverse complement strand
CCCAGCGGGCCGGCCCGCTGGGCGCCGAGTTCGGCGGCCAGGGCCTCTGCCCTGCTCTCCGTCCGATTCAGTATAAGCACCCGGACCCCGGCCTGAACCAAGGCGTACACTACGGCCCTGGCTGCGCCCCCGGCGCCGATGACCGTGGCACCCAATCCCGCAAGGGCTTCAGCCGATCCGAGCCGTTTCATCAGCGGCCGGATGAGCCCGAAGCGGTCGGTGTTATAGGCAAACCACTGCCCGGCGGAAATTCGGGCAGCCTCCTGCCCGCCGGAGCCGACCTCAAGTCCGTTGTCCGCACCTCCGGAGGGCCGGGAATCCCGCTCGTAACGGATGAGGGTATTTGCCGCACCGATTTTCCCCACGGCATCCTCTGCAGGAAAGTTCTTTGCAGCCCACAGCTTGTGGGGAATAGTCACCGAAAGCCCCTGCAGATCGAGCTCTTCCGCCAGATCATGAAACACTTCCGGTTCATCGATCGGAAACGGGACATACACAGCATCCATACCCAGCCGCTCGAACCCTTTATTGTGGAGCTCAGGAGAACGGGAATGGAGAACCGGGTCTCCCATAATGCCGAACACCCTTGTAGTCGGCGACAGTGAGCGGTAGCGATAGCACTCAGTGAGTGTCTTCGGATCAGTATGACCGGGAGCGGCACGCTCTCCCGCTGCAGAGGCATAGGTCCAGCTGTTTCCGAGCACGCCGGCAAGAATCCGCGCCGGAAAGCCGAATCGGCCCATTCCGATCAAAATCATCCTCCCGAAAAAATCCCCTTTCAAAACACGGAAGGCACGAATCAGCTCGAGCAGATCCGCTGCATTTCCGGGCATCGCCGCAAGCTTGGGGATCTCTCCCTGACGCCTTCCGAGTTTCCGGACTACCTCGGGAATGCTGCCGGGAATCCGGTCGAAATCATGAAGCGATCGGATAATCTGCGGGCCAGGTGTGCCGGACAAACCCTCAGCCGGCAGGATTCCTCCCGTTCCCGTTCCCGTTCGCTCGATCCCCGCCTCACCGAGCTCCTGGTCCTCCAGGTCCGCTTCGAGATCGACGTAGCGATAGCCGCCTGCCGCCCCCTTCTCTTTCTGTGAACCCTGCTTCCGGGAGGCGGCACCACCGTTGAGGACCCGGCCGATCAAATCGAGCCGATCCCTCTCAGACCCCTGCCATCCTCCGCCGTCGTCTTGCCTTCGAACCGTCAGAATCAGGGGCAAGTCTACCCTCCCCGGCACAGCAGCAAGCTCCTCAGCAAAACCCTCCGGAGAACCGGTAAACTGTAAAAGGTCGGCACGGATTTCAGCCAGATCAATATCAGGGCGGCAGTTTCGAATCTGGGCAAGCTGCCCATCAATACTGTCGGCTGTACAGCTCAAACAGATCACGTCCTAAAAATCCCTCCGAAAAATGTACAGGTCCTTCAGCTTCCCTTTCTCGAAAACAAGGCGGGCGCGCAGAGGATAATCACCCTCGAAAATATCGTGATATTCCGAATTATCTATGGTTTTGAGGGGCTCACCAAGCACCTCCCGAATCCGTTCCCGGCTGTCGCCGAGATTCACTCCCAGCACCTGCCGGCGGTATCGGTGGTCCAGTCGAACCTGCCACACCCTGTTGTCGAACCAAAACAGGTAAATATTATCCGAATAGTAGAAAACCACATCATCCTGCCACGCCTTTTCACCCCGTTGGACAAAGACCTCTTCCGGAGGACCGAATAAATCGTAGGCCTGTTCAAGGGTCAGGCCGAGACAATCCAAGGGCTTAACCCGCTTGCCGGCCTCAGCCGCCTCACCAGCCTCACCAGCCTCACCAGCCTCACCAGCCTCACCAGCCTCACCAGCCTCACCAGCCTCACCAGCCTCAGCCGCATCGCCGGGGGGAACCGCCCCGTCACTCTCAGGCCCTTCACCCTCGGCCTGGCCGGCACTGTGCGAACCGGCGCTGCCGGCGGAGGAGTCCCCTTCTTCGCTCCCGGCTGCTTCCGTTCCTTCCTTTGAGGAAAAAGGTTCATCGGCCTCCACCGACTGAGAAGCCCCGAGTCCCGGTGCGTAAAGAGTCCCGGCAAGAACCGCAAACATCAACAAGAGAAAACTACGACGCCAGGGAAGCAAATACCGTTTCATTATCCATGAGGGTACTCCGCACATCTGTACTGCGCAATAGGTTCTGTCTCAGAAAGGGGAAAAGATCGAGCTTGAGGCAGCGGCTTTGGGAAAGGCCGGCCCTCCCGTCGGGACTGCAACCGCCCAGGCTCAAGCCGCCCAGACTCACGCCGCCCAGACTCACACCTCTCAGGCAAGCCACGGCTGCCGGCCGCTCAGACAGCCCGCACCGCGCTCACCCGCGGGCAGCACCGGTCGAATCATCGGCATTCCCCTGCCCCCGCGGCAGCCCCGCAGCACCGCCGGAATCGCCGGAATCCACCCGCTCCTTCGCCCGGCGGGCAAGCTCGACGATAGACAGCATACGGTCCTTTCGGGGCTCGAAAACGCGTTCCCGCTCCTCCAGGCTGTAGTGGTCCTCGAGAAACCGCCGGACAGGCAGCTGTTCAAACCAGCAGTCGAGGATCTTCGGGCAGGGCAGTCCGCCCTTTTCCCGGCGGCAATAGGAAAAGGGCAGTTTGTGGCCGAGTTTCCGGCAGTATATAATTTTTTGATCATACTTCGAGATCTCGCCGGCCCCGGCGCCCGGAGCAGCTTCAGCGCTCTCCCCGTGCAAAAAAGAATCAGCCTGGTTCATCTCGTATCTCCGTATTCGAAAACGTCCATGACAGGACAAGGCGGGAAGAGGATAAGAAGAAGACGGCTGAATGTTTTCCAGGCTGGTGCCCGGATTATTCACACTCTGCCGGTTCAATTTTCGCCCACCTCCAGCCGGTAGAAAACTCCCTGCCTTCAAAGCTCAGGTCGTCAATTCCACCGGCACTCGTGGCGAAAAATTACCAATTCCCGGTTTTGGCCATCGAAGGCTTCGGATACCCATCGAGCACCGAAGTAAACTTCTGAAGCTCCTCTTCCGGGAGATCGTAGTCTTCCATCTCTCCACTAAAATAATAATCATAACCGGCCAAGTCCATCAACCCATGACCGCTTAAATTAAACAAAATTACCTTCTCTTTTCCCTCTTCACGGGCTTTTATTGCCTCATCCACGGCAGCACCGACCGCATGACTGGTTTCCGGGGCCACGATCAGACCTTCTGTCCTGGCAAACATCAACGCTGATTCGTAGCAATGCCGCTGATGGATCGAGCGGGGAGCGATCAGCCCCTCCACCGCCGCCTGCGAAACCAGCGGAGCCATTCCGTGGTAGCGGAGACCGCCTGCATGAATTGGAGGCGGAATAAACTCGTGCCCCAAGGTATACATCGGCAAAAGGGGTGTCATTTGCGCCACATCGCCATGATCGTAGGCAAACGGTGCCCGGGTAAGGGTCGGGCAGGAGGCCGGTTCAACCGGAATAATATCGATTTCCGCCCCGTTTATCTTCTCGTGAACAAAGGGAAATGCCAGACCGGCAAAGTTGCTTCCGCCGCCGGCACAGCCAATAACCACATCGGGGTTCTTCTCTCCGGCGTACGACAGCTGTTTCTGCGCCTCCTGTCCGATGATCGTCTGATGAAGCATGACGTGGTTCAAAACACTTCCGAGGGAATACCGGGTTTCTCCCTTCGAATCACCAACCGCTTCCTCGATCGCCTCGCTGATGGCAATTCCCAGGCTCCCCGGCGTATCAGGATGCGCCGCCAGAATATCGCGGCCTGCCTGGGTTTCCTCGCTCGGGCTGGCCACACACTTGCCCCCCCATGCCTGCATCATGAGCTTGCGAAAGGGCTTCTGATCGAAACTGATCCGGACCATGTATACCTTCACTTCCAAACCCAGCAGTGCTCCGGCAAAGGAGAGAGCGCTCCCCCACTGACCGGCGCCTGTCTCGGTAGTCAGGCGCTTGATTCCGAACTGTTTGTTGTACCAGGCCTGAGCAACCGCCGTATTCGGTTTGTGACTTCCGGCCGGAGAGACACTCTCGTTCTTGTAGTAAATACGTGCCGGAGTATTCAGGGCCTTTTCCAGGTGGACAGCCCGGTGCAGAGGGCTCGGGCGCCAGCGGTAGAGCAGTTCCAGAACCTCCTCGGGAATGTCGATCCATCGGTCGGAACTCACTTCCTGCTCGATCAGATTCATCGGAAAAACCGCCGAAAGGTCATCGGGACTGATAGGATTGCCGTCAGGGCCGAGGGGCGGCTGCAGCGGTGTTGGAAGATCCGCAGCCAGATTGTACCACTTGCGCGGAATATCCTCTTCGTTCAGCAAATACTTGTAGGCCATAATCCATCCTTTCCTTAGTGGTTCAAAGGTTGTGTAAAATATTCCTTCCAACCTTTTGTTTCTACTTGTAGAAACATTTACCACAGAGAAGCGTTACTGTCAATAGAAACGACTAAAATCGCTTAAAAAAAAAGGATAATCCCTCGGAAGGGGAAAAGCCTTTCCCCCAGTTCGATCCCGGCCGCCCCCGGGGTCTGTACCGGCAGCTGCGGGCTTTTCCTGCAGACTTGGCTCTTACCATCCCACACCCGCCGCAGCCTTCCTCCACCCCGGGGTCGAACCCGTCCGCTTATCCGGCTTCGCTCCGCCGCTCCGCCGGGCGGACGGGGCCGGTATCGACCTCCCCCTTTCTCGAAACTCCACAGACAGCCGGGTTTCAGTTTTCAATCGGCAGCCGCCGCGTGCATTGACAATCAGGGCCGGCGGCCATAGGCTGTTTACACTCACAACCGCCGAAAGGGAGAATACTATGCGTATCGGAACCTATCAGTTCGCACCGATCTTTGGCGACCTGAACGCAAACCGCAGCCGGGTCGAGCTGGAATTGACCCGGCGCCTCGACCGCTACACAGACAGTACCGGATCGGCCCCGGATTTCCTCGTCCTCCCCGAGCTCGCCTTCTCCGGCTATCATTTCACCTCCCCCGCCGAGGCAAAATCCCTTGGCGAGCCGGTAGACGGCGAATCTGCATCCGTGCTTTTAAGGCTGGCACAACGATTCGGGACCCACATCGCCGCAGGCTATGCCGAACTCGCAGAGGACGGTTCCCTCTACAACAGCTCCATGCTTGTCGGACCAAACGGAATCGAAGGCAACTACCGAAAAGTCCACCTCTTCCACGAGGAAACCATCCACTTCCGCCCCGGGGACAACACCGCTCCCGGCGGCAGCCGGGAAACCGCTGCAGATCCGGAGAG
>JAIPGG010000128.1 GCA_021736255.1 Spirochaetales bacterium | reverse complement strand
GAAACTCGGAGAAAAGCAAAAGAAGATGCTGAGCAGATGGAACAATCCGGTCGCGCCGCCCTTGAACAGGCGGGAAGAGATCTGCTTCTTAGTCTCAGAGACCGGATACAAAATGTTTTTGAATCGATTATCCTTTCAGAGGTTCGGGAAACCATGGATACCGAGGTGCTGGGGCGGGCAATTCTTGCTCTTGTTTCCTCTTGGGATACTGCTGATGCCGAGAATCTCGAGGTGGTTCTTTCCGAGACGGACCGCGATTCGTTAGAGAAGATGCTCAGGGCCAAACTTTCAGAGGCCATGAAGGCAGGAATGACGATATCCACCTCGAAACGGGTCAAGGCTGGTTTTCAGGTAGGTTACAAAGACGGTTCCGCTTATTACGACATAAGCGATCAAGGTCTGGCAGAACTGTTGTCCGAACACCTCAATCCCAGACTTGCCGAATCGATACAGAAAGCAGCAAAAAAAGAATAGAGGCCCTCTGTGCGAGCTTATTACTATGTTCTGTCGTCTCTGCCGATGTTATTCTTCGACAGACCGGCACCCATGAGCAAAGAAGAGTTCCTGTACATTGTGCAGGGGCAGGTAGAGGAAAACGATATCCGCTTACTGGAGCAAGCAAAACTCGTTCCCACGGAAGACGTATGTACCGGAAACGCAGTCCTCGATTCATGGTTGAACTGGGAAACTGAGCTGCGCAATGAACTTATTCGTCAGCGGAATGCCCCTTTCCAGACGGAGGGGCAGAATCATATCCGTGAAGCAGATACTGTTGCAGGCCACCCGGACCGGGTACGCCCCGCAATTCAGGCTGATACACCCCTTGAAGGTGAACGGATACTCGATCAGGCACGGTGGCAATTTCTCGACGATTTGTCGGTAGGTCACTATTTCGATCTCGAGGCCCTCATAATTTATTATCTGCAATTAAAAATACTCAATAGATGGCAGCAATTTACTCCCGAAAAGGGAGAAGAAAAGTTTCAACAGATTTATGATGCAATTACCAGCGACATGAGCGTCATGTCGGATGAGTCAGGTCAGGTATCATGAAACCGACCGATCCAGACAACGAGAAGCGGAGTTAAGGTATGACAAGCGGCAAGGTTATTAGTGTCAATGGAAATATGGTACGGGCCGAGGTGGACGGCGATGTTTCCCTGAACGAGGTAGCTTACGTGATCGTAGGCGACCAGCGGCTCAAGTCCGAGGTAATCCGAGTTCGAGCAAATACGGTGGAAGTTCAGGTTTTTGAACGGACGAGGGGAGTAGGAATCGGTGATCAAGTCGAATTTACCGGAGAGATGCTTTCGGTAGAACTCGGGCCTGGTCTGCTCACTCAGATCTATGACGGTCTACAGAATCCACTCCCGAAACTCGCAGAAAAGCACGGATTCTTTCTAAAGAGCGGGGTGTATCTTGATCCGCTGCCACGGGAGAGTAAATGGCAGTTTACCCCGAAGGCCTCCGTCGGCGACACCGTGGAACGTGCTGATACACTCGGAATCGTACCCGAAGGGGTTTTCGAACACCAGATAATGGTTCCTTTCTCTTTCTACGGAACCTACAAGGTCAAGAGTATTGTGGATGCCGGTGAATATACGGTTGATGACACTATCGCAGAGATCGAAGACGAAGAAGGTACCGTTCATAAGCTGACAATGATTTTCGATTGGCCGGTCAAACGCTCAATAGATGCATACGAGGAACGGTTAAAACCAACCGAACCGATGATTACCAAGATACGGCTCATTGACGGATTTATTCCTGTTGCCAGGGGCGGAACATACTGTATTCCCGGACCATTCGGTGCAGGAAAGACGGTTCTCCAGCAGATAACAAGTAGAAATGCAGAGGTAGATATCGTAGTAATCGCGGCATGTGGTGAGCGTGCCGGCGAGGTCGTCGAAACACTCAAGGAATTTCCCGAATTGATTGACCCGCGGACCGGGCGGACTCTCATGGAACGGACGGTAATTATTGCAAACACCAGTTCTATGCCGGTTGCCGCTCGAGAGGCTTCCGTGTATACCGCTGTAACCATAGCAGAATACTACCGGCAGATGGGTCTGCACGTACTTCTTCTGGCTGATTCTACTTCCCGCTGGGCACAGGCCATGCGGGAAATGTCCGGAAGGCTCGAAGAAATCCCTGGAGAAGAAGCATTCCCTGCGTACCTCGAATCTGTAATAGCGGCTTTTTATGAACGTGCCGGAGTAGTACGGATGCGAGATGGCTCGCTGGGTTCGGTAACCATCGGTGGAACGGTCAGTCCGGCCGGCGGAAACTTCGAAGAACCGGTGACCCAGGCAACACTGAAGGTTGTCGGTGCGTTCCATGGACTCTCCCGAGCACGATCGGATGCACGGAAATATCCGGCTATTCATCCGCTCGAGAGCTGGAGTAAATACGAAAGCAGCCTCGATCATGCAAAACAGACATATGCTCAGGAGATCCTCTTTAAGGGAAACGAGGTTTCTCAGATGATGAAGGTTGTCGGAGAAGAGGGGACGAGTCTGAACGACTATATTGTTTTTCTCAAGAGCGATTTAATTGACTCTGTTTATCTTCAGCAGGATTCTTTCGATCCGGTTGATGCTTCCGTCAGTGTCGAGCGCCAGCGTCATATTTTTGACGTTATCTTCGATATCATCTCTGCTGAATACGACCTGAAAGAGAAAGAGGAAGCAAGAAACTACTTCAATCAGCTCCGCCAGAAATTCATCGATTACAATGGAACCGAATGGGATTCTACAGAGTTTCACGAACAGGAAAAGGACATCCGGGAAACATTCGAAAAACGGAAGACCGGAGTTGACGAAGAAGCCGAGTATCTGCTCCAAAAGCAGGAATCAGATAGAGGGTAATGCCGATGCGCAAAGTGTACAGCAAAATAGAAAGCATAGAGGGAAACGTTATATCGGTACATGCCGAGGGTATTCGAAACGAGGACCTGGCAGTGGTTACTTCCCGTCACGGCGAGTCGCTGGCTCAGGTGATCCGGCTCGATGGGGATCAGGTTTTTCTTCAGGTTTTCTCGGGAGGAAGAGGTGTTTCTACAGGCGATGAGCTCAGATTCCTCGGACATCCGATGCAGGTTTCATTTTCAGATAATCTGCTCGGGAGAATTTTTACCGGAAGCGGCGTGCCGAGGGACAACGGTCCGGAACTTACCGAGAATCTCATTGAAATAGCCGGTCCTTCCGTCAATCCGGCTAAAAGAATCATTCCAAGAAATATGATTCGTACCGGAATCCCGATGATAGATGTGTTCAATTCACTCGTAGAATCACAGAAACTCCCGATTTTCTCTCTGTCCGGTGAACCATACAACCCGCTTCTGGCACGTATAGCCATGCAGGCGGAGGTTGATCTGATCATTCTCGGAGGGATGGGACTGAAATACGACGACTACCTCTTTTTCAGGGATACTCTTGAAGAGGGAGGAGCACTGAGCAGAACTATTTTCTTTGTACATACCGCATCAGACCCGGTTGTTGAAAGCTTGATGGTACCGGACCTCGCCCTAGCGGTTGCAGAGAATTTTGCATTGAACGGCAAGAAGGTTCTCGTTTTGCTTTCGGATATGACAAACTTCTCGGACGCACTGAAAGAGATTTCCATTACCATGGAGCAGGTGCCCTCGAATCGAGGATACCCGGGGGATCTCTACAGCCAGCTTGCTTCTCGTTATGAAAAAGCGGTCGACTTCGAGGGGGCCGGCTCGATTACGATTCTTGCTGCAACCACAATGCCCGGTGACGATGTAACTCATCCGATCCCGGACAATACAGGGTATATTACAGAGGGCCAATATTACCTGCGTAATGAACGGATCGAACCATTCGGATCTCTTTCGCGTCTCAAGCAGATGGTAAACAAAAAGACCAGAAGCGATCACAGGCCGCTTATGGACGGGATGATTCGCATATATGCTGCTTACAAGGAATCCATGGAAAAGAAATCGATGGGTTTCCGAATGTCCGATTGGGACAACAAGCTGCTGAAGTACGGTACAATTTTCGAGCGGGAGATGATGGATCTGACCGTAAACATTCCCCTGGAAAAAGCCCTCGATAAAGGCTGGCAGATACTTGCCGAGTGTTTCACCCCGGAAGAAACCGGACTTCGCAGTGAACTCATTAACGAATACTGGCCGAAAGAGGCAATAGAATCGGAAAAACAGGGTGAAGGTGAGAGCTGACCATGGCACAGGTAAGGCTTACCAAAAACGAACTGAAGCAGCAAAAAGACGCACTCAAGCGATTTCAGCGTTATTTACCGACGCTCATGTTGAAAAAACAGCAGCTCCAGATCGTAATACGGCAGGTCGAAGCCAAAGAACAGGAAAAAGGTGCACAGCTCGAAAAGGTCCGGTCGAAACTTGCCGACTGGATAGCCGTTTTCGGTGAGGATCAGAAATTGGAAGAGATTGTAGAGGTCAAAAAGATAGTAACCGGAGAGGGAAACATTGCCGGTGTCGATATACCGGTGTTCGAAGATATTGATGTTGCTATTACCCCCTACGATCTTTTTAAAAAGCCCCCATGGGTCGACAAGGCGGTTGTACAGCTCAAAGAGCTGATTGCCCTCGACGCTGAAATCAAGGTGCTTCGGGAACAAGTCCGGCTGCTGAACGAGGAGCTTCGTATCACCAGTCAAAGGGTCAACCTTTTCGAAAAGGTCAAAATACCGGAAGCAAAGGAAAATATACGGATGATCAACATCTTCCTCGGCGATCAGCAAACAGCCGCCGTTGTCCGGGGCAAGATCGCGAAACGAAAGATAACCAGGGTTTCATAGTTATGATCGTGAAGATGAACAAACTGACGGTTATTATCCTCGATTCCGAACGGCGCCAGGCTCTTGAAGAGCTCGGCTCTCTCGGAGTAATGCACCTCGAAGAGATTCAGGGAGAGGGTGAAACGTATCAGCAGCTGCTCGAACAGCAAGAGGAAATCGAAAATGTTCTGCTAGCCGTTCCCGATCCTGAAGAGAAACCGAAAAAGAAGAAAAAGGACGAACCTGCAGCAACAGCTTCAAGTGCACCGAAAGATACTGAATCTCTCGTTACCTACATAACCGAGCTCATTGAAGAACGGAAAAAAATCAACGAAACAATAGACAAAAATCGCCGTGCTCTCGAATATGCCCGACACTGGGGGGATTTCGACGAAGAGAATTTCAAAGAGTTGAGGGATTCAGGGGTATCGTTTACATTTTTTCGGGCCCCCCGCGATACGATGGAGAGACTCAAAGAAAAGGGGTTTATTCTTCCGGTACAGGAAGACCGAAAACAGATTCGCGGCGTCATCGTAACAAGCAGCAGCGAGTCTATCGACCTGTCAGAGGAAGAAGACGTGCAGCTGCTCGATC
>JAIPGG010000034.1 GCA_021736255.1 Spirochaetales bacterium | reverse complement strand
ATCTCCACGACCAAGTGAGGGGAACACTTATGGTGCGGCCGTCTACAAGGGAGGCAATAATCTCGTCCTCAGTAATTCGGACTTCTTTAATCCTGGGTTCTACATTATTCGCAGTGCTCACGCCAAGCCTCCAATATCTGATTTTCGTTTTTCCGAATCAGATTACGTATTTTATTAAGTTCATGGGGGGAAAATCTATGATTGGTGCTTAAAAGAATCGGTTCAAGCCAAAACTTGCATACTTTGTTCTCATGCTGAACATGGATATGCCTCGGTTCTTCACAGTCAAAGCTGAAAAAGAAGAATCGATATGGTACCGATATCCCTTTTACCGAAGGCATATGTGTAATATATCATCGGGGATGTTATTACGTCCAGCAGGATTCGAACCTGCGACCTACGGCTTAGAAGGCCGTTGCTCTATCCAACTGAGCTATGGACGCATGATTTGTCTGCCGGCATCCTGCCGGCTTTGTTCCGGGTCGCCTGCGTGGCTCTCGGTTTCAGCTGAGGCTCGGTGCTTCAGGACCTCATGCACGCCCTTCCGTTTCGAAACCTCTCCATTCAGGCGGTTGACACCCGCTGCTCCTTTGTTAAAGATCAACGGGAATATCGGGATGAGAGGATTCGAACCTCCGATCCCCTGGTCCCAAACCAGGTGCCCTAGCCACTGGGCCACATCCCGTACGTATCGAATAGTTGAACCGGAAAGAAAGTATAGCTTTCAGACCCGGGACCGTCAACACGGGGAGAGCGGCAGTGAAGAAAGAGTTGAACCGGAGGATGCAGCGGATCATGCGGATTTTAACCGAAACCTATCCGGATATCACATCCCCGCTCCACTATCGCAGCCCCTTTCAGCTCCTCTGCGCCCTCATTCTTGCAGCACAGAGCACCGACGAACAGGTCAATCGCGTTACTACCCGGCTATTTGCCGCCTATCCTAATGCGGATGCGCTGGCCCGGGCGCGGAAGACGGATTTGGAAGAGCTGGTGTATTCGACCGGTTTTTTTCGTGCCAAGGCCGCCCACCTGCGCGAGGCGGCCGCTGTCCTTCGTGATGAGTTCGGCGGCGAGGTTCCTTCTACCATGGAAGAACTGCTCAAGATACCCGGTATAGGCCGCAAGAGTGCGAATGTACTGCTCGGTGCCCTTTTCGGCAAGCCTGCGATAATCGTGGACACACATTTTGCCCGGGTGGTATACCGGCTCGAATGTGTTGAAGCTGTACGGCCTGAGCAAATCGAACGGGTCTGCCGGAACGTGATCCCTGCCGACAAGCAGTATGCTTTTTCCATGCGGATCAATTTTCACGGCCGGTATGTCTGTACCGCCCGCAACCCCGGATGTACCGAATGCCCGCTTGCAGGGGACTGTCCTTATCCCGGCCGCCGCTTTTCCTCTCCCAAAAAATAAACAGGGAAAAGCGAGCGTGGCCCTTCAACATTCCTTGTCGGGGCGGCGGTTGAGTATTTTTTCCCAATCGCCCCCTTCCAAATCTCCTAGTACATTGTTTTTGAGGTACCTGGTCAGATGGCAGAGTTTTCGTGCGGTATCTACATCGATTGAATGTTCCATGGTGCAAGCCATTTCATCGGATTCATCCGAGGGTATGAGTAGGATGTCCTGCAAAAAGGTCCTGATAATGGTGTGTCGATTGAAGATGCCGGTAGCGATTTCCATGCCTGCGTCGGTCAGGCTGATAAAGGAGTTCTTTTCATAATTAACCAGGTTGCGGTCCTTGAGATTTTTCAGCGCGCCGGTAACCGAGGGCATCTGAACGTTGAGTTTCTTCGCGATATCCTTGACCCGGGCAACGCGGTTTTTTCTTTCCAGTTCGAGAATCGCTTCAAGGTAGTCTTCGAGGCTCTGACTTAAAACATCTTTACTGTCTGTACTCATAATCTCAGTATAGTATTTCTTCTTTAAATAATCAATGTTAAGAAACTTAGTTTATAGAAAGTGTGGATTTGAATTTTTGATACGCCTGAAAAGCACGCGGGGAGAGTCGCAGAAGCTTGTGACGGCTGTGTTCTCCCCGAATGATTCGAATGTCGGATTTGGAAACTCCGAGTTCAGCAGCGAAGAGGCGGACAATCGCCTTGTTGGCTTTTCCCCGTTCCGGCGGGGCGGCGACCTTGATTACGAGCTCGTTGTTCTTGAATCCGTTCACGGCGGTAGTTCGAGAACCTGTGATGGCTTTGACCGCTACTTCCTGTTCTTTCGGTTCCTGCATTTCCCTTTCTATCCTACTGAGCTGTGATTCTCCTTGCAATACCGTCGGGCTTAGAATATGATACATATGTTCGTTAAAGTTGTGAAAGGAAATATGGGAACAAATAAGAGTTTCAAAGAACGTTTTCAATCTCTCGTTGATGCCTTTTCGGAAAGGCTGCCGAGTGAACTCTATGAGATGGCGCTGCTTCTCGAGCAATTGGACAAAAACGGCCAAACCGGCCAATGTCTCGGGGACCTTCGAAAGCGTGTTCATAAGCTCAAAGGGTCGAGTGCGACCTTTGGGTTCACTTCGATTTCCCAGCAGGCAAAGAATCTGGAAGCATTGATCGATGAGGTCATGGAAAGCTCGATGGCTATCGATCTGGAAAAAAAGAATGCTATCTACGAGAGCTTTTACAAACTCCAGAACCTGAGCGAGGAACCGGAGCTGGATGCCGATCCGGAAGAGCTGGAGGAAATCCCTGCGGAGACCATACCAACGGAGCAGTGGCCCCGGAGCGAGAAACGAATATTCGTTCCTACCGACGATGAGTATTTGCCCCACGATTTAAGTGATCAGCTGGGTTTTTTCGGATTTATCTGCACTCGTTTCCAGAACCTGGAAGAAATCAGCACCCTGATAGCCCGGGGAGAGCAGGTTTTGATGATCGCCCACACCCAGTTTCTTCGGGATTGCCCAAAAGAGCGCAAAGAGATAGCTGAACTCAAGGAAATTGAATCCCAGCGCTTGAAGATCATTTATCTTTCCACCGACGATGATTTCAACACCCGGCTGTTAGCAGTACAGAGCGGGGGAGATGCCTTCTTCTCGTATCCGGTGGATATCGGGAATATTGTCGATAAAATCGAGGGTTTTACCCAAACGAATCAGGATTCTCCATACCACATTCTCATCGTAGATGATGATCCCGAGCAGGTGTCGTTTTTTGCCCTTCAGCTGCAGCAGGCGGGTATGATTACTTCGGTGGCGGTGAATCCTCGACAGGTTATCCAGATTCTCGATGAGTCAAAACCGGATCTTATCCTGATGGATATGTACATGCCCGAGTGCAGCGGAATAGAACTGGCTTCGATAATCAGGCAGCACCAGGCCTATATGAGTATTCCCATTGTCTTTCTTTCTGCAGAGACCGACCGGGAAAAGCAGCTGAAAGCAATCAGTTTCGGGGCCGACGGTTTTTTAACCAAGCCGATCAAGACCGAGCATCTGATCACCTCGGTACTGACCAGGGCGGAGCGGACAAGAAGTCTCCGCTTTTTTATGGAACGGGACTCTCTGACCGGTCTGCTCAATCATACCAAACTCAAAGAACGCTTGGTCGAAGAAGTGAATCGGGCCGACCGGGTAGGAATCCAGATATCCTTTGCCATGCTGGACATCGATTTTTTCAAGTCTGTAAACGATACCTACGGACACCTGACCGGGGACCGGGTACTGAAGGGCTTGTCCAGGCTGCTTGCTGAACGGCTCAGAAAAACCGATATAATCGGCAGGTACGGCGGGGAGGAATTCGGGATCATCCTTTTGAATGCTGATCCAAAAGAAGCCAAAGGGATCATGGACGAGATCCGGGAGAACTTCAGCAGAATCAAACAGTACAGCGAGGGGAAGGAATTCTACGTTACCTTCAGCTGTGGTATTGCAGGATATCCCGATTATACCGTGCCGGCTGAGCTGAACGAAGCCGCCGACAAAGCCCTGTACCGGGCAAAAGAGAGCGGGAGAAACAAGGCTGTTATCGCCGATCACGGAGCCGGTAAAGATTCTCCTTCCAGCTGATTTCCCAGAAACTCGAAAGCCACCACGGTGTGTCCCGGCAGGAGAAGTGTACGAGCGCGAGCTGGGTTCTTTTCCAGCTCTCGGGTGTTTCGATTCCCGCTTCTAATTCCTGCGGGATTTGTTTTCCGCTTGCTCGGAGCTCCTCGCTGCTTACCAGATAGATACCGGGATGAAGGGAGTCAATGGTTTCGGCTTCCGAATTTTCTTTGGAAACTTTACGGGTTTGCTCTTCCCAGGAGAGCAGGGCCTTCTCTTCCCGCAGACGAAGATAGTGGTAGGCCTTTCCCCGGGCGATCCCTGTTATATGGTATTCAGCGGGGAGCGCGGCGGCAGCCTTTATCAAGGTATCCGGCATCTGTGAGGGAGCAGGCCGCATGAGCAGGAGCGGTACGATACAGGGAAGCCCCAGCGGTGAGAGGAGACCTGTTTCCCGGTAGATTCGCTTTCGGATTTTTGAGCAATCCGAGACAACGCGGTTGGAAGGGAGGAGAGCTAGTATCGTAAATGGTGAGGCTTCATCGATCACACTGTGCATACTATCATTATCCCGCTATCTTTCAAGAAACTTAATGCCATGGTAATCTGATATACGAGGTTTATGTATGAAGAAAAAGGTAGAACGAATCAGCGGAGTGCTGGCAGACGAACTGATCAGCTGGGATACGGTGGAAGCGGTTACTCTCACAGAAAGTGCCGAGCATGACCCTACCGACCCCTATTTTTTTGTAAGTATGGATGTTTTCTACAGGGAAAGTGTCCCTGATGTAAATGAACGGCGAAAATGTTTTCCGGATGCTGCTGTGTTTGAATCTTCACCCGGGCAGGACAAAGACCGCTTTCTTGTCGAGTCTTTACCTGTGCGGCTCGAATACAAACAGATCGAAGAAGTTGAAGAGATCATCAACAAAAAAGAGCAGTTTATCTGGGCCTTGAACAAAACCGGTACCTTTTTGTTTTACCGGATCGAGGTCGGAAAGATTCTTCGACAAAAATCGGAATGGCTCGATAGGGTAAAGAAAAACCTGAAAGGCTTTCCCGAGAGTTTCTGGAACGCGTTTATTCTTTCCCTCAGAGCTACCATGGAGCATCATCTTTCGGATCTTGGAGCTGCAGTTTTCCGGGGAGACAAGTTTTTCTTTTTGATCTCTTCCGCCGGGTTTATCAAGAGTGCCTGCAGCGTCGTGTTTGCCGCCAACCACCGCTTCGAGCCTTCGAGCAGATTAATCTCCTCGAAGGTGCTTGAACTACCGGAGCTGCCTGAGAGCTTCGGGGCCAGACTCGAGAGTTTTCTCCGGGAAGATGAAGAATTTCCCCCGGAAAGAAAACATAAGATTGCCGAACTGATAGCAAAAAGTATAATTTCTATAACCGGGTGATACAGAAAATCTTCCGGCGGAGCGCCTTCGCCGGTATTTCTACAGCAATTCTCCTCCTCTTGATCTTCCCCTCCTGCGGGACAGGAGGGGAAGTGGTCTCGTTTGATATCGGGGAAGAAAATGCGATTCAAGTAAGCAGGACATTTTTCGAAGACGATGCAAAACAGCAGTTCCGGTTTTCCAGACCCATCGATTTTACCCGGATAAACAACTCCGACCGCGGCCGGGATCTGCAGGGAATACGGCTTCACCTTCAAAGCAGTGCGCAAGCACTAGAAGTCGCTTTTCATACAACGAATGATGATTCAGCCGGAAGGGAAGGTACACAGGCTGCTTCTTCGCACAGGTTTTTTCTTGACGGGCCATTGAAAAATGAACTTTCACCTGAAGGAGTATGGGAGCTCCTGCTGCCGCTTTCCCGCCTGGGAAAGAAGGATATAACCGGCTTTTCAATTCAGGACTTGTCCCCTTCCTTGCAGGGGAAATCGGCGGATAAAGGCCGAACACAGCTTCTTGCCATGGATATTCATTCTTATCGGGAAGGTTTTACCGTAGACCGGGATATGGTTCGCCTCAGTGAGGGAGTGAAGGTGGAGACGCTCGGGGAACGGGGGTTTTCGATCAGCTGTTATTCTCCGGAATTTCGTGAAGATGAGGCAGAGCTCGTGCGGCTCGGACTCGAAGTGCAGGATTTCCCTGAGTCAGGGGGTATGTGGTGGGAGATCGAGCCTGATCAGGGATTCAAGTCCGGTCCCTTCTCTTGGAGGGTTTCACCGGCTGATCCCGTCCTGTATCTGAAACGAAGTGCGCCTGAGAGCGGAGAGAGGCTCCGGTTCGCAATGAATGGATCGATGGGGCGCCTGTTACCCCGTACCTTTGAATTCACTGGGGAACCGTCAGCCCCGATTACTGATGTGGAGACAATCCTCTCTTACCCGCATCGTGAGTGGACAAAGCCTGATTTCCAGGTGTATTCGTGGAGTCACAATCCGTCGGTTCTTATATTCGATACTGCTGATTATGCAGTTCAAGCGCGTTTGTTTAAACGTATCGCTTTTTATGTGGAAAAAACGGGCTACAGAGGTGAGCTCATGCAGAATCACCAATTTGCCCATCTCCATGGCTGGAACGCTCATGATTATAGAGATGAAGATCTGGCCCGTTTCTTTACCGCTGCTGCACAGCGCGAGGCGGAAGGCGAGCGTATTCTCAATGAGGAAGAGCGAGAGCTTTTACATATTCTCCTCGAGCACGAGGTACTGCAAGGCGGCGATGGTGAATACCAGCCGGGCGGCGGCTGCCTGATCTCTATCTCCAGACAGACCAGTCCCTACCTGAGAAAGCGGTTTATGCAGCATGAACTTCTCCATGCCCTTTTCTTCGAGATTCCTGCCTATGAACAGGAAGTTCAAAAGATATGGGATGACCTGGAGAACGAGTTCAAGCTGTTTTGGAAAGCCTTTTTTTCCTGGTACCTCTATGATGTGGATGATTCCTATCTTGTGACAAATGAGTTTCAGGCCTATCTCATGCAGCAGAAAACCGAAGAGGCGCCTGCGTATCTGGCTGCCAAAGCCCGTCAGGCAGCTGCTTCCGCCCGGACAGACCGGGAAGCAGACCGGCTGCTCAGGCGGATTGCGGATAACAGAAGCGGGGAGTTGCTCCGCCAGGCCCGGCAGGTTGAGGCGGTTCTCCATGATGTGACCGGGTTTGATGCCGGGGATGTGGAAACTCGGCATCACTACTGAAAATAGAGAGCAATAGAACACGTTTGCCCGCTATATTTGGTGTGGTTAGGGAAAAATATTTTAAAAAACCCCTATATAACCTTTTCATAATTTCCGAGAATGATTATGTTCATTAGGCGGGAGGAGCAGAATGAAGATTGAACGTCATTTTACCGCAGAGCATCAGGATCCGTATCATAATATCCGGTGGGAGAGCAGGGTTTCTGAATTAAAGGATGTTTCCGGAAAGGTTCTTTTTCATCAGGACGATGTCATTGTTCCGGAAACCTGGTCTCAGGTTGCCACCGATATTCTGGCGCAGAAGTATTTTCGTAAAGCCGGTCTGCCGACGGCTGTTTCCCCTGAAGGCAGGGAGAATGATGCCAGGCAGGTGTTTCATCGACTGGCCCACACGTGGATGGAGTGGGGGAGGCGGTCGGGTTACTTCGACGGCGAAGCGGATGCTTCGGCGTTCTACGATGAGACGGTGTATATGCTGGCCCGCCAAATGGCTGCTCCCAACTCGCCTCAGTGGTTCAATACCGGCCTGTACGAGGTTTACGGAATCACCGGACCGCCGCAGGGTCACTTTTATTACGATCCGGAGGCGGGCCGAATACAGCGTTCCAAGAGCGCGTATGAACGCCCCCAGCCGCATGCCTGTTTTATCCTGGATGTAGAGGATGATCTTGTAAATGAAAACGGGATCATGGATCTGGTATCCCGGGAGGCCCGCCTTTTTAAATATGGTTCGGGAACAGGCACAAACTTCTCGAAACTACGCGGATCGGGGGAATCGTTGAGCGGTGGCGGTGTGTCTTCCGGGCTGCTCTCGTTTCTCAAGATTGCCGACCGAAGTGCTGCGGCGATAAAAAGCGGGGGAACTACCCGAAGAGCGGCGAAGATGGTAACCCTCGATGCTGATCACCCGGATATCGAACGATTTATTAACTGGAAAGTAGGGGAGGAACACAAAGTTGCCTCTATGGTAGCAGGCAGCCGGGTTATCGCGAGGGCAACCAAACGGATCATGGAAGCGGTACGCTCGTTTCCCGACCAGGGACCTGAAGCCGCCGACCCGTTTCGAAATAACGCTCTTGCCGAGGCTCTCGAAGACGCGGTTTCGGAGGAAGTCCCGACTCCCTATCTGTATCAGATTGTGCGTATGGCCGGCGAGGGAGTTACCGATCTAGACCAGCAGGTTTTTTCCACCGACTGGGATGATGAGGCCTATGTAACCGTTGCCGGACAGTCTGCAAACAATTCGGTCCGTTTGGACAACCGCTTTCTCGAGGCTTTGTTGGAAGATGCGGACTGGGATCTGGTTGCCAGAACCTCCGGCGAGGTTGTACGTACCGTTCCGGCTCGGGATATATGGAACATGATCGCCGAAGCAGCATGGCAGTGTGCCGATCCCGGTCTCCAGTTTCACACCACCGTCAACGAATGGCATACCTGTCCCGAGGATGGTGAGATTCGGGCGTCGAATCCCTGTTCGGAATACATGTTCCTCGACGACACTGCCTGCAATCTGGCCTCACTGAATCTCTTAAAATTCTACGATACCGAAACCGGCGAGTTCCTGATACAAGATCTGCAGCATGCTGTGAAGATCTGGACTACCATTCTCGAGATAAGTATCGTCATGGCGCAATTTCCGAGCAAGGAGATCGCCCGCAAGAGTTACCTCTATCGAACGCTCGGCCTCGGGTTTGCAAACCTCGGTTCTACTCTCATGGTCATGGGCCTGCCGTACGACAGTCGTGAAGGCAGGGCGGTCGCGGCCGCACTTGCCTCTGTGCTGACCGGCGAAGGCTATGCCGCTTCCGCCGAGATAGCAGGAGATATCGGTCCCTTCGATAGATATGAAAACAACAAGGAACACATGCTCCGGGTGATCAGGAACCATAGGAGAGCTGCCTGGGATGCATCTCCGGAGGAATACGAAAAGCTCAGCATTACTCCCCAGCCCATAGAATCCGAAGTATGCCCCCCCTCCCTGCTCGATGCGGCACGATTAACCTGGGACCGGGCCCTTCGACTCGGAGAGCAAAACGGCTACCGTAATGCACAAATCTCCGCCATAGCTCCTACCGGTACCATCGGCCTGGTAATGGATTGTGATACCACCGGTATAGAGCCGGATTTTGCTTTGGTAAAATATAAAAAGCTGGCAGGCGGTGGATTTTTCAAGATTATCAACCAATCGATTCCGCCGGCACTCGAGCTTCTGGGATACAGCAAGGAGGAAATCGATTCCATTGTCTCTTTTTGCGTGGGGCATGGAAGTCTTCAGGGTGCGCCGGAGATAAATGAAGAGGTGCTTCGCGCTCGGGGATTCGGTGATGAGGAGCTTGAGATTTTAGAAGAAGCTCTGCATAATGCCTATTCTTTCGATACAGCCCTCGGTCCCTGGCTGTTTAACCGGGAGTTCCTGGTCGAAAAGCTCGGACTCTCAGAGGAAGTCGTCGATGATCCCGGTTTTTCTCTCTTCCGCGCTCTCGGTTTTTCCGAAGAACAGATCGAAGAGGCCGAGACCTATGCATGCGGAACCATGGGGGTAAAAGGGGCTCCCTATCTCAAGGAAGAGCATCTGCCTGTGTTTGATACGGCAAGCCCTTCCGGAAAGCGGTCGAACCGTTCTATCCCCTGGCAGGCGCACATCGACATGATGGCTGCGGTCCAGCCCTTCGTTTCCGGGGCCATCTCGAAGACGATCAATATGCCTTCCGAGGCGACCATCGATGATGTAAAGGGTGCCTATATGCGCTCCTGGAAGGCTATGCTCAAGTCTGTGGCTCTTTACCGGGACGGGTCCAAACTCAGCCAGCCTCTTTCCACGAGCCGGGCCGAAGATGACGATGCGGTGGGCTTTCTGCTCGAACAGGAACGGGAACATCGAACCGGGGGCGGTCGCAACAGGACGGTGGAACGGGGAACAGAGCAGGCGTCATCCGGTTCAGCAGAAAGCAGATCGGAAACCGATAGGGAAGATTGTCCACAACGCCGGAACCGTCTCCCTCTTCCGACCAGGCGGCTCGGGTACACCCAGAAAGCCAAAATCGGCGGACACAGTCTTTTTCTGCGTACCGGAGAGTACGAAGATGGAAGCCTCGGTGAGATTTTTTTGGATATGCATAAGGAAGGCGCCGCCTTCAGATCGCTGTTAAACAGTTTTGCCATCGCCGTGTCGCTTGGTTTACAGTACGGCGTTCCGCTGGAAGAGTATGTGGACGCCTTTACCTTCACCCGTTTCGAACCCAACGGGGTGGTGCAGGGGCATTCCAATGTCAAAATGGCTACGAGTGTGCTGGATTATATCTTTCGGGATCTTGCTTTGACCTATCTGAACAGAACCGATCTCGTTCAGGTAAAACCCGATGACCTGCGCTCCACCGCCACCGATGAGAAGTCTCATACGCCGGTTTCCGAAAAGGTGAAAAGCCGGGGACCCCGGAAGGCCCCCGAAGAAAGCCGGGATGAAGCGGTTCTTGCCCGGAAAAAGGGATACGAGGGGGACCCGTGTCCGACCTGCGGCCATTTCACTATGGTCCGGAACGGTACCTGTCTAAAATGTTTGACCTGCGGGTCCACCACCGGTTGCAGTTAGTCTTTGCGGATCGCCGGCACACCGGCGCCGGCGGTGCTTTACAAAACTTTCGGCTTCTGCTACTGTTTTCGAACACAGAAAATACCGATCAATTCAGGATACGACAATGGCACGAAAATGCGATATATGCGGAAAGAAAACCATTACCGGCAATAACGTCAGTCACGCGCACAATACTTCCCGGCGGGTATGGAAGCCCAATCTCGTACGGATGAAGGCCCGTGTGGGCGGTCAGGTGAAGACTATCCGTGTTTGTACCAGCTGCCTCCGCAGTAACAAGGTGGAAAAGGTCGTCTAGGGCCTTTCCGGCACCACATTTCTTAGAAAGAATTATCAATCTCGAAAACTAGTCCGTCATAGGAAGGTTCGATGGAATCAGGAAAGCTGTGTTCCATCTCGCTATGTTCCACAGCATGGCAGAAATGGGTGAACCAGGTCTGTCTCGCACCGATTTTCTCTGCTGCCGCTATTGCCTGGTCGATCGAGAAGTGGGTAGCGTGTTGGGAGTAACGCAGAGCTCCGAGAACCAGTGTATCCAATCCCCGGAGCATTTCAAAGGACGGAGGCGGGATGAAGCTGCAGTCGGTAAGATAGGCAAATGCCCCGAAGCGGTAGCCGAGAATGTCCAGGCGACCATGCTTGATTGGTACCGGCCGGATTTCCAACTCTCCGATTGAAAGGGGTTTTTCCGGCATTATCTTCGGGATGATCCGCGGCTTTCCTCCCCCTTTCTGCATTGTTTCCCGGAAGATATAAGAAAAACGTTCGGTTAACTCCTCTATGGTCGGCCGGTTTCCATAAATCGGAATTGGCTTCTCCCGTGTCAGCGGACGGATATCATCCAAGCCGTGACAGTGATCAGCGTGGGCATGGGTAAACAAAACCGCATCGATCCGGCTGATGCCGTGAGCGAGAGCCTGGATCCGAAAATCGGTGCCGGTATCGACTAAGACTGCGGTGCTCGAGGTTTCCACGAGGATAGAAGCCCTCGTCCGTTTGTTTTTCGGGTTCCGGGAGAGACAAACCGGACAATCACAACCGATTTCAGGAATTCCGCCGGAAGTACCCGAGCCGAGAATAGTAACCTTCATTTCGTAGTATTTTAGCGGGTTTCGGGTTTTCCCGAAAGCTCCTGCAGGTTTTGATTACTTGATCCATTATCTTTCGGAGAGAGGACGCCTCGACGCGGGAACCATCGGTGCTCTTTGAGATATCCGAGGCGCAAGAGCATCCGAAGAGCATCTCCTACCTCTTCCTGCTCCCAGCTGGATAGAATTCCAAAGCCCGCGGGCCTGCCCAGAAGACTGCGTCCGGAGAGCGCGGTGTTTTCCGGGTACCCTTTCAATACCTTTAAGGCCTCGGTTCGATTCCATTTTCGGCGGTTGAGACGTATTGCCTCCGTTATGAGCGGTGCGGCGGGCGGACTGTACTGTACGATGCCGTTACAGATGTCGCAGCCGCCGCAGGTGTCTATGCTGTATCCCAAAAGATCAAGAAGATACTTTCTGCGGCAGCCGGTGGTAACCAGGTAACCGAGCATCTGCCGGTAGTGCTCGGACGCTTCCCCGGATGTTGTCGAGGAGGCGTCAATGTCATTGCCGTTCCACAATAGCAGCGCTCGCGCCGGGCGTCCGTCCCGTCCTCCGCGCCCGGACTCCTGCAGGTATGCCTCCACCGTCGGCGGTACACTTTTGTGAATCACGGTGCGTATGTTTGCCTTGTCCACACCCATGCCGTACGCTGTGGTCGAAGCGAGGATTCCCCCCTCCGATTCGAAAAACCACCGCTCGATACGGTTTTTCTCTTCTTTGCTGAGCCCTGCATGGTAAAAACGAATATCCCCGGCTTCCAGACCGGGAACAGCCGGAGGCAACTGTATTCGCAACCGGATAGCGGTGAGTTCGGCGGAGGCCCTGCTTCTGCAGAAGATTATTGCAGGACGCTCGATTTCCGCACCCCCGTCCCGGGAGTGGGGTGACGTTTTCCCCGTTTCGGTAGTTCGAAAGGCGGGTAAAAAAAGCCGGGTAAGGCAGCGGTCTTTAGAAAGCACCGGCAAGACCTGATAGCGGATGTTCGGCCGGTCGGGGTTCGCATAGACCAGGTTCGGAGTCCATCCGGCAAAGAGCCTTTCCCGGATTTCTTGGAGGACCCTTGGCGAGGCGGTAGCCGTAAAGGCGGTAATCAGCTCGATTCCGGCTGCTTCTGCTACCCGCGCGAGTTCGAGATAGGCAGGCCGAAAACTTTTTCCCCATTCGCTGATACAGTGAGCCTCATCGATGACGAAGTGCCGGGCTCCAAGATCCTTGAGTCTGGGTAGCAGTCGTGGAGAGAGAAGGGCTTCGGGGTTTGATATCACCATTCTTACCTTTCCCCGCTTTACTTTCCGAAATATTTCTTCCCGCTCATGCCGGGATTGCCCACCTCGCAAGACAACAGCCTCATCACCGAACCTGCGGAGCTGATCATTCATCAGTCCGAGGAGGGGATAGACAACCAAGGTCGGCCCAGCGAGCAAATGCGCAGGCAAATGGAAACAGATGCTCTTGCCCGCCCCGGTGGGAAGGATGACGATCTGGCGGGATAGCGCTTCTTCCGTATCGCCGCCTCCAGGATCTGGTCCATACATGCGGGAAGCCTTCAGGATATTGTGAATGACCAGCTTCTGGAATGGAAACAGGTACGGTATCTTCAGATAGCGCTGGGCTAATTGGTCGAGGGGATCCGTAGATTCCGAAAGGTTTCTGTTCATCCCTAGTTTGTACCGCGAAAACGGTGAAACTGATTCAATCAAAACTGGACAAATTTATCTTTCGCCGGTACCATCTCAGATATGACGAAAATTCCCTATCATACCCTGCGAAAAGAATTGTCGAGCTGTTTTCAGCTGGAAGAGGGGGTGCATGAGTGTTCCGGGCTCGGCTTGAATTTCATCAATCTGCCCTTTCAGTCTCTTGCTTTCCACGTTTTACCCCAGAGTGATGAGCTCCAGGCCGGCGAAAATTCTTTGGATGATTTTCTTTCAACGCCGGACACTCAGATCTCGGAAAACCGTGAGTTTGTTCTGCCCCATGTGCAAAGTGCATCCTGTGGGGAATGTGAACAGGTGGTGATCCTCCTTCACGGCTTGAATGAGAGAAGGTGGGACAAGTACCTTCCCTGGGCCGGACGACTTGCCCGGCAGCTCAATGCTGCGGTTGTTCTCTTTCCCCTTGCTTTTCATATGAACCGTTCTCCTGAAGCCTGGATACAGCCCCGGGCTATGATCAAATTGGCCCGTCGTCGGGGCGAACAGTATCCCGGCCTGGTTGACGGGTCTTTCGGAAATGTGGCGATTAGTACCCGTCTTGCCGAAGAACCGAAGCGGGTTGTCTGGTCCGGTCTGCAGACCTATCTGGATATCGTAAGCTATGTTGATCAATTGCGTTCGGGTGTTGTTTCCGGTGTCTCTCCAACGGCTCGAGTTGATATTCTCGGTTATTCGGTAGGTGCTTCCCTCGGGCTGCTGCTTGCCATGATTGATGAAGAGGGACGGTTTTCCGATTCCCGGCTGGGTCTTTTTTGCGGCGGGCCGGTGGTAAATCATCTCTATCCGGTCTCGAAGTATATGTTGGACAGCCATGCAGCAGGAGCGATGGGAGATTTGTACACCGAATACCTGGACGAAGAATTGGACAGGGATAATCGGCTGAGGGATTTCTTTATGCGGACACGAACCGGAAGAACCTTTCGCAGTATGATCACGTACTACCAAGACGGACTCGGGCTGCGGGAGCGTTTGCTCCGGGAGATAGCAGACCGTGTTCAGGCTGTTGTATTAAAGAAAGACCGGGTGGCCAGGGCCTATGACGCGATCCATACACTCAAGGGCAGCAAGGGTGATATTCCGATCCCTGTGGAGGTTCTTGACTTTCCGTATTCCTATATTCATGAAGAACCTTTCCCGGTGCACGAGGACACCGGGAAGGTTGATAAAGCCTTTGACAAGGTTTTTGAACAACTCACCCGTATTTATCAGTAGGCCGGGTTTTCAGACCGAATTAATCGAACGACCAATTCGGATTATGGATGATTGCATTCTCGTTCACGTTTGGAGGGGGAGTGTTTCCGTTGTTCTGATTGTGTGCATTGGAGTCGGTTTTTGATGGATCCTGGGGTTCCTCGGGCTCGTCGGAGGATGCGGGCTCGGTTTCAATTTCCGTCTCTGCGGCAGGTTCGGTCCCTTCGGAGGACGCGGGCTCGGTTTCAACTTCCGTCTCTACGGCAGGTTCGGTCCCTTCGGAGGACGCGGGCTCGGTTTCAACTTCCGTCTCTACGGCAGGTTCGGTCCCTTCGACAGACGCGGGTTCTTCGACAGACGCGGGTTCTTCGGAGACCACCTGGGCTGCAGTTTCAGCCGCAGGTTCGCCGGAAAGCTCGTTTGCCTCGTTCTCTGCAGCAGTGCTTTCTATGGTGCTCGAACTATCACTCGCTGTATTCGTTGTTTCAGCCAGGTCATTTGCGATACCCTTCAGATCTTCGCTGCCTAACGTCGTATCACAACCGGTGAGAGTAATGAAGAGTACCGCCACAACGGCTACAATAATATAATATTTTCTCATGTTCTTCTCCTTTTCTTCGCCATACAAACCTTGCGTTTACAGAAATATATTAGCAATAACCGTGCCAATAGGTGCTGAGATTCAAAGAGAAGGTTTGTTCTAATTCCATTTATAGAAAGGAATTACAAGGCGTAATTGTAGAAATCAACCTGATACAAGAAAACCTGCACATCTTTGCTTATTGAAAGTGCATACCTATGCATTTTGCATTGCATCGTGCATAAATACATTCCATAAAGGTACTGGATCAAAAGCAGAAATCAGCATATAATTGTTATGGATTAGCAAAATAATCGATCTTTCCGGATTTTGATCTTTCCAGGGAAACTGATTTAAAAAAATACTGACTTCAAACTCATGATATTTTTACACAAAGGGAGGATTTTTATACTCGATGGCCCGGCAATTAGCTCTATGCTGTGAGGATGCACTGCAGGCCCTCTACGATGAAGCCCCGCGCCTTAAAAGAGAGCGGCACGGCCGGATTGTAATCTTTAGTGATCTCCATCTCGGAGACGGATCGTCCCGGGATGATTTTCGGCCGAATTCAGAGCTTTTTCACCGCGTATTGAAAGAAAATTATCTAGAACGTGACTACTCCCTCGTTCTCAATGGGGATATCGAAGAGCTTCAACGTTACCGGCTCGACCGGATCATGGCAGCCTGGCCCGAGCTCTACGATACCTTTTTCGAGTTCCATAGACAGGAACGGCTTTTCAAGCTCGCAGGGAACCATGATTTCGACCTCTATCTGAATCGGGTACCGGAGTATCCCTTTCCGATCTATCCCGCCCTGAGGATCAATGGCGGGTCGAAAGAGCTGTTTATCTTTCACGGCCATCAGGCCTCGAATTACTTTGCTCAGCTCAATCAGGTGGCAGGTTTTCTTATCCGGGTTTTTGTGCACCCGGTTGGAATCAAAAATCGGTCTGCTGCTCACAAGGTGCGAAAGCGCTACAGGATAGAAAACAGAATATATGATTTTGCCCGCAAACGAAAACTTATTGCCGTTATCGGACATACCCACCGTCCCCTTTTCGAATCGCTTTCGAAAACCGAATCTCTCAAGTATCACATCGAGCGGCTGTGCCGTAATTATCCGGGGGCGATAAACGGAGCAAGGCGAAGAATCGAGTCTCAGATTATGCAGTATCGGAACGAACTCGAAGAGATATCGAGTAAGCAGCGGAGCCGGTTCAGTCCGCGCCGCTCCCGTTCCGAAACCCTTGCGGACCGCCTTTATAATCGGGAGTTAACCGTGCCGTGCCTGTTTAATTCGGGCTGTGTTATCGGTAAGCGGGGCTTAACAGCCATTGAAATCGAGGGAGAAATGGTGCGCCTGGTTCATTGGTTCGATGCTCAACGGAGCAAGAAATACTTTTCCTACAATGGTTATCAGCCTGAACCCCTCGACGAGGACCAGCGGTTTTACCGGGTTATCCTCAAGGAAGACAACCTGAGTTACCTCGAGGCGCGTATTACCCTACTGGCCTGAGCCGGGGCTTACTGGATTTCCAGTACTCCACCTGCAAACGTGAATCCGCCGCCGAAGGCAGTCATACCCAAAAGTTCCCCTTTGTCGCGTTCCTTTAAAAGGTTATCCAGACAGAGCGGGATACTGGTAGACGAGGTGTTTCCGTATTCCCGTATATTACTGTAAACCTTCTCGCGGGGGAATTTAATCTTTTGACGTATGGCATTGATAATCCGCTGGTTCGCCTGATGGGGAACGACCAGGTCGAGCTCATCAACCTCGATTTCGGCGGTCTCGCAGGCCTTCTGAAGCATCATAATCATGGCCTTGACTGCCTCCAGGAAGACTTTGGGGCCGTCCATGTAAATTGACTCATCGGAACCGGCCGGAACCTTCAGGATATCGCCGTTTTCTCCTTTCGCCGAGAGTTCGGGGCGGAAGACCTTTGCACGAATGGTTTTTTCGGAGTGTTCGGAAACGATGAGGCTCGCCGAGGCCGCATCTCCGAAGATCGGAGCTGTCATGGGATCGGAGGTATCGGTTTTGCCCGACAGGGCTTCGGTGGTTATCAAGAGAACCCGATGTTCCGGCCGGCTCTGCAGATAATCATAGGAGGCCTGGAGCCCATAGAGGAATCCTGAACAGGCGCTGATGATGTCTTCGGCCTGGATCATTACATCGTTCTGCTCCCCGCTTAGTTCATCGAGGATCAGGCAAGCCATGGATGGAGTAATAGTCTGCGGGGTTCCGGTAGAACAGTAGAGGGCATCTATGTCGGAAATATCGAGTCCCTCCTGTTCGAGGAGTTTCTTGGCGGCATCTACTGCCAGAGAGAGGGCCGTTTCTTCTCCCTGAGCCCAATAGCGGGATTCGATACCCGTACGTTTTATAATATCCTCCGGCGACCAGTCAGGGCACAGCTCGCTGATTTCCTCGTTGGTGACGATCCGCGAGCCGTGGGTTGTCGTAAGCGAAACGATTCCCACATCAACATGTCCGCCTCCGCCCAACACCGGTGAGGCAGCGGCTTTTGCACTTGCTTTCTTTTCGGGAAGCTTGAGAATAGGGGTTCCCGGTTCTTCTTGGGTTTGCGGTTTGAGAGCGAGTTCTTCATCCCCTGTTTTCAGTTTGACGATAGGAGTACCCACGGGTACCGTGTCCCCTTCCTCTTCGAGAAGTTCGAGCACTTCCCCGTCTATGGGGGATTGAAGCTCCTGGACGGCTTTGTCGGCTTCGAGTTCGGCAAGGAGGTCTCCGCTTTTGACCTCATCGCCTGGTTTGACCTGCCATTCTACGATCGTGATTGATTCGTCGGAAGGGCTCGATCCTATGGCTTCAACGAGATAGGTCCCCTTTTCGGCTTCTTTGGGTTTTTCCCAGGTAAGGTCTATTTTCAGCAATTCACAAGCGGTTTCCAACAGCCGCTGGTAGGAGGGCAGAATCTCGAGCTGGTTGCCGAAATTGCAAGTAACATAGGTGTCCGGCCGGACTACCCGCCGTACTTCGATAGCTTCACTTGTCTGTTCGGCCAGAGAGGCCAGTACTTCAGCTCCCACGCCGACGGTCTTGCTGTCTTCGTGGGTGACGATCAGTTTTTTTGTTTTTTCTGCGGATTTCAGAACAGCCTGGAGGTCCCAGGGAAAAATACTCCGGAGGTCTATGACTTCGGTCTCGATTCCGACGGTTTCAAGGTCCTGTGCTGCTTTGAGCATTCGGGGAACGGTATTTCCGTAACCCACCATCGTAATATCCGTGCCGTCCCGGAGAAAGCGGGCACGTCCGATTGGAACAAGCTGTTTGGATACATCCTGGGAAGTGGCCCTGCTGCGGTCGTTGAGCATGCTCTTGGGATAGAAAAAGATCGTAGGCCGACCCGAAGAAAAGGCGGCATTCAAAAGTCCGGCGGCATCTCCGGCGCTGGAAGGGAAGAAGACATCCACGCCCGGTACATGAGCAGCGACGGATTCCATGCTGCTGGCGTGGAAAGGGCCGAGTCCGGGTTTGTAACCGCCGGTGGTCACCATCAGAATGACCGGCGTCTGCCATCCCCCGTCGGTGCGCCAATACATACTTCCCATTTCTGCGAAGATCTGGTTGTAGGCGATAGGCAGGAAGTCGGCAAACTGAAGGAATCCGACCGGTCGGCCGCCTGCTAAAGCCCGCCCTACCGAAATACCGACAATAGAAGCCTCACTCAGGGGGCTGTTGAGGATCCTGCCGGGGAATTGGTCTCCCAGACCGCGGGTCAGGCCAAAAACGTCCCCTTTGGGATCTGCAATGTCTTCCCCGAAAAGGCTTACCCGGTCGTCCTTTTCCATCCGGTCGCGGAAGGTCTCCCGCAAAGCTTCGAGCATGGTGTATTCTTTTTCGTCTTCGTTTCCGGTATATTCCCGTTTCGGGTCGCCGAGACGTTTGGGAAGCGGTTTCTTTGCATCATAACAGGCGACAGGTTCAGGAGAGAGCTGAGCGGCTTTCGCCTCCTGCCTGATCATTTCGGTAATTTCCTTTTCGAGATTGGAAAATTCTTCTTGGGGAACACCCTCATCGAGAAGTTTTTGTTTCAGCCTAGCGATGGGGTCCCCTGTGTCCCAGGCTGCCTTGATCTCTTCGTCGGAACGGTAGACCCGTTGATCATCAGCGTTGGTGTGGTGGGAAAGGCGGTCCGAATGGAAAACGACAAAAGCCGGTTTGCGTTCGGAGCGGACGGATGAAACGGCCTCTCCGGTTTTCTCGAGCGTCTCGATCGTATCCCGTCCGTCGATATGGGTGATGGGAATTCCGTAAAAGGAATCGGCATCGCCGTCCGGACGGGAAAAGAATGTCTGTCCGCCGGTACGAGTGGATATTGCAAAGGCGTTGTCCTCGATGAAGAAGAGAATCGGCAGCTGAGCACGGACTGCGTGAGCTACAGCCTCGTAGAATTCGCCCTGCTGAGTCATTCCATCGCCCATCGATGAAAAGACGATCGGGGCGTCTTTCCGGTCCTGTACCTCCATGGCAATTCCCACTGCCTGGAGAGCTGCATTTCCAACAGGGCCTACGATACTCAGGACATTCAGATCGGGATCGCTTAGATGAGCAGACATCTGTCTGCCCCGCGAATGGGATTCATCCTTGTTGAAAAGGCTCAAGAAAAACTGTTCGACACTGATTCCTCGGGCCAAAAGAAGCGCCTTATCCCGGTAGTGAGTATGAAGCCAGTCCTGCGGCTGCAGGTGAACCGACAATGCCGCTACCGCTTCATGTCCTGCTCCGGATACATGAAAAAACGCCTCTCCCCGGTTGGTATATTCCTGTTCGAATCTATCAATCTCCCGGGAGGTGAACATATACCTGTAGAGACCCATTAAGGTTTTCAGGGTCTCGTTACTCTTCCACTGTGCACTCATAGAAAGCCTCCAGATGGTTGCGTAGGTGCATTATTCTACGAATAGCTACCTTAGCATGGAAACCTATTCATGTCGATATTCGGGCCGCAGCTTTCTCCAAACTCACCGACTTTTCAGTCGTTTCCAGGCAGAGGGATTTCGGAAGTTCCGGAAACACCGCTGATAACATCGATCCACCCGATTCCTTGCCCGTCTTTAATAGGACGGGTTGCCCGGGCTCCGAGGATTTGCTCGAGGTACTGCGGTTCCAAGCCCGGTAAAAGCTCCTTTTCGGTGCGGAGAATTGCCGTATTTTCGGTGGAAAGGATTTCCCCTGCGCGGATTTCCCGTCCGGCATGGATCGAACGGTTGGATCTGCCGTAGGAAGCCTTTTCCGAAGGGGCGAGCCGTTTAATGCCGTCCCCTAAAACCCGGAGAATGTGCTCTTTCCCGTAAACCTTTGCGAGGTCGTTTTGGATCTCCTTTGCCGAAAGCCTTTCGTAATGCCGTACAGATTCCACCATTTCCCGAAATTTATTCGGATCGAGAGCGATAGGGTCATCGAGGCCTCCGTCTTTCCGGGAGAGGGTCAGATGTTTTTCGAGCATTGAAGCCCCGACGGAAGCGGATAATGCCGGAACAAGTACCGGATCGATGCTGTGATCGGAAATCCCTACCGGAACCCCGAAAATCGAGCGGAGGGATTCGATTACCCTGAGATTGTACTCCTCCTCCGGAGCCGGATAAGAGGTGATACAGTGCAGGAGGGTCCGGGCGGGAAAAGAGGCGGTTCTGCTTGGTTTCGATGACTCGGTCCAGAGCAGGGCATTTTCGATATCACTGATCCGTGAAACTCCGGCAGAGAGAATCAACGGTCTCTGATAGCCGGACAGCAATTCGAGGAGCTGTTTGTAATTCAGCTCCGGAGAGGCCACTTTGAAAGATTCAACTCCCAGATCGTAGAGCATTAGAGCGCTCTGCGGGCCGAAGGGTGTGCAGAGAAAACTGAGCCCGGCTGCCTCGCTCTCTTCTTTCAGCCTGCCGTAGAATTCCGGAGGCCTTTCGAGATGCCGGAACTGTTCATATAAGGATACCTGGCCGCCGGGCAGTGGGACCATACCGGTTTGCCGGTGAATGATCTCATCAGCATAGACCGCCTGAAACTTGATCCCGTCGGCCCCCGCTTTGGAGGCGGCTTCGATCAGCTGTCTTGCCCGCTCTATCGAACCTCCATGAGAGGTGCCCGCCTCTGCGATAATAAAAACACGGTTTTTTCTAATTGAACTCGACATAGCTTACTCAGTATACTACCATAAGAGCTGACCAACAGCCCATAGCTATGACCAAAGGAGGGACCAATGACAACTATCACCTGTGATATGTGTGGCAAACAGATACGCGAAGCTTCCCGTCACGACAACTATTTTCTCAACGATCGCAATTACTACACGGTAATGAATCGAGATGTCTGTCCTGAATGCAAGGAAGAACTCGAAAATGCGGTGAGGGAAGCCATGTATTCCCAGAAAAAATACAGTTTTGCAACCTACAAGGCTACCTACCAAGCAGCTATCGATCAGAACACTCGGCGCTGAACCTGTATCCTGGTCAAGATGTTCCGGAGCGGAAGCAGCTCCGGGGCATTGTGGTTGTACTAGGTCTTCTTGGGATTTCCCTAGGAACCGGACTTTCCTATCACATCGAACCCTGTGTACGGGACGAGCTTCGAAGGAATACGGATACTCCCGTCGGCTTGTTGAAAGTTTTCTAAAATAGCAATAATCGCCCGGGAAACGGCAATTGCCGTTCCATTGAGCATATGCACGTATCCTTTGTTTCCGTCTGCATCTTTGTATCGAACCCCCAGTCTGCGTGCCTGGTAGTCGGTTGTGTTTGAGGTACTGGTAATCTCCCCCCAGTTTCCCGACTCATCGCGCCCGGGCATCCAAGCCTCGAGATCATATTTTCTGTATGCCGGCCCGCCTAAATCCCCCGTACACGTATCCACTACTCGATAAGGCACCTCGAGACCCTGAAAGATCTCCTCTTCTATGGAAAGAAGCTCTTCATGGATTCGAGCAGATTCTTCCGGCATGCAATAGACAAACATCTCCACTTTGGTAAACTGATGAACCCGATACAGGCCGCGAGAGTATTTACCCGCCGCTCCGGCCTCTCTGCGAAAGCAGTGAGAAAGACCGGCCATCCGTATCGGCAGCCGTCCTGATTCCAGCATTGTTCCGGCATGGTAGCCGCCGAGGGTTATCTCTGCAGTTCCGATCAGGCAGTTGTCGGAATCCTCGATGGTGTAGATATTGCTTTCTTCGCCGCGGGGATTGAATCCGATTCCGACCAGAATGTCTTCCCGGGCAATATCGGGAGTCACCGTCGGGGTAAAACCGTGAGATACCAGTACATCCATGGCATAGCGGGTCAGTGCAATCTCCAAGAGGGCTGCTTCGTTTTTGAGGTAGTAGAATTTTGCTCCGCTTACCCGTGCTGCCGTATCGAAATCGATGAGATCATGCTTCTCTCCCAGTTCCACGTGGTCGAGAGGTTTGAAGTTGAATGAGGGAACCGTTCCCCATTGGCGTAATTCGCGATTGTCCCCTTCTTCTGAACCTACCGGCGCGTCGGGATGGGACATGTTCGGGATAGTATAGGCGGCTTCATTCAGTTCAGTTTCTATAGAGGAAAGGACGGATTCCTGTTCGGCAATTGATTCTTTGAGCTGTTTCCCCTCTTCAATGAGCCGGTTGCGTTTATCGGGCTCCATCTTGCCCTTCATCGCTCGGGCATTCTCGTTCCTGCGGCTGCGCAGTTCCTCGATGTCGTGGATCAGGCTGTTCCGTTGCTGGTACAGAGAGATGACCCGGTCGATATCGGTATCGACCTGCCGGTTCCTGATGTTCTCAATAACTTCTTCGCGGTGGTCCTGGATAAATCGTAAATCGAGCATGACCCCATCTTACCTGTCGGTGCCTTTGAAGACAAGAGTAAAAAGATGTTTCTCCGCGGCCGGGGAGCACTCCTGCAAAAGGAGGCTCTGCTGTTCTATCCTTCCATTTCCCGCGCTCGTGCAGCAGACTCTCGCACTGCATGCATTACCGAGGCGGTAAAGCCCTCCTCTGCAAGGGCACGAACACCTCGTATGGTTGTCCCTCCCGGAGAGATTACCCGGCTGAGCATCGCTTCGGGGTGATCGCCGGAATCTTCCAGGGCGGCTGCCGCCCCCCGCAGTGTCTGCAGGGCTGCATCGAGAGAATCAGGGTAACGGATACCTTCATCTGTACCAGCCAGGGCCAGGGCGTGAATGAAGGAAAAGACAAAGGCTATCCCTGAACCGGAAAGGCCGATGATTGCAGGCATGAGTTCTTCTTTTATCTCGAGAGCCCGACCTGCAGCCCCGGCTACCCGGAGAGCATCTTCTCGGAAACCCTCTTCGATCCCATCGGGAAACGCTGCAGCTACGAGTGCCTGGCCCTGACGGGCCGCTAGATTCGGCATTAACCGGCACAGGTCTCCGCTCCCGGTCAGTTCGCCGAGTTTCTGCAGCGATACCCCGGCGGCGATGGAAATAAATCGGTGTTTCCCGTCCTGAAAATCCGGTACCGACAATGCCCGACCCATCTCCTGGGGTTTGACTGCGAGCAGGATCGTGTCGGCAGCCCGGGCAAGCTCATCCGGACTCGAGACAGGGGTAGCGCTGCAGATTTCTGCAGCAGCGGCATTTCTCTGCGGGAGCGGGTCGTAGACGATCAGAGAAAGCTCAGGTTCGGCCCTGCGGAGTCCCGCTCCGAAGGCCTCGCCCATATTTCCAAAACCGAGAATTCCAAGGGTATTCATTCGTGTCCTCCTTTGAGTTCGAGTCCGGCAAATTGCTGTCTGCGCATTGCTTCGTATCCGATAATGGCAG
Source organism: Spirochaetales bacterium (assembly GCA_021736255.1). Classification (GTDB taxonomy): domain Bacteria; phylum Spirochaetota; class Spirochaetia; order JAIPGG01; family JAIPGG01; genus JAIPGG01. The sequence goes on along the minus strand of JAIPGG010000034.1, from coordinate 1,346 downwards.
CGGCATTCGACAGGTTGAGTGAACGGGTTTCATTTCTCATCGGAATGCGTATCCGTTTATCCGGGTAGCTCGAGTGTAGTTTCTCCGGGAGCCCGGAGGTTTCCCGGCCGAATATCAGGTAACAACCGTCGGGATAGGAAACCTCGGTATACAGCTGGTCGGCATAACGGGTGACCAGGTAGAATTCAGTTTGTCCGACGGCCCGGTGCTTGCTGTCTGTTTGTTTCCCGGTGGTCAGGGTTTCGAAAAAAAACGAGATACTTTTGTGATGGCGAACCTCTACCAAACGCCAGTAATCGAGCCCCGCCCGTTTCAGGTAACGGTCATCTGTACTGAATCCGAGAGGGTGAACCAGGTGAAGTGTTGCTCCGAGGGCAGCACAGGTTCTTGCGATGTTACCGGTATTTTGCGGGATCTCCGGTTCTACGAGTACGATGTGAATCACCGGTGTATTGTAGGGTTTTGTCCCTCCGGTGACAAGGAAGCAGCCGCCGACAGCGTGCAAAGCGGCTCCAGGAAGGGCGGCTGCTTTCCAAGGATTCACTTTCGAACGGGGAATGACGGGTTATTTCAGCGCCGCCACTGCAGAGTCGTAATCCGGTTCCTGAGCTATTTCCGGGACCAACTCGGTGTATAGAACACTATTGTTCTCATCGAGAACAACGACCGCCCGCGCGAGTAAACCGGCGAGAGGACCGCTTACCATTTCCACACCATAATCCCTGCCGAAATCTCGGTTGCGCAGCTGCGAAAGGGTTTGAACATTCTCGATTCCCTCGGCGCTGCAGAAACGCGCCTGTGCAAAGGGCAGGTCGTTGCTGATGGTTAGAACTACAGTATTATCGAGTTTCGGGGCCCTTGCGTCGAAGGTTTTGGCCGAAGCGGCGCAAACCCCCGTATCGAGGCTGGGAACGATATTCAGAATTTTCTTTTTTCCGGAATATTTCTCTAGACTTACATCTTGCAGGTCTTCGGTAGTGAGCAAAAAATCCGGTGCTTTGCTTCCGACATTCGGCAGTTCTCCACTTGTTTTGAGGGGGTTTCCCTTAAAGGTTACTTGTGACATCCGGCTCCTCCTGAGTTGGGTCTGTAATAGGCGGCAAATATTATGGTACGACGCCTTCACAAACAAAGTTAGGTATGATGATCTAAATAGTCAAGAAAAGCCGGGGGAAAAAGCTTGCGCTTTTTCAGCGCCGGAATCATTGTTTCCACAAGACAATATGAAGTGACCTCCACAACTTGCACCATCGTGGATTAATAGTACCCTGATGGTAAAATACGCCACATACAAGGAGGGAGGCCACAATGAACACAATTAGTTTAGTATATGTAGGAATGGATGT
>JAIPGG010000033.1 GCA_021736255.1 Spirochaetales bacterium | reverse complement strand
CGATACGGCCCTCTTTCAAGGCGTCGAGAAGCGCTCCGGTGTCCACCAGCGGTCCGCGGCTGGTGTTGATGATCATGACATCCCGTTTCATCTTCCGGAGAGCCTCGCTTCCGATCAGGTGATGGGTTTCCGGGGTCAGAGGGCAGTGGAGGGAGATGATGTCCGACCGGCGGTACAGGTCGTCCAGGTCGACGTAGCGAAAGCTGTATTCTGTATCGGCGCCGGATTTGGGACGGGCGTCATAGGCGAGGACCTCCATTCCGAAACCTCGGAGGATCTTGATCAGGGTAAGGCCGATCCGGCCGGTGCCGATAATTCCGGCGGTTTTTCCGTGCATGTCGAAGCCGACAAAGCCGTTGATGGAGAAGTTGTTGTCCCGGGTGCGGTAATAGGCCCGGTGGGTCTTGCGGTTGAGCGAGAGGATGAGGGCGGCGGCGTGTTCGGCAACCGCATAGGGGGAGTAGGCCGGGACCCGGACCATGTGTACGTGGCCGAAGGCTGCACTAAGGTCTACATGATTGAAGCCGGCGCTTCGTAGTCCTACGACCCGGATGCCCATCTCTTCGAGTCTGTGAATGACGGGCGCCGAGAGGTCGTCGTTTACGAAGGCGCAGAGAGCGTCGTATCCCTCGGCGAGTGATACGCTGTCCTCGTTGAGCCGGGTAGAAAAGTATTTGATTTCGAAGCCGTGTTTTTGATTGGCGGCATCAAAGTATTGGCGGTCATAGGGCTTTGTATCGAAGAATGCGATTCGTTCCATGTGCTCAATATACCGCTATCGCCCGTTGAATCCAAACTGCCGCTATACATCAAGCGATGGCATAATCGGGTATCGAGATGGTAAATGTTGTTTCCGGCTCTGTTTTCAGCTCGATGCTACCGCCGAGCTGCTCGACCAGCGAGAGGGTTAACTGGAGTCCGAGGGTTTGCGGCCGGTGGATGTCGATATCCGCAGGGAAGGGGTGACCGGTGTTCGAAAGAGTAAGAATACAAACGCTATTATCCTTGTCTTCCTCGAGGGAGGCGGAAAAGCGGGCTCCCTTGTCCGGGGAAAATCCGTGTTTTAACGCGTTGGTAGCAATCTCGTTGATGATGAGGCCGGTAGGGACTGCTTTCTTTGCATGGAAGGCGACCTCGTCGATGTTGGTATCAAGATTGACCTTGCCCTGGTAGAAGGAAAAAACAGCATCGAGGATCTCCTCGATGTAACCGGGCATAGAGATCTGAGTGATTGCGTCCGTTTTGTAGAGTTTTTCGTGCACCAGGCGTATGGCCGTTATTTGCCGGTCGATGTCGGATAAATCGATGTTCGGCCCGAGGGCGTCGTCTTTTAGGTGGATAAGCGAGGATACCATCAGGAGGTTGTTCTTTACCCGGTGGTTGAGCTCGTTCATGAGTTCCTGCTTTTCTTGTATTGCTTGTTTGAGAGATGTAATGTCGTATTCAGATATAAGGGCGGTTTTCTTCCGGCTTTGTTCCAGAGGCAGATACATGTGAAGCATAATGTCGCGTACTGTGCCGTTGAGGGTTTGTATCTGCGTTTCTCCGGATACTTTTCTGTGGTTTTGAGCAATTGCGACGAGTCCTTGTTTTAATAGATTCAGAGATGTCTCTGAATAAGCGAATGTTTTTCCGAGGCTGCCGCGTAGTTGTTCCCGCGTTTCTGCTCCGTGCAGCTGCAAAGCTGCATCGTTTACTTCGAGCACCCGGATTTCCTTGACCAGGTTTGCCACCTCTTCCGGGTTTTGTTCGAGATAGTTCTCGAAATCCTGGACACCCTGCTCTTTGAGATCCTCGATGGCTTTACGGACAGCAGAAATGTCCTCTTCCCAGAGGGAAACCGCGGAGTTGTTAAAGATGTACCGGTATCGCTCCTCACTCTCGCGCAGATTTTCGATGTAGGCCTTGTTCTCGCTGATATCCCGGGAGCTGAATATGAGTTCCCGGGTCTTGCCGTTATCATCAAAGAGTTTCCTGCCCAATGTCTCGAGCCAGATGTAGCTTCCGTCGGTACAGCGGTAGCGGTATTCGACCTTCCTGAATGCTTCGGCGGCGCCGAGAAAGTCCTCGAACTGCGTTTTGATACGGGGAAGGTCCTCCGGATGAACGAATTCGAGCACGTTTTTTCCTATCAGGTATTCGAGCTCGTATCCGAGTATCCGGTGCGATTTACCGACGAAGGTGAAATTCCCCTCCAAATCGGTGAGCGAAACGAGATCGAACATATTGTCGGTAATGTTTTGAAGCAGAGCGCTCGTTTGCCTGAGTTCTTTTTCTGCCTTCTTGCGTGCTGATATGTCGCGAATAGTGCTGATAATGCAGGAGATATTATTAATGGTAATAGGTTTACTGCTTATTTCCACCGGGATCCCGGCGCCGTCCTTTCTCCGTAGTACTACTTCGAAAAGAAAGCTGCCTGATTTCTGAATATGCTCGAACCTCTCCGGAATGCCTTCCCGGTATTCCGGTGCAACAATATCCTGAGGACGCAGGTCGAGCAGTTCTTCCCGTGTGTACCCGAGCAGGGAGCAGGCGGATGCGTTGACTTCGAGGATTTTCCCGTCCAGATCGTGAACGAAGACAGCATCGTTTATATTATCGAAAATAGTATCAAAATTTTGCACAGTATTCAGCATGTAACTTACACCTTAGTATCGCATGTTTTATTGTTCTTGAACACTGCCTGCGTGCTGGAGGCGGATAAATATTTTGTCTGCGCTGCCGGGGGTGCCGGGGGTGCCGCCGCTGCCGGTGGTTCCGGGGCTGCGAGTGCTGCGGGTGGTGCGGGTGCTGCCGGTGCTGCCGGTGCTGCCGGTGCTGCCGGTGCTGTGCGGCAGCCTGCGCCCGTCGGCGTCGAGGACCCGGATGGTGTTGTAGCCGGTTTCCTGAGCGGACGTTTTTTGAAAAGAGGCCGGGAGAACGAGGGCGGTCCAGCGGTGGATCTCTTTTGCCGGAAGATTCAGACGGATAGAAAGGCTGCTGCTGTTCCCAGCGGCGCTGTCTTCAGTCTTCGAGATGCCGGATATGCGCAGCTGATGGCGGGCCCGCCAGAAATTGCCGAATTCTCCGATGCTTCCCATCCAGGCCCCGAGTTTTCGGGCATATTCCATGAGCTCGCGTTGGGCCTCGAGTTTGTAGGTTTTGTTCTGAGTGTCGGAGGGATGGATGAGCAGGACGGTAATCGTCTCGTTGGCAGCGTGTGCGCGGACGATCTCCTTCCAGGTCCTGACGGCTTGTTCCTTCGTCTCTTCGGTTAAAAAGCCGAGCGCGTCGTCGAGGGTGAGGGGGATTTCGATGACCGAAGACTCTTCTGCGCCGGGGCGGCGTTCTCGGAAGGCGAAGTAGGGAAAGGTGGTCAGGATGTCGTTTGCCGAAAAGGAGGAGTCGTAGCGGTAGCCTGCAGCCTCGAGCACCCCGATGAGCTCGGAGGGATAGGCCAGGTAGCCGGCCCTGAAAGAGTCGACGCCGCCTGTGCCGGTTTCTGTTTTGCCGTCTGTGCCGGTGTTTGGTTCAGAGGCGGACCTGTCTTGTGCCTTGTCCCGCCCATGTGCGTCTGCGCCGAAGATATCCTGTTCGAGCAGCTGCTTGCTCACCCGAACCTCGCCGTTGATGGTGATCTGCTTTTTGGGCCGGTAGCCGCCGTAGGTTACGGTGGATGAACCCACCGGCGCCTGGTCGAACTCGAGGGCGTGGGAAACGGTGTGAGAGGCGATCTCGTGACCGCGGCGGCCAAGGGCCTGTACCGCTTCGAGATTTTCTGGAACGGAGTAGTAGGCGATGTCCATCCGGTCCTCGAAGTACTTGGTGTTGATGAAGAAGGTGCTTTTTGCATCGAACTGTTCGGCGAGACGGGCGAATTTGAGCGAATCCGCGAAGGAGGTCTGGGCGTCCACGTCGTGGGTCAGAATGAGGGCGGTCGGTCTGCCCTGCGGTATGGGGCTGAGGTACACTGGGACCGGGGCGTTCGCTTCGTAGAGGGCCTTGATCAGGAGCATAATCGTGTCTGCCGATGGTTCGACGCTGTTTACGAACTTGCGCTGGGCCTCGAAGTCTCCGCCGGTCTGAGGCAGAAGAACGGTCTCTGCAAAGCCGGTTCCCAGGTAGTAGGCGATCCCCCGGCCGTAGTAGTTGCGGACCAGGGCGGCGCTGCCGTCGTCGAAGCGGCCGAGAACCTCGGCCATAGGGCCTGTGGAGGCCCCGTGCGACCAAATCACCTCGTCATAGACCGGGTCGTGGCCGTTGCCGATGGAGATGGTGCGTTCGTTCGGATGATCTATGTAGGCGAGGATGGGATCGGCGGCAGTACTGGAGGTGGTTTCGAAGATGATCCGCTCTCGTTGGTGGCTGGAGCGTACCTTCCTGATCCCGAGGAGGGAATAGAGGTCCGAACCAGGCAGTCCGGGGACCAGAAGCACGCCGCCTTGTTCTACAAAGCTGTAGAGCGCGTTGGTCCACTCGCTGGTGAGCTCTGCGTTCGATGGGGCCTTGGCGAGGACGGCGACCCGGTAGCCGGCGACCTCTTCCGGTTCCTCGATAAAGCGATAGGGTATGCCCTGGATTTCGGGGATACGGCGCAGCGCGGTGCGGGCAATATGTTTCGCTTCGCTCCGGTTGCCGATCGGCGGTACGAGGGCGAGGGTATACTCGCCGCGGGAAAGAGAGGTTTCGGGAAGGGACGAATCGGGGTCCTCTGCACGCAGGGATGCCGGGGCGATTGCAAACAGAATAAATACGGAAAGTATTATCCGGAACATCGGCCGTGCTCTTGTCTTGTCCGTATCTGTTACTCCCAAAACAGCCCCTTGTCTTCAGCATCGAGAAGGTTTTCTACGGCAATGACCAGCCATGCGGTGGAGGCTACCGAGGGATAGGTGCTGAACTGATGGGGGATCTCCCGAGAGGCGTAGGGGATGCCTCCTTCTTCGGAAAGCTCGGCGGCGGCCTGGATTATTTCTATAGCGTGATCGATCCGGTCTGCATCCTCTGATTTGACCAAAGCGGCAGCCATGCCGAGAGCGCCTTCGGGCCAATTGATGTCAATGCCGTTCCACGCGGCGCCAGGATTATCGAGGTACGCCCGGGAAACTGCTTTGTCGGGATATACCGGATCATCAGCATAGGGCCGGTAGCGGCCGGACTTTCCTACGCGGAATCTGTCGATTCCCGCCTCGAGGGCCGCCTCCGCCTTTTCCGTGTAGCCTGCAGACCGGAGAAACATCGACCCCCAGCTCGAGGTGTCCAACGGCAGGACGGTATCCCGCCTTCCGTCTTTTTTGATTCCCTGGATGAGTTGATTGTGCTCTTTGTTCCAAAGAGAGAGCAGGCCTTCGGCCACCATCTGAGCTCCGTTTCGGTAACGACCACCTCCGGTGATCTCGGCCAGGTCGCGAAACAGAAAGTAGACATCGATGTTGTGTTCGGTGCTGGCCCAGCCGATTTGGGTGTCGGCATAATCGGAGACCACCTCTCCCTCTTCGTTCACCCGGAGCGTGTAGGTGCCCATACCGCCGGTTACCAGGCCGTAGCGGGGATCGTCAGGATCGGTGATTTGGAGAGAAAGCAAGTGCCTGGCGGTCTTTTCAGCAAAAAAGAGGATGCGGCGGCTGATCCGGTCGCCGGTGGTAAAATCGGGGTCTTCGGCCTTCCGTTTTTTGATGTAATAGACAGCAGCGTAACCGGCCCATGCCGAAGCGCCGCTGCGAACGGTAGCCCCTTGGTGTCCTTCTTCACTCGGCCAGTCGTTGTCGAGGTTTACCCCGAACCAAAGGCTGCCGTCGGGGCGCAATTGACGGGAAAGGGCAAAAAGAACGTCTTCAGCCTCCTGATACCTTTCGGTCATTGTGAAGGCGATGGCGGCGAGGGCCGAATCATAGATATAGGCTCGACCCGTGAGGTAGCGTGCTGCAGGGTCGGACTCGGGTATTCTATAGCTGATTACCAGGTTGCGGCGCCAGGGCAAAGGAGCTTCTACGATCCGGTTGGGGGTTTTTTGTTCGAGGAGCCACTGGACGGCTTGGTCCCGGATGGACTCGAGATCGGAGATTGTTTGCTCGTTGACTGCATGGACCGTGGAGGTAAAAAAAAGAATGAGAAAAGAGATGCTGATGATAAACTTGCATTTTTTTGTCACATTACTAATCTACGGCAAAATCAATATGATTTCTACTTTTTATTGAATCGATGCGGCACCATCGGCGGTAAATATTTGTATAACCCGTTGGGGTGATGTATAATTAAACCGCCATGGAGCTGAGTATGGAATCTTTCAAAGAACTTCTCGAGGCAGAATTAACAAAGGCAGTTACCGCCCAGGACCCTCAAAGCATTCACAACTTGAGTGTTCTGTTGTCCGATACGATTGTTGAGCGGCGTGAGGTAGATTCTTTTACTGAACGCATCAGTTCCGAGCTGCAGTTTCTCGGAGAGAAGATGGACCGTGGTTTTTCAGGAATGGACAAACGATTCGAAACTATGGACAAGCGGTTCGAAGATCTGATCAATCAAATGAACCAGCGGTTTGGGCAGCAGCGGGAAGAATCGAACGAGCGGTTTGAACAGATGGACCAGCGCTTTACAGAACAGCGGGAAGAATCGGACAAACGGTTTGAACAAGTAGACAAACGAATAGAGCAGATGGATCGGCACTTTAACCGATCGTTCCGTGTGATATCAATCGGAATCGCTGCTTTGCTGCTCCTTCTTTCCTATGGAACGTTCCTGGCAGGATGATTCGGGCTCTTACCGGCTATGGTTGTCAATAAGCATGTCCCGGCCGAGCTCAGAATCCTGAGCAGTATAGAATCCGACTTGGCAGAAGGGAGGGATGCCGCCCTTGCCGATAGCAACAACCCGTCCCGATCGGTCGATATAACCACGCCGGTAATCCGAGAACATTACATTTGCCAATCCCCGTCTGAAAGAATCCGCCAGATGGTAGTGCGGAGGTATAACCCTTCGGCCTTTCGTGTCGATGTATCCCCAGAGATAGCTCTCGTTCATAACAGGAGCGAGGCCTTCTGAAAAGGACCAGGCATCGGAAAACAAGGGATCCACAATCATTTTGCCGTTTTCATTGATAAACCCGTATTTTTCCTCGATTCTCACCTTGGCCAGGCCGTTGGAATAGTCCCGGGCCAAGGAGAAGCGGGCGGGAACGACCAGTGTACCGGAACGGTCTACAAAGCCGTAACGGCCTTCGAGAAGGATTCTGCCCCGGCCGCCGGAGAAGCTCCAGGCGGATTCGAAGCGCGGGTTGATTACCAGAGTGCCGCTCCGGTCGATGTACCCCCACCGAGAGTCCGGTGCATTACCAGGCTTTTCGAGTTTCACCGGGGCGAGGCCTTCAGAAAAAACGCCGGCCTTTACAAACAGCGGGGGAATAATCATCTCTCCGTGCTTGTCGATGTAACCGTACTTGTCACCGATCAGTACGGGGGCAAGGCCTTCGCGGAAACCTTTGGCATGACTGTACACGAGCGGTGGTTTCGGGTTGCCGGGGTTTTCGTGGAGGCTGCCGGCGGATTCAGCCAATGGATCCGGCGGCAATACGAGTGTACCTTCAGTGTTCACAAAGCCCCATTCCCCTCCGAAGCGAACAACGGCGAGGCCCTCCCGGAAAGAGGAGGCATAGTCAAATCTGGCGGGAATTACCTGATTTCCGCTGCGGTCAATGTAGCCGTATCCTTCTTTGTTCTTTATTACCGCGAGGTCCTCGCTAAAGTGGTGGGCTTCCTGGAACGGGCCCGAGATTACTGTGTTTCCTTGCCCATCGATGTAGGTGTATCCCCCATCGCGTTCAATGGGAAAGATCCGTTTTTTGGCGGTTTCCTCGGCGATGAGGGAAGGCGAGGAAAAAATAAGCATAAAAACTACCAGTCTCGATATGTGTTTCGAGAAGGCCCATCGGTTCCCTTTGGTGTGCATCATCGTTTGCCTTCCTCGGGCAATACTAAACATTACCGGGATTGGGCGGAGGCATACAGTATTTTGTCACTCCGCTTTCTTTGGCCGGCCTATCACATAAACAAGCGGGGGATTCGGCACACCTGCTTCCATTTCGCCTACAACATGAGTAGCCAATAATACCCAACCCTGTTTGAGATATTCATTCACCTTATCGTGACCAAATACTTCTTTTACTTCTTCAATATCCCATCGATTAATCATGGTCTCTCCTCACATTTTAACGTAGTAAGCATTTGATTCGAAGTCAAATGAACGGATCAGGCGGCCGATCCGGAAGGTATCTGCCTGCAATCTATTATTATCCTCTCCCTTTGTGGTAATATCTATATATGGAATTATCTTCGTTATGAGCGGTATCGGGAATAAATATGTTGTGGTTTTCAAGTATCTCGTTCTTTTTTTCACGATAGTTCTTTCCTTTTTTAATTTCGGGCTTTCCCTTGCAATACTGATCCTTTTAAACATTCATGTAATCCGCAGATCCGTGTTCGGCAGGCTGCCGGTAGAGGTAGACAAGCGTCCGTGGCGAAAGGTGGATACCCGGGAGTATCTTCACGGAAAATATGTTGATATCTATTACCCGGGCAGAAAGCGTCCCCGGGGAACCATCCTCTTTGCTCACGGCGGGGGATGGATCAGCGGGTACCGGAGACAGCCGAACAATCTTTCGTGGTACCGGGTTCTGGTTTCCCGCGGCTTTGCTGTTGCTGCTATCGAGTACAGCCGGGGATATTCGGCGGGGATCGAACAGCTGATCGATGAGTTTTCTGCGGCCCTTTGGATGCTTTCCGATCGGGCGGGGGAGTTAGGTCTGAATGAAGACGGGATTTCGGTTATGGGGCTTTCTGCCGGAGGGCACCTTGCCCTGCTTGCCGGAATGAAGAACCGGGAACTGGTAAAAAAGATAATCGCATTTTACAGTCCCTGTGATTTGCTGGATATCTGGGATGAGAGTTCGATTTTTGCGAGGTTCTCTGCTGCTGCGGTGGTAAAACGGCTGCCTTACAAACGAAAGTCGCGGCAGGTTTACCGCTGGTATTCGCCTATTCAGCATATTACGACGGGTTTGCCGCCGGTGCTTCTGGTCCACGGTATGCGGGATGCGATTGTCCCTTTCCGGTCTTCTCTCAAGATGTTTAAAGAGCTTCGGGAAACTGGCTGTGATGCAAGAATTCTTTTGCATCCGGAGGGAAGGCATGGTTTTGAGTTTGTTTTAAAGGACCGGTGGACGCAGAGGATCATCGAGAAAACGGTAGAGTTTGGGAGTGATGAGTAATGGTTGATTTCGAATACAACGGAAGAACGAAGGAGTATTCGCAGGGGTATATAAGGAAGAGCAAGAATTCCCGTACGTCGATTATCAAGTTTCCGACCCGGTATCATCAGCCGGAAAAGGGAGCGGAGACGGTGGAGTTTTATCTCTTCGATCCGAAGGAGAAGCCGGCGGGTTTGTTGGTTCTGCTGCACGGACTTGGAACGACGAATGTCCCTTTTCTCTTGTGGATGGCGAGCCGGTTGGCGAATGCGGGTATCCGTACGGTGCTTCCGGTACTGCCGGGAAACTTTACCCGGACTGCCGATGGCTCGGTGAGCGGGAAGGATTTTTTCGATCGGGATGTGGATCATGCAACAAAATTTTGGGAGCATTCTGCGGTAGATGTATTTTCGATCATCGATTTCTTGAAGGACCGTGGTCTCTGGCTGGAGAATTCCCACCTGTTCGGTTTCTGCCTGGGGGGAATGCTTGCGGTGATGATCAGTGCGATACGCAAGGAGTTTCGCAAAACCTACCTCATGACCGTGGGGGGCGAGATGGCGACCCTTCTCTGGTATTCGCCGACCCTGGCCTATTTCCGCCGGAGTGTGGAAGACTTTCCCGAGGCTGACTGGAATATCGGCAGGAGGGATGATATGCTCCGGGATTACGAAACCGATATGGAACGGCTTGCCGGCTTCGAAACGGTCCGGCAGATGCAGGAGAGCGATATCCACCCGTATCTGAAGATCGATCCGATTGCCTATGCCAGGTTCGTGGATACCAAGAGCATCGTTTTTATCGAGGCGCGTTTCGACAAGGCCCTGCCCAAGCGAAGCCGGCGTCTTTTGTGGGAAGCCTTGGGACGACCCCGCCGCTATGTGGTGCCTATGGGGCATGTTACCTGGCTGCCCTTTCAGTTTATCATCGCGAAGTTCATACTCGGCAGCATGGGGGTAAAGGCGTTCCGAAAGAAGCTGAAGCTTTTGAAAAAGCTCAAACCGGAGGAGCAGAGTCGATTTGCCGGGTAAAATCCGGGATTGCCCTGGAGGGAAGGCTTCCTTTCCCTCTTTGCCCGGCTCTGTCCTTATATATTGCACAATAGGCTGCTTGATGGTATTCTTGTAACCTGCCGATTCAGTAATTTAAAACTGGCAAACAGATGAGATAGTATTGGGTTGAATACAGCACGGGAGACGGGTTAACCATGTCCGATCACAGAACTCCGGCGGAAGAGGAAGTTGTCGATCCTGTTGAGATGTCCGGCTTGAAGCTCACACAAGCGGAGCAGGAGGAGGCGCGGACAAAGCGTTTTCGAATCGGAGTGGTTCTTCACAATCCCGACAGCGACTGGTCGATTCAGCAGTTGAAGGGCATACGTGCGACCCTCGAAGGTTGTAATGCCGAGTTGGTTGATGTTCTGTACTCCGAGTATCAGATGGATAAGCAGCATGTGGATATTGATTATATGATCAAGAAGAATCCCGATGCGCTTGTCAGCATTCCCATCGATACCTCCTCTGCATCTGCTGATCTGTACAAGCAGGTCCACCCCGCCGGGATCAAATTGATTTTGATGGATAATGTTCCGAAGGATATGTTTCCCCGGCGTGATTACAGCTGCTATGTTTCCTCGGATAATGAACTGAGTGGCAAGATTACGGCGGAGCTTCTATCCCCGTATATATCCCCCAATGGTGTTGTGGGTATTGTCTATTATCATGCGGATTTCCGGGTCACCGATACCCGGGAACTTTCGTTTAAGGAATGGTTCGGCAAGCATCGCAGGGATGTTCAGATTCGAGATATTCCCTTTCTCGATTATCACCAGGCAGGGGAGGCTGTACGTGATTTTTTTGCCGACGGCAATCATGCCGACGGCCTGTACGTGGTGTGGGATGAACCCGCCCTGGGTGTGATCAACAATCTCCGGGAACTCGACAGCTTCCTGCCGATTGTGACGAACGACCTGAGCGAAAGTATGGCCCTGGAGATTTCGAAGGGATTCAATGTAAAGGGTGTTGCTGCTCAGCGCTCCTTCGACCAGGGAGTTGCCGAGGCGAGCGCTGCCGTCAAGGCACTTCTGGGTCATGATGTTCCCGTTTCGGTTTCGATTCCTCCGTTGTCGGTGAGTAGAAAAAACCTGCTCGAGGCCTACCGCCGGATCCGTCATACTGAGCCGCCGAACGCCTTGTTTCCCGAGTAAACTCCATTCTTTTGTATCCTGTTATACGGTAAAACAGCATGCGGATCGTATTAACAAATGATGACGGAATAGACAGTCCCGGACTGCAGAGATTGTATAAAGCCTTAAAAACAGATCACGAGGTATGGATTGTCGCGCCGGATGGGAACAGAAGCGGGGTTTCTCATTCGATAACACTGCGACGGCCGGTAAAGGTGAACAGATCGTCCAAGAGAATCTATGCCTGTGATGGTACGCCGGTTGATTGCATGGTTCTGGTACATCACGATTTTATTCCGATAGAACCGGAGCTTGTAATCTCAGGAATAAACATCGGTCCGAATCTTGGTTCGGATCTGGTTTTCTCCGGAACGCTGGCGGCGGCACGGCAGGCGGCTATGTTCGGGTATCCTTCCATAGCGGTGAGTCTTAACACCTTTGCAGAGCCCTTCTATCTCGATGGTGCAGTAAGATTTATCAGGAAGAATGTCTCTCGCTTTGCGGCTAAGTGGAGGCGGACTCATTTTTTGAATATCAACTTTCCGAATCAGGCAGAATCCTATGGAGGAGTGGAGCTGACAAAACCGGCTTCTCTTACCTATGATACAGAGGTGAAGCAGTTCGTAGCTCCCGACGGGGGTATCTATACCTTTTATCACGGCGATATGCTGGGCGCTTCCCAAGAAGAGGGCTCTGATTGGGCAGCGGTTTCTCGGGGAAATATCTCTCTCTGTCCGATGAACCTTTTTCTTGTCTGTTCTCAGGATGCGGAATATTCAACTGGTGAGTTCTTGCTCTAAAATGCCGAGCTCATTTTGGATGTTCCGGCGCGCCTGGGCTTCGAATCGTTCAAAAAACCACGGGGTGTTGTAAATTCTCTCCCTCGTCAAAAGATTTTTCAGAAGTTTTTTTCTCCCGGCGACGAAGCTGTGCCTGCTGATTTCCGTGTATTCCTTCCTTATCTTTTCAGTATACCGCTCGTATTCCGGCGGTTCGGCTCCAAGAATTCCCAGATCGAGATCCAGCAGGTAGAGTGCATCCTCCAAATCCGGCGGATATTCACAAAGATTTTGAATGGTACGGATCTGTTTGGGAAGAAGCACATGACTGGTCAAACGAATCAGTACTCCTATCGGTTCTGTAATCTCGAAGGGAAAGCCCATTTTTTCGAGGCTTCGTTCGGCTAAAGCGGAACTCTTTTCTTCATTCCTGGGATTGCCCGGCTGGTAGATACTGTCGTGAAACCAGATGGCGGCCTCCACGCAGAAGGGGGCTGCAGCTTTGCCGCTGATCTCGTCGAAAAGACGGAGGCTCCCGGCGATGTGGTCGAGATTGTGATAATGCCGGTGAGGCTGAGTATAGTATGAGTGGAGCGTTTTGAAGGTCTTTTCCCATTTGCTCGGGTCCGGAAAAGAGCCGCCGGAATTTTCCTTGTCGGTTCCCTTTGCTGCAGCTGCTGCGGACTCGCGGAGCTGCTCCCAACGGATTTCTAACATTTCTATGGTTGCGTCATTGTTCATCAGTTGGTAATAATAGCATGGGAGCTGCAGCGTATCGATACCCTACTGTTCATCGGGAAAAAAATTCTCCGGCTGATAGCAACGGTACTGGTTGTTTCCACCCTGATTTTCTTCATTCTCCGGGTTATTCCCGGTGATCCTGCTCTGGTTATTGCCGGAATTGATGCCCAGCCCACGGAGATCGAGGCAATCCGAGAAAAACTGGGTACCGATACCCCGCTGATCGTCCAATATTTTTCCTGGTTACAACAGGTTGCCCGTTTTGATCTGGGGGAATCCTTCATTTCTGGAGAACCTGTCACTTCTCTTATTCTCGACCGATTCACGCTTACATTGACCCTGGCGGTCATGGGTCTTTTGATTGCCCTTGCTTTGGCAATTCCGCTGGGAATACTGTCGGCGGTAAAGCGCTGGTCCCTCTGGGATTACGGGGGAATGCTCTTTTCTCAGGCCGGTATGGCCGTGCCGAGTTTCTGGCTGGGTATTCTCCTGCTTTTACTTTTTGCGGTGAAATTCCCGATTTTCCCTCTCTTCGGGGCCGAAAACCTCTTTCATCTGCTGCTGCCGGCAATTTCTCTGGGTTTGGCCCGGGCTGCCACCTTGCTCCGGCTGACAAGGGCTTCCATGATCGAAGAGCTTAGTAAGGAATACGTGATTACCGCACGGGCGAAGGGGCTTACTCCATTCCTGATTAAATACAAGCATGTGCTCAAAAACGGGTTGCTGCCGGTCGTTACCCTGGCGGGTATACAGTTCGGTTATATGCTCGGCGGGGCAATTATCATCGAACAGGTGTTTTCCCTGCCCGGCCTGGGCAGGTTGCTGCTTTTTGCCGTTTATCAGCGGGATTTCCCGCTTATTCAGGGCGGGGTGGTTTTTGTGGCGGTAATCTTTTCGCTCATTAATTTCAGTGTGGATATTCTGTACAGTTTTTTGAATCCGAAGATCAGGGTGGAGTAGCAGGTGCGGCCGGTGGAAGAACTTTTGACCATACAGGATCTTCACGTTTCCTTTCATCAGGACGGCAAGGTCCTGCAGGCTGTCCGGGGGCTCGACCTGTCTGTCCGGAAGGGCGAGGTCCACAGTTTGGTCGGAGAGTCGGGTTCGGGCAAGACGGTTACCTCGAAGTCCGTCATGGGGCTGATAGATATTCCTCCCGGGGAAATCGGTAAAGGAAGCATCCGATTTTCGGGCAGAGAGGTTATCGGTATGGGGCCGAGAGAACTCCGGGCAATGCGGGGAAAGGAGATCGGGATGATTTTCCAGGAACCTGCCCGCTACCTCAATCCGGCGTATAAAGTCGGAGAGCAGATTCGTGAATCGGTTTCGATGCATCTGGGGCTCAACCGGGGGGATGCCCTCGAAAGGGCCTATGAGTATCTTGCCTTAGTTGGTCTGGGTCAGGACCAGCGTATTCTCAACAGCTATCCCCATGAGCTTTCCGGCGGGATGAAGCAGCGGGCCATGATAGCTATGGCAATTGCCTGCAATCCAAAACTGCTTATTGCTGATGAACCGACAACCGCACTGGATGTTACCCTGCAGCTCCAGATTCTGAAGCTCCTGATTTCTCTTCAGCGGAAGCTTTCCATGACGGTTTTGTTTATCTCTCATGATCTGGGGGTTGTTCGGGAGATTTCGGATACTGTTTCGGTGATTTATGCCGGCAGAATTGTGGAACGAGCCTCGAAAGAAGAGCTGTTTTCCCGCCCGCTCCATCCGTACACGACACTTCTTCTTCTCTCCAAACCGGAACCGGAAAAACGGGGAAAAGATCTGCCCACAATACCCGGCCGTGTGCCGGACCCCGAACATGTGCCGCCCGGCTGTGCCTTTCACACCCGGTGTCCTCTGGCCGAAGAGATTTGCGGCCGTGAGGTGCCTGAGCTGAAACAGTACGGGGAAGACCATTGGGCCGCCTGTTTCTTTGCCGGAAAGAAACAGATAAAGGAGGACGGCTGATCATGCTCTTGGAAGTCCGGAATCTCACCAAGCGCTTCCGCGGGCGTGGTATTTCCGTTTCCCGTCGGAAGAGTTTTCTCGCGGTAGATAATGTGAGTTTTTCGGTGCAGGAGAATACCATTTTTGGTCTGGTGGGGGAATCCGGGTCAGGAAAGACAACGGTAGCGAGGACGGTCCTTTTTCTCGATCCGCCGTCCGAGGGAGCGGTCCTGTTTCGGGATATTCCCCTTCATGAGCTCTCTTCCCGGGAATTGCGCATGAACCGCCGGCGCATGCAGATTATCTTTCAGGATCCGAATGCAGCCCTGAATCCCAAGTTGACTATTCGAAAGAGTATGGAAGAGGGGCTGAAGAACCGGAAAATAGAGAAAACCGAACGGGCTCGGAGGATTGATGAACTGCTGGAACTGGTCGGGATATCTCCTTCCCACAAGGATCGATATCCCCATGAGTTTTCCGGAGGGCAGAAGCAGCGTATTGTCATTGCCCGGGCCCTGTCGATGGAACCGGATTTCCTGATTCTGGATGAACCGGTTTCGAATCTCGATGTTTCCATTCAAGCGCAGATTATTAATCTGCTCCTCGAGCTCAAAAGGAAATTCTCGCTGACCTACCTTTTTATCTCTCATGACCTCAATCTGGTTTCCTATTTAAGTGATACAATAGCGGTTATGTATTCGGGAAGGATTGTCGAGACGGGACCTGCCGAACAGATCATCTCGGATGCGCGCCATCCCTATACGGTTCACCTGTTTTCCTCGATTCCGGGGGCGGGGCAGGCGCAGCGTGAAGGGCAGGCTGCTGCGCTGGAAGCTGCAGGGCAAGCCGGCGCGGTGCAAGCCGGCGCGGTGCAGGCTGTTGCACCGGAAGCTGCAGGGCAAGCGAAAGCCCCGCAGAAGTCTGTGAACACCGGATGTACCTACTACGATCACTGCAGCAGGCGGGCCGGATCCTGCCTCGAAGCTCAGCCTGACCTGATCAGGGTCGGCCCGGACCATTATGCTGCATGTTACTATCCTGTTGCGAGGCAAGGGATAGCGAATACTTGAGTTAATTGTAAGTATGCCGCTGAACATCCAAAAAGCGGTATGTCTGGAAAAAGGAGAGGGCCCGGAAAGGGCTTTTAGGAGGAGGATGCAATGTGCAAAATCGGAATCAGGAATGTTGCGTTTTATCTGATGGTTCTTTTTATGCTGGTTTTCGGAGCCGGGGTGATGTGGGCCGGCGGGCAGCAGGAGGATAGCGGTGCCCAGGCCGGCGAACAGCAGCAAGAGCAGGCGGAGGCTTCGGGCGAACCGGTGACGGTTGTTCTGGCCATGTCGGGAAATCCTGACACGCTCGACCCCCACACTACTTCCGGAACACTTACCTTTCAGACGGTGAACAGCTTCTACGACACACTCGTAGAACCGAACAGGGATGGAAAGCTGGTTCCCGCCCTGGCGGAGAGCTGGGAAGTGAGTGAGGACAAGCTGACCTGGATTTTCCGTCTGCGCAAGGGCGTTACCTTCCACGACGGGACTCCCTTCACCTCCGCAGATGTAAAGGCCACCTTTGAACGGATTGTGGACCCGGAAATTGCCAGTCCGAAGGCTACTGAATTCGTAGCTATAGAAAATATAACTACTCCGGATGAGTACACGGTGGTTTTCGAGCTCTCCGAGCCGTATGCCCCCCTGCTGGCCTCTATGGCTTCAGGGTGGGGAGCCATACTGCCGAAGAAACTGATCGAATCCGGTCATGACTTCGGCTCGAATCCGGTTGGGACCGGCCCCTTTACAATGAAAGAGTGGATCCGTGACAATAAGGTGGTTCTCGAAAAAAATGAGGACTACTGGATGGACGGGGTTCCCAAAGTGGATTTTGTCGAGCTTCAGGTTATCCCGGAACAGGCGGTGCAGGTGCAGGGGCTCCTCTCCGGGCAGGTGGATATCATTTATACTGTCGGCGAAACGGATATTCCCATGATCAAGGATAATGCTTCGACGAAACTGGAGCAGTCCATGTCATCCCTGGCTATGGTGATGGGGATCAATTGTGAAAGGGAGTATCTGGATAAAGCAAAACTTCGTCAGGCCCTGAATTTTGCCATTGACCGGCAGACGGTGCTTGATATTGCCTACGGAGGGGGAGTGCCGATTGCAACCTTCATGGATGTGGAGGACCCTTACTATGTGGATCTGACCGACAAGTACTATTTCGACCCGGCGAAGGCGAAACGGATGATACAGGAGGTCGGGCTTCCCTCCGATGCGGTTTTCGAAATGGCGCTGCCGCAAAATTATGCTCCCCATGTGAAGGCGGGGGAGCTCTATCAGGAAATGCTTTCGAATGTCGGTTTGAATGTAGAAATCAAGCTGGTCGACTGGTCTACCTGGCTCAGTGATGTCTATAAGGGCGGGCAGTACGATTTTACCGTGATCGGCCATACCGGAAAACTCGACCCTGACGGCAGGCTTGCCGGCTATGGGACGAAAGAGACCTATGTGAACTGGGAAAACGAACGGGTTGCTCAGCTGATCGAACAGGCGAGAAAGGTCGTCGATTTCAAGAAGCGGAAAGAGCTCTATACCGAGGCGCTGACGATTATTTCGGAAGAGGCCCCCTTTGTTTTTGTCGGAACCTCTTACCGTTACATCGGACGGCAGAATGATGTACACGGTTTTTACCTGAAACCCAAGGTTGATACCTTCGAATTCCGTTATGTTGAAAAGCAATAACCGGCTTTTTTATATTGCTGTATTTTTTATCATATTACTCGGGGTGGCCGCATTGGCGGCCCCCCTTATTTCTCCCTTCGATCCTACAGACCAGGAGCTGACTCTTCGGTTCGCAGAACCGGGGACAGAGGGGCACCTGTTGGGTACCGACGATCTCGGCAGGGATATATTCAGCAGGATTATCTACGGATCGCGTTCGGCGCTTATGGTGGGGGTTGTTTCGGTAGGGATTGCCCTGACCATCGGACTGTTCGTTGGACTCGCTGCGGGGCTTGCAGGCGGAACCACCGATAATATACTGATGCTGTTTATGGACAGCCTGCTATCCTTTCCGACGATACTGCTGGCAATAACGGTAGTCTCCGTTCTCGGTTACGGTTTGTTGCAGGTTATCTCCGCCATCGGGATCATCTTTAGCCCAGTTTTTGCACGGCTTGTCCGGGCGGAAACGATGGCGTTAAAGACTGAGGGCTTCGTTGAATCTTCGAGAGCCCTGGGGAGCAGAACCTGGAAGACCGTTTTTCTTCACATCCTCCCGAATATGCTCGGAAAGATTACTGTGCAGTGCTCGATCACTTTTGCTCTTTCGGTGGTAATCGAGGCCTCTCTTTCCTACCTCGGGCTGGGTACTCAGCCTCCGAATCCCAGCTGGGGGCTCATGCTCAAGGATGCCCGGAATTTTATGGTGCAGGCTCCGTGGATGGCTGTTTACCCGGGACTTGCAATTGCCTTTACCGTTTTGAGCTTTAACATCCTCGGCGACTCTGTCTCCGAACGGGTCAATCCCATAGCCGGGAAAAAATTCAAGCTTGAGTAAATCTCCGGTAAAGCTCGCCGACCATTTCCGGAAGGGGAAGAGGATCGGAACGTCTCGGGATGCAGTCTCCTTCGATGTACCCGTTGTCCAGATTTTGGTTGCCGACAATCTCTTCGAGTTCTTCCGCCGGCCGTTTTCCCTGCAGGACTTCCAGAACAGAGATCAGTATCCCGGCCGCCTCTTTCTCGGCTGATTCAAAGAGCTCATAGAACGACTGTCTACGTTCCGCCTGGCAGTCCTGGGTACAGGGGTCGTACCAGGGGCTTCCTGTTGTGTTTGCGAAGTCGATTGAGGGACTGAGGTGATGCGGGTGGAAGAGGGCAAGGTAACTGACCCGGAAATCCGATTCCCGATCGAGCTCGTAGGCCTTCGAGAGATCGTCTGAGCCGGGCGGGTTGGTGAGTTCGTAGAAATACCTGGTATCCAGGTAGGCGTTGGATACCTTCCGGGCAAGCTGTTCGGGCCTGCCGGCGGGGGCGTCATGCTGCGATCCGTAGGTTGAAATCAGGGAATGTACCAGAAGGTCCCTCACCTGTGCAGGCAGACTTTCCCCGCAATCGAAGATCGAAAAGAAATCGTATTCTGCAAGTGTACCGGTAAAAGGGGCCGGCTGTCCACGCTCGTGTGAACTCCCGTATTTTTTCAAAACCAGAACATCCAGGATCCGTTCGAAAAAAGCGTGCATCTGATGATATCTCTTTGAAGAGGGATCCTCCGGGTCGACCCATCCGGAAAAGTAGATGATGTAAGGATGTGTAAAGCGGTCGAGTATTGCGTGCGTGGTGTAAGCCAGAAGAAAGGCAACAAGAGAAGGAGTTGGCACTCGGGCCGAGTGGAATGATGAGGCGTTCCGGTTTCCATTCCGGCTTTCCCGCAGGTTTTTTTCCGTCTTTTCGGCCATGTGGCGGATAAAGCGCCCGTATCCCCGGCGGTGGAGCAGTTTTCCGTACTCGAAAGCCGAGGGTTCGGTCCGCTGGTTGTGCAGAAACATATCCGGGCCTTGGGCGCCGAGGATCAGATAATTGAAACAGTTTTTGAAAAGATTTTCTATTTCGAAGGGCTGCTTTGCATTCCCGGCACTGCGGATTGCCGTCTTGATCGCGCGTTCTGCAAAGATAGTGTGAGTGATGTGTGCAGGCATAACGGGAATAGTATACAGGAGATAGTTCTGCCGGTGAACAGGTGCCGGATAGACCGTTCATTGGAAATGATTCCCGGTCCCCGGATTGTTCGGTTTTGCCTCGCCGGAGAGCCACCGCTCAAGTATTTCGGTAATCGCCTGCGGTTTTATCGGTTTTGCTATGTAATCATCCATTCCTGCATCCAGGCATTTCCCCCGGTCCCCCTTCATGGCGTGGGCCGTCATTGCAATGATGGGGATGCCGGAAGGAGAGGGGCCTTCTCTTATGGCTCGAATTCTCTTTGTTGCCTCGTATCCGTCCATTACCGGCATCTGTATGTCCATGAGTACCATGTCGAATCTTTTTTTCTGTAACCGGTTGAGTGCTTCCTGTCCGTTGAGAGCAGATTCGTACCGGTATCCGAGCTTTTTCAGGCTGCGTTCAATGACAAGCCGGTTTATTTCATTGTCTTCGGCAATAAGAAGAGTATATTGCTGGTTCGAATTCTTATAATGAAAAAATGATTCTCTCTTCGTTTCCGCTCCGGCGGCTGCCTCGGGACGGGAACGGAAACCGGAAACTTCCGCTGCCGGCTTCTGGTTGTCTTCTGCCGGCTGTTGTGGGAGTAAAAGCCTTGAGAGCAGAGAAAAAAGATCCGACTCTTTCACCGGTTTGGTGAGGGCGGCATCAAAGGCGCCGGGGAGCTCGGGGTTTTGTTCGGAAGTAAGGAGAATGGTGCGTGCTGATTGAAGTATCCTGTCCCCGGAAAGTTCCCTGCTCATCTTGTCATCGACGAAGATCAAATCATAGGTGTGGGTGACCATCTGTTTGTCTGATGTTTCTGAAACATTCAGCCCCTCATAGGAGAGAATTCCGAAAAGCATTCTGCGCAAGGAAGCATTCCCCGCTGCGACCAGCACTTGTTTGCCCCGCATAGACTCGGGCAGCCGCCCTTGCCGGCGGGTAGGTTGTTCCTTCGCCCTTGCGAAGGCGAGACTGATGGTAAAGACGGACCCTTTGCCTTTTGTGCTTTCTACCTGGAGCGAGCCGTTCATGATATCGGTGAGCCGTTTAACTATGGACAGGCCCAGTCCGGTGCCGCCGTAGGTCCGGCTGGTGGATGAATCCGCCTGCGTGAAAGGAGAAAAGAGTTCTTCCATTTCTTCTTTTGCAATCCCGACTCCGGTATCACTGACCCGGATGTTCAGGGTTATCTCGCGCTCCAGCTGCTTCTGGAGTTCGGTGTGTACAAAAACCTCGCCTTGCTGTGTGAACTTAACTGCATTGCCGACAAGATTAACCAGGATTTGGCGCAGGCGAATCGGGTCGCCGTAGAGGCGGCGGGGAATTTCCGGTTCGATAAAGAATACCAGTTCGAGACCTTTATCGGCCGCCCGTGGAGAAATAAGGTCCATCACCTCGTCCATGACTTCATCGAGAGCGAAATCGGTATTCGATACGGAAAGTTTACCCGCCTCGATCTTGGAGAAATCGAGAATGTCGTTTATCAGATCCAGCAGGTGATTGCCGCTGTCCAGAACGGTTTCTACATACTCCTGTTGTTCGGCCTCGAGGGGGGTATCCATGAGCAGGGTGGAGCTTCCGATAATCGCGTTCATTGGAGTGCGTATCTCGTGACTCATGTTTGCAAGAAAAAGGCTCTTTGCCTGATTCGCACGCTCCGCCTCCCATTTTGCCTGGTTGGTTCGTTTTTCCTGTTCTCTGATCCTGGAAATATCCCGCAGAAAGGTGAGGAGGAGGTTCTCTCCTTCGAAATCGAGCAGAGAAGAAGAGACCAGAAAGTAGCGGGATTCCCCTCCGATTACAATTTTTAGTTCCTTTCCCCGAATCTCTCCTTCTTTCTCGACGGAATGGATATATTCTTTCCGGGCTTCTCCGGATTGCCACAGTCCGAGATCGATTACCGACTTGCCGATACATTCCTCCCGGCTTTTCCCGATCATGGAGAGGAAAGCGGGGTTGGCGTCATAAAGGGTTCCCTCGCGAGGGTCCGACAAGAGTATGGGGTCGGGACTGGTCTGGAATATCCGGGTGAATTTTTTTTCTGATACCCGCTGCTGCTGTTCGGCTTCGACCCGGGCGGTAATATCGTGGAAGATAGTCAGATACACGTCTTGTTCGTACCACTTTGTTTCGGTGGTAATCATTTCCACTCGGCGCAGACCGATTTTCTTGTTGAGAATTTCGATCTCTGTCTTTTCCCCCTGGGTCAGGGGAAAGCCGAGGTCTCCCCCGATCAGTTCCTGTGCTTCCCTTCCGAACAGGTCCGCCGCCGCCGGATTTACAAAGCGGATAGCGCCTTCCCCGTCGACGATTACTATTCCGTCCTGACTCTTGTCCAGAAGAGCCAGGAAGGGGGTGTCGGTTTTTTCGGAAAAGCGGTCATGATTAGCCATCGCTGAACATGTTCTTGAGCCGGTCCTCTTCATTTGTAGAAATATGCTGGGGGTTGCCGGAAAGAATACCGATTATATTAGTAAAAGGCTTTCCGACGTGCATCCCCTTGCCGTCAATCGTGAACTCGCGGATTTCTTTATCGTGCATAGAGCCGCGCATCTTGAGTATGGTTATGCCCCTGCGCATTTCCCCGTACATCTCGACATACCGCAGGAGGATGATCGAGTCGGTAAGGGTCGAGATGTGAGTCTCGGTAATCGAGGCCCCGCCGGTGAGTGTCGGGCTGGTGGAGGTAAAGAGGCCGGCGATTTCCTCGTGCTTTATAAACGAGGTAACGCTGATAATGAATTCCCGGAAACCCTTTGGAGTGGAAATTCTTTCGAGAGCGCTGAGACTGTCGATGGCTACCCGGGTGGGTTTGAACTCCTCGATAGCGTCTTTTATGTTGATCAGGTGGTCTTCGAGGCTGGCGACCTCCGGATATTTACAGACGACCTTGATTTTACCTTCCTTTTCCCACTTGTCGTAGTCCATCCCCCAGCCGATGGCGTTTCGGACCAGCTGCTCCCTGCTTTCCTCGAAGGCAAAGAGCAGGCACTTTTCTCCGTTTTTTGCCCCGCCTGACATAAACTCCGTAGTAGTAAGAGTTTTTCCGGTACCGGTAGCCCCGGAAATAAGAATAATACTGTCTCGATAAAAACCGCCGCCGCACATCCTGTCGATCTCCTCGTTTCCCGAGCTGATGCGGACATTCGATGAGCTCTGTTTGAGTTCGAGTGCCGAGAGAGGGATAATCACAATGCCTCGTTCCGGGACAATGGAAAAGGGAAACTCGCCCTTCTGGTGGGTTGTGCCGCGAAACTTGAGTACTTCTATAGTACGCCGGCGCTTTTCATCCTCGAGAACATTGCGAAGAACAATCACGTTGTCCGTCACGAACTCCTCTACTCCGAATCGGGCAATGGGACCGTATTCGGTTTCCCGTTCGGCGGTAATAATCGTGGTAACATTGAGCTTTCTGAGGGTGAATATTGCCCGCAGCATTTCTCCCCGGACGATAGTCGAATTTCCGAGGGCGGTGAATATAGCCCCCAGCGCGTCGATACTTACCCGCTGTGCATCAACCTTTGTTACTGCATGTTCTATCCGGGACAAGAGTCCGCCCAGATCGAAATCCCCGGAGATTACCGTTTCCTGATCGACCATGGGAGATGCGTCAACAAAGGCCCATCGGCCTTCCTTTTCCCATTTGGCAATATCCCAGCCGAGAGAATTGATATTTTTCCGGATATCCTCCGGACGCTCTTCGAAGGTAACGAATACTCCGTTTTCCCCCTGTTCGATACCCTCTGCAAGGAACTGGATGGAAAAGATAGTCTTTGCGCTTCCGGATGTACCTGTGACTAGTGTGCTGCGGTTCTTTGGAATTCCTCCATAGGTGATGATATCAAATCCTTCGATCCCAACGTTCAGTTTAGTGACGGTGGTACTATTCTCTTTTTCGATCATTTCCTTTCCTCCGGAGAACTTTCTGTATTTTCCTGGGCGCCGAGAAGCCTCATTACCCGGCTGCTGTCCGACAAATCACCGATTATCCTCCTGCTGCCGCTCGGTGTCCGGCGAATGAGGGTCGGTGTGGCGAGGATCCGTTCCGTTTCGGCCTGGCCGGGGTCTTCGAGCACGTCTATTACCACAAGATCATAATCTTCATGAAAGAACCGTGTGTAAAGAGCCCGGAGATTGCGAACGGCCTCCAGGGATCGACCGGTTCTGCCGGTTATGAATAATTTAAGAACGTTCTGTTTCATCTATCCACCCCGTTTTCTGAAGCGGTCTGATTCCTGTAGAAGGAGACAAGGTAGCCCATGAGCTCTAAAGCCAATAACCGGCCTTCCTCGGTCAAAGCCTGGGCCCTCTTGTAGGGAGCCTTGCTGTTGAGGGTTTTCAAGGCGGTGGTATGGAGCTCTACGACGTCCTTCGGTCCGACACGGGTCCTTCCCAGCTGTTCCGCCAAAAAGTGCAGCCGCGAAGAGATGTGATTGTCGGTTTTGTGAATTTTCTCGTCCAGCCGGTCCTCGAGGATGCCCTGGTACTCTTCCCGCATCGCGCTGAAGTCCTCCGGAGAAGCCTCTTGAAAGGGTCTTTGGGCATACATTCTCCCTGTTACGCTGGTTGAACCGGGAGAGGAAAAGTTTTCCATGCCGGCGATCTCAGCTTCGAGCTGCTTGAGGCGGCTTTCCATTTCCTCTTTCTGTTCCGTGATATCGATACCCGTTGATATAATAGATTCGATATTTCCGCTCCGGTCCTGGACGACGGTATTTGTCCAGGCGATGTAGCGTTTCTCACCGTTTTTGGTTGTCCAGTGGTTTTCGTGGGTGGCGGGAAAAACCCCGTTGAGCAGATCATTGAAAACCCGTTTCACCTCTTCCCGCTCGCTTTCCGGAACCAGATCCATTATCGATATGGTCTTTAAATCCTGTTCTGTATAGCCGGTAATCTCCTCGCAGCTCTGGTTTGCCCGTTCTATGGTTCCTTCGGAATCAATACTCAAAATGAGTGCGCCGGAGGTTTCGAGGATGGCTTCAACGATCCGCTGTTCCCGTTTGAGTTCGTCCTCCATCCTGAGCTGTTCGGTAACATCCCGGATCATGCCGATGTAGCCGGTTGTTGTGTTCTGGTTGTCCTTGAAAGCGAATACCTTGGTTTCGCCGGGGAAGGTGGATCCGTCTTTTTTCCGGTAATGGATGGTGTATTGGAATTCCTCTTCGTTTGTCCGCTGCAAACGTTCTCCGAGCTCCTGGAATTCCTCGTTGCTGCTGTATACGTATTGGGTTTTCTTTCCGCGGACTTCCTCTAGGGTATATCCGAACAGATCGGTAAAGGCCTGATTGCAGTGGATAATCGTGCGTTCGGTGTCGGCCACCAGGATGGCATCCCTCAGGCTGTTGTAGAGGTTTTTGTAACGCTCTTCGCTGTCGCGGAGGGCCTGGTGTGCCATTGAATATTCCCGCAGATTGTTGATCCAGAGATCCAGCTCTGATGCCGCAGGTTTGTCTCCGAGCATATTTTCCGGGGGCAGATAGTAGAAATTGTCGAACACTTCCGTGCCGATAACGGCCTCCGGGTGTGTTCTGAGCACGTTCATAAGAAGGGATGGGGAGAAGTGACGTTTGTCGTACAATCCGAGGGCTATACATGGTTGATCGGAGATGAAGTGGTTCAGTTTTATCTCGTACTCCAAAAGCTGCTCCGGATCTGTCGGCTCGGGAAGGATCCAGGCCATCTCGTTGGTAAACCGCAGGGTGGAGAACCCTTCTTCCATGGCTTTCCGTGTTTCTGAGCGAATGAGTTCGATCATTGCTTCCGGAACGAATTGTCCTCCGCTCGTGAATCTTTCCTGCCGGCTGAGGAAGGAGAGCCGGCCGCTGTTTTGGTTAGCCTTGGTATCGATTCCGATACTTTCAAGGGATTCGATTATGGTTTGAGCGGTTTTCGTGTCGATGATGAAGAGATTTTTCTGTTCTTCTTCGAGACCGAGGCGGGCGTACTCGGAGACCAGTCGGCGGTGTTCCTCGGCTGTTTG
>JAIPGG010000127.1 GCA_021736255.1 Spirochaetales bacterium | reverse complement strand
GGCGCTCTCGGGAGCCTTTTCGGGTTTCTCTTTTCCGGCCGCCGCCGGAAGCACAGCTGACCCGGACGGAACCAAACCGATGGACAAGTTTTCGTCTGCCTGTATACTTAGGCTATGCAATTTCTGCCCATCCTCGCAGCAGCCGCCCTCGTAGTTTCCCTCATCCGAAGCCCGCGCCGGACTCTATCGGCCCTGAAACGCGGAGGGAAAAAACTGCTCAAACTGCTGCCTGCTTTTTTTGCTATGCTTTTTATTATTTCGGCGTTCCTCTATTTCACCCCGCGTCAGGTCCTGGCCGAATACCTCGGAAACGAGAATGTCTTTATCAGCTTCCTCGCCGCCGGGGGTTTCGGCTCGGTTACCTTGATGCCGGGCTTTGTCGCATTCCCCCTTGCTGGAATCCTGCGGGATCAGGGGGTTCCTTTTGTAGTCCTCGCAGCATTTACCACAACATTAATGATGGTCGGAATAGCAACATTTCCTTTGGAGCGCTACTACTTCGGGACCAAGGTCGCACTGATCCGTAATGCCTTCGGCCTGATAATCGCTCTTATTGTTTCCTTCGGAATAGGCCTCTTCTTCGGAGAATTATGGTGAAAGCAATTATTTACTCCGTTCTCCTCGGCGGATTCACCCTCTTTCTTTTCGTCTCCCTGGCAACAGGCTACCAGCCGGGAAAAGAGATGGGAAAGAATCTGATAGAGTTTCTCGAGAGTATAGCACTGATAATTCCGGCAGCATTTATACTGATCGGATTATTCGAGGAATGGGTGAAAAACGAAACAATCGAGCGCCACCTCGGAAAGGGCAGAAACTGGACCGGATTTCTGTGGGCTCTGCTGCTTGCCGGAACCTCGGTGGGGGGACTGTGGGTCTCTTTCCCTGTTGCTCACTCCCTCTACAAAAAGGGGGCCTCGTACCAGGTCATATTTACCTACATCACTGCTTCGGGCGTTGTGAGGATCCCCATGACCTTTTTCGAGATTTCGTTTCTCGGACCGGAGTTTACCCTGCTGCGGTACGCAATGGCCCTTCCCCTTGTACTCATCACCTCGGTTCTGCTCGGCCGGTATCTCAGCAGAGAAGGCTACCGGCTGCCTGAAGGCTGAACAGCCGTGTGCCGACCCGAGCTGCCGGGGGCCGACCCGAGCTGCCGGGGGCCGGCCGCGACCGTGCTTACATCCCGGTCTCCAGGGCCGCTTGCAGGGTTTCGAGGACGGCCTTTACATCCTCATCCTGCTCGGTACGGATCCGCCGGGTTACTACCGAGTAGACCAGATCCCGGTCGCCGTCCTGCAGCAGCCCGAGAGCCTGGTCTCGCACCGCCTTATCCACGGCAAGGTCTATCATCAGCGATACCGCCTCTTCGGTCTTTACCCGAGAAAGGGCATAGGCAGTCTGAAGGCGCAGGCTGGAGGCCCGCTGCTGTTCTGCTTCATTTCCCGAATCCATCTCGTTGCTGTCCTCGAGAACCAGCGCCGCTACCGAAACCGCATCCGGCGATCCAAGATCCCCCAGGACGTTTAATGCCGCAATTCGCACCGAAGGATCCTCGCTCCTGCGGCCTATTCCCGAAACCGAACCGGCAACATCCTGCCCGCCTCCGCCGATCCGGCCGAGGGTCTCGAGAGCGGCAGTCCGCAGCAGCCTGCTCTCGGCGGATGCTGCTGTTTGAACGAGGGTGCCGACCGTGTCGTTTTCCAAATCGTTCAGGTTTCCGATCGCCTCCAGGGCAAAGTACCGGAGCATCGTGTATTCGGCCGAGCGAAGCTTCATCACCGTCATGAGAGTTTTTTCCACGTTCAAGCGGCTGCTGTCCATTCCGATCGCCCCGAGCGCCCTTACCGAGTTGATCCGGACCTGCAGGGGTTCGGTCTCACTGGTCACAAGTTTCTGCAGCGCCGCAACCACTCGGGCATTCTGGTCCGGCCGGAGCCGATAGATCCCCCAGCTCGCATTCTTTCGTACTTCCGGATAGGAAGATTCCAGAAGCTTCAGCTGGGTAGTCAGCGAGTTGGGATCGGAAAGCTCTGCAAGAATGCTCGTCGCTTCCTTCAAGAACAGACTATCCTCCGACTGGAGGACCCCGCGGTTGAGGCTCCCGATTACCGATTTCGGATCTTCGGGGTAAAGGTTGTAGATCGCATCCGCCGTAGCCTCGCGGATAACCGCATTCGGATCGCTGAGGTACTTTTGAATCCGGAGCACCATTCCGGCACCGGCCTCGTTCTTCCCGATCGCCTCGATAATCCGCCGTTTTACGGAGGTAGAGGTTCCCGGCTCCTCGAGCAGGCTCAGAAAACTTGTTAATACCGAGGTATCACCGAGGCGGTTGAGGCTTTCGATCAGCGTCAGAATCACCTCCTCGTTTTTCTCCTCGGTGAGTTTCGGTCGAAGCTGACCCACGGCGTTTCGCCCGCCGATAAAAGAGATACCCTCGACCGCAATCGCCCTGAACTCGGGAGATTCATGATCGAGATACTCGGTGAGCAGCGTTGAAATACGGCGGTCCCTCGTTCCCTGCTCCGCAAGATCCCGAACCGATTTTAAAATCGTAACCATTCGATTGCGGTAATCCTTCGGGCTGAGTTCTGATTCAGCAGACCCGTCCTCAGCAGGATCCAATTCCTGGACCTGTTCGGCCAACCCCAGGACTCGGTCGGCGCTTTCCTCACCGCCGATTCCGGCAACCGCCCTGATCAAGGCATTCTCGAAGGCCAGCTCATCCGGGTCGGTAGAGGCTGCAGCCTCCTGTTCCTCCAACCTTCCCATCAAAATGGTTCTGGCCTGTCCCGTCCCGATCGCTCCGAGGGCCTGTGCCGCAGCAGCGCGGTAGTTAGAAGAATCCAAAAGATCCTCGAGATACGGGAGAGAAGACTCAGCCCGCATTCGCCCCAGGGTCCGGATAGCTGCACGTACCCGGCGGGGATTTTCATCCCCGGTATTTAAAATCGTGTGAATCATGGCGCCGGCAAGCACCTCTTCATCCTGATCGCTAATGTCGGGCAGAGGGTAACCGGCCTCCATCATCGAGAAAAGCTGTTCCCGGCTCTGGATGAACTGCTCTTGAAACTCACCCTCCTCCTTTTTGAAGGCATGGAGCATGGTCGCAATATAACCGCGCATCTCTTCGTGGGCACGCCTGAGGGCGGAAGGAGTCAGATACAGATCGTCGCTGCCGAACTCCTTCTTCTTCTCAACCGTTTCGTTCAAACGACGGCGGTAGTTCAATGCGATAATCTCGGGGATATCTCCGCTCGCCTGTTCCACCGCGGACTGCACCTCCTGCAGCCTCTCCAGCGGGAAAAAGCGGAAATTTTCGATGATAAAGTCGAGAATCTCCTGCACCTGAAGGGTGTTGTCCTGGATAAGCGACTCGGGTACCAGCTCATCCATATCTTCGAGACGATCCAACCTGTCATTTGCATTCAGATCGATATACCCCTCGGACAAACCGGGAAAGAGCCGTTCCATTCGCCTTCCCAAATCCGTATCAACCACCGATATCGAATAAAGGAGCTGGGCCGAAACCAACAGCACCAACCCCGCCAAAATACCTGTAATTCTGCTTCCATTCATACTCAGAACTCTACTTTACCCGCTCTAGGGTGTCAATGAACTATGGACTTTTCCAAGGCGGCATACCTTGTCTTCTCCAAAAAGACAGTTTAGACTGCTTACACAATTACCTGCAAAAAAGATAAACACGTCGGGGGAATCGAAACATGGAAAAAAACGGAAATTCTACAGAGACCATTTCACAACTGCTGGAAAACGGCGGGGCAATCTTCGGCTTCGAGTTGGGATCTACCAGGATCAAGGCTACATTGATAGGACCGGACTATTCTCCACTGGTTTCCGGTTCCTACGGCTGGGAAAACAAGTTCGAAAACGGGGTGTGGACCTATGACATCGATGATGTTCTGAAAGGCGTCGAAGCATGCTTTTCCAGCCTGATCTCCGAAGTGGAAAAGGTCTACGGGGTAAGACTCAGCAAAGCCTCCGCAGGCGGTTTCAGTGCCATGATGCACGGTTATATCGCCCTGGATGAAAATGACCGGCTTCTGGTCCCTTTCCGCACATGGCGGAACAACATTACCGGAGAGGCTTCAGCGGAATTGACCGAACTCTTCGCCTATCCGATTCCCCAGCGTTGGAGTATAGCCCACCTCTACCAGGCCATTTTGAACAACGAGGAGCATGTGCCCAAAATCGCACGACTTACCACCCTCGCTGGCTACGTGCATATGAAACTAACCGGCCGGCATGTGATCGGTATCGATGATGCCTCCGGCATGTTTCCGATCGACCCCAAAACGAAGGATTACGATGAGAAAATGCTGGCCGCCTTCGACAACCAGGTAAAAGATCACAACTTCCCCTGGAAACTGAAAGAACTCCTGCCGGTGATTGTCCCTGCAGGCGAAGAGGCCGGAACAATAACGGAAGAAGGAGCCCGAATCCTCGACTCCCGGGGCAGGTTCGAAGCGGGCACCCCGCTCTGTCCTCCTGAAGGGGATGCGGGTACCGGAATGATCGCCACCAACAGTATTAAACCGCGGACGGGAAACGTCTCGGCAGGCACCTCCGTTTTTGCCATGCTCGTGCTGGAAAAGAAGCTTTCAAAGGTGCATCCGGAAATCGATCTCGTCGTAACACCCGATGGAAGTGTGGTGGCCATGGCCCACTCGAATAACTGCACCTCCGACTTCGACGCATGGGTCTCCCTTTTTGTTCAGGCTGCAGAAAAAATGGGAAAGGAAGTGACCCAGGATGAAGCCTTTGCCGCTTTGATACCGCTCGCCCTGCAGGGAGATGCCGATGCCGGTGGACTGCTCTCGTACGGGTACATCTCCGGCGAACACCTGACCGGTTTCAGCGAAGGCCGCCCGCTGTTTGTACGAAAGCCGGACAGCAGCTTTACCATAGAGAATTTTGTACGCTCGCATCTCTTTTCCGCCCTCTGCGCGATGCGAAGCGGCTTGGACATACTCATCGAGGAAGAGGGAGTACAGGTGGAAGAACTCCGGGGACACGGGGGATTTTTCAAAGCCGAGGATATCGGGCAGCGCATTATGGCGGCAGCGGCGGGGACCCCCGTCAGAGTGCTCGACACAGCAGGGGAAGGCGGGGCTTGGGGTATGGCCCTCCTTGCTGCATTCACCGCCCGGGGGAACAAAAAGACCTCCCTGCCGGAGTTTTTGGAACAGGTCTTTGCCGGAAGCATGGGAACGGCCCGAAAGCCGGACCCCGAAGACAGGAAAGGTTTCAACACATACTACAGCCGCTACAAAACAGGCCTGCCGGTCGAACGGGCTGCGGTAGACACGCTTTTATAGAACGTAGGCCGCAGAGACAGCGAATACCCGGGCGGCCCGTGGAAAACAAACCCACAGCAGGAAACCGGAACGGTCC
>JAIPGG010000126.1 GCA_021736255.1 Spirochaetales bacterium | reverse complement strand
AAGACGTACAGGAATCCTCGCTGTTGTACTGATTCTCCTTTTTTCTGCTGCGGCCCTGCCGGCTTTGACGATCAAACTCGGCAGCGTGGCACCGGCCGGTTCCCCCTGGGACAAGGGCCTTAAGCAAATGGCTGCCGAATGGCACGAGATCTCCGGCGGCAGGATCAATGTAAAGATCTATCCAGGCGGAATCGTCGGTACTGAACCGGATATGATTCGGAAAATGCGGATCGGTCAGTTGCAGGCTGCGGTATTTACCTCTCTTGGTATGAACAGCATTTCTCCGGATGTGATGGCCCTGAGCATCCCCTTTTTGATCCGTAATGATGCAGAACTCGATTATTTGTTGGAAAAGATCACCCCCGAGTTGAACGAACGGATGGAAAGAAGCGGGTTTACCGTGATTGCCTGGGCTCCTGCAGGCTGGGCAACCGTTTTTGCCAAGGAACCTGTCGTGTATCCCCGGGATTTGCAGCAATTGAGTTTTGCCTTTCCCGCTACAGACTCGGCGATCTTTCAGGCCTGGAAGAATCTCGGCTTTCGCGTCCTGGCGATTTCAGCTCCCGAACTCATGACGGCCCTGCAGAGCGGTATGGTAGAGGCCTTTATGAACTCCCCGCTGATAGCCGCTTCGTTTCAGTGGTTCGGGGTTGCCAACCACATGACTGATCTCAAGGTCGCACCCCTTCTGGGCGGGCTGGTGGTGTCGAACCGGACCTGGCGTCGTATTCCGCCGAAGATGCGTGAAGAGCTTCTCGAATCCGCCCGTGATATTCTCGATCCCATTTATGCAAAGACAAAAGACCTGGAAGAAGAAGCCATAGAGATAATGTTGGATAATGGTCTGGTGATCCATGATGCACCGGAAGATGCGGTAAAACGATGGCGGGAAGTTACCGGCAGCGGTTTTGAGTACCTGGTAGGCCGTACCTTCTCTGAAGAGTTCTACGAAAAAATTCAGCAGTATCTGGAGGAATACCGTCGCTAATACTTCAACTCTATCGGGGGCCCTCCGCCGAGGAGGCCATAGACTTGAAAACACGATAGCCATTCTCCTGCTGGTGGCCCTAGCGGTGCTGCCTGCATCCGAGGTCGTCTACCGTCAGTTCAGCGGGACCGGGATCTCCGGCTCCGCTGTCTTTCTGAAACATATCGTTCTCTGGCTGGCTATGGTGGGAGGAATGATTACCTCCCGGGAGGGTCGTCACCTCTCTCTTACCGTAGGCATCCAGTCTTTGCCGCCGGGGATTGCCGGTGTAATCAAAAAGCTTACCGTCTTTCTGTCAACGGCGGTTTCGATCGCGCTGGCCTGGAGTTCTCTTGCTCTGGTCCTGGTGGGTTTCGATCCTGCGGGCCGGGTTGGTATTATTCCGATTCAGTTGGTAGCCCTGATTCTGCCTGCCGGGTACCTTGTTATTGCCCTTCGTTTCGCTTTTCCAGCGCCCCAAGAACCGGCCGGTGGCCTGCGAGTTCTGCTGCCTGCGATTCTGGGTATCATTGCCGGTTCTTTTTTTGCCTATCCCTCTCTCTTGAATGTTCTCTATTCAATAACCTTCAACCTGCCGTTTTTTCTCGACAGCATCCTGAATTTCTGGTATCTCGCAGCGGCGGTCTATGCCCTCCCTATGATTCTTGCTCTGATAGCTGCCGCAGTATTTGGAGCTCCCATTTTTATCGTACTGGGCGGCATCGCCTATTTTCTTTTTTCCCAGGCAGGAGGTGCTTTGGAGGTCGTCCCGAACGAGGCCTACACCATGATGACCGGGAACACCATTCCTGC
Organism: Spirochaetales bacterium; assembly: GCA_021736255.1. Lineage (GTDB taxonomy): Bacteria > Spirochaetota > Spirochaetia > JAIPGG01 > JAIPGG01 > JAIPGG01. The sequence continues at coordinate 3,795 of JAIPGG010000126.1, read as the reverse complement.
TATTCCCCTGTTTACCTTTGCCGGTTTTATACTTTCCGAAAGCCGGGCGGGGAAGCGGCTTGTACGGCTTTTCAAGGCGCTCTTCGGCTGGATGCCCGGCGGTCTGGTGATCATGGCTGTTCTGGTCTCTGCATTTTTTACCACGTTTACCGGGGCTTCGGGGGTGACGATTCTTGCCCTCGGCGGGCTTTTGTCCTTTGTTCTGATCCACAGCGGACATTACAGCCGGCGGTTTTCCAATGGGCTGCTAACCGCTTCGGGAAGTATCGGCCTGCTTTTTCCGCCAAGTCTGCCGATTATTCTCTATGGGGTCGTTGCCCGGGTAAGCATCAAGGATATGTTCCTGGGGGGCATCGTTCCGGGCCTGGTCATGGTGTTGACTCTTTCGCTGGTCGGGGTGGTTGTTTCGGTGAAAACGAAGGTCAAGCGGACTCCCTTTCACCCGGTCAGAGCCTACAAGGCCATACGCGGCGCTTTCTGGGAAATTCTCCTTCCGATAATCATAATCCTCGGTTTTTTTCGGGGATTTACGACTCTTGTCGAAACCGGCGCGATTGCAGTGGTCTATATCCTGATTGTTGAGATGTTTATTCACCGGGACCTGAACGTTCGCGGGGTAAGTAATGCGGCTTTGAAGGCACTGCCTATTATCGGAGGGGTGCTGGTAATTCTTGCTCTTGCCCGCGGGCTTTCATATTTCATTGTAGATGCCGAGGTTCCTGTTCAGCTGACTGAATGGGTCAGTGCCCATATCCAATCGAAATATGTGTTTCTGATTCTCCTCAATATCGGCCTTTTGATTACCGGCTGTTTTATGGATATCTTCTCCGCTATTATGGTGGTGGCTCCCCTGGTTATTCCCTTGGGCGATCTCTTCGGGATCCATCCGGTCCATCTGGGAATTATCTTTCTGGTGAATCTCGAACTGGGCTATATCACCCCGCCGGTCGGACTCGATCTCTTTCTGGCTTCGTATCGCTTCGGACAACCCCTGGCAACGATTTACCGCAACGTTGTTCCCTTCTTCCTCTTTCTGCTGGTAGCAGTGATTTTGATAACCTACGTGCCGTGGTTTTCCACCGGGCTGCTCGGTCTTTTCGGCGGATAGGACCCCGCCGCAATTCTACCCGGTAAAGCAACTGGAAATCCTCGATATTCTAGCTTAGAATCCTTAGCAAAGGAGAGAATAATGCAAGATTACAGAATTCCCTCCGTACTGGTTCCCTATAGCGGTCCGTGTGCGAAGGGAACATGCAGCGATGTCTTCGTCTATCTTCGCCCCGAAACCAATGGCATGCAGGTGGAGAGCACCCTGCTTCGTATCATCAAAGAGAGCCCCGAATACAAGAAGAATCTTTTTCTTTCGTATCTGGCCAATATTCCCGGCGATTTTATCGTCCAGAACCACATCATCGAGGACCATTATTCGGTGAAGCTCTACTTTGCTGTCCACGGCAGGGATGCGTTTACCGGCTGGATGAAAAAACGGTTTTCCGACTATTTCGGCGAGCCCTTCGAAGAGGCCCGGGTTGTAGGCGCCTTTGAGGCTCTTCGGCTGCTGGATTATACCCCCTCCCAGCTTTTTTCTCTTTGGGTCCCGAAGGAGGATATGTGTGTTATCCACGGACAGAACATCAAGCGGAAAGACGGCCTTTATATTATCAATTACGATATCCCTGAGCTTCTGCACAAGAACAACCGGAACACCGACATTGCGGTCATGATCTTCCGTATTACCTTCCCCTATCATGACTTTCATGCGATTATTAGTGATATGGGAGAAGCCCTGATCAAAGAGGGGATTATAGATCCCAACATGCCCCTCAGCCGGGTGTTTCATTATTCGAAGGGGCCGTTCGAGCAGGTGCTCGACGGTATTGGACATCTCTACCAGCCCGGCGGAAGCCATGTGCCTATCGAGAATTTGACATTCTCCCATTACATGATGAAACAAGGATATGGAATAAACGAGATCCTCGGCGTTGTCCGCCATCCTGTTGTGCTCCTCGGAGACCGGCAGGGACTGAGAGAAGAGGATATTTTTTCCTACACCACGGACGACAGCTACAGAGAGGCAATGGAAAAGTTTTCCGAGCTGAGGGGACAGTGCCGCTATCCGGATGAACCGGTTGACCGGCTCTACAGTATGATCCCCGCTTGAATAGTGAAAAGAACGCTTCTCCCGGGGTTCATCCGGAAATGAAAAAACGCCGAAAACAGGGAAAAGAGGGAGGCACGAAAACATGAAAAAAGTGCTTATTATCGATGAATCTCCGGTATTCCGGGATTACATGCAAAAAAAGCTTGCCGGGTATGGGCTCGAAGTTGTAGTCGGTATCAACGGTCTCGATGGCACCATAAAAATGCGGAATGAAATGCCGGACCTGGTCATTATGGATTTTTATCTGTCCAGAAAGAGCAGCCTGGAGGTGCTCGAGGAAAAGAGCAAAAACCCGAACACCAAACAGGTGCCGGTTATCATGGCATCTTCCCGGGTAGAAAAAGAGCAGCTCAAAAAGCTTGCTGTTTTCGGGGTCAAAAAGTTTTTCGCCAAACCGATAAAAATCGACAGCCTGATCAGGACGATTTCCGATCTCCTGGGAATCGAGATAGAGATCGACACTACCCCCTGTATAATCGAGGCGCATTACAACGAAGAGGTGATCTTTATCGAAGTCGCCCGGGGTTTGAATTTGGAAAAGATTGAACTCCTCAAGTATAAACTCGACGAACTTTTGGACATCTACCAGGTGGAAATACCGAAGGTTCTGGTCATGATGTCGGCTGTAGAAATCAGTGACAAGGAAACCGGGAAGATCGACGGACTGCTCCAGAACATCATCGACCGTACCAAGGCTTCCTCGAAACATATCAAGGTGCTGACCAGCTCGGATGTGGTGATCTCCCATATCAAAGCGTCCAGCCAGTTTTCCAATATCGAGGTGCACTCCAGTCTCGAAAAGGCAATGGACAGTCTTCTCGGAAAGAAAGCGGAGGATTTTCGCGAGGGTGACCAAAAGGTTGTACAGGACAGCTTTCTCTCCGCGGCTGCTCCGAAAAAAGAAAAGGAAGAAACAATCCAGATGCGTTTCGACGAGGAACGAGGAGAATCGGCTTCTTCCGTTTCGGAACTCAACCGGGAGGCCCGTATAGCCATTGTCGACGATGATTTCGTTATTCAGGAGATGCTCAAAACCAATCTCGAACAGACCGGATGGGAAGTGATTACCTTCGAGAACGGGAAGGATTTTGTAGATTCGATAGAAAGTCAGGAATATGACCTGGTTTTCCTCGATCTGATGATGCCGGAAATGAACGGCATCGAGGTTCTCCAACACCTGAAGAAACAACAGATCGAGGTTCCGATCGTGGTTCTTTCTGCACTTTCAAAACGCGAGACGGTGGTCAATGTTCTCAAACTCGGGGTAAAAAGCTACCTTATCAAGCCGCTTCAGCCTGAGGAGGTGAAGCGAAAAACCCATGAAATTCTCGGAGCAGCCTTCTGATGAGCAATTTTGGACGCCATTTTCAGGTCGTTTTCGACAATTCTCCTGTGGGAATGGCGATTCTTGACTCGGAAGGACGGTTTTTGTATACCAACCGGGCCCTTCAGCGGATGTTCGGCTACTCGAAAGACGAACTTCATGCACGCCCCTTTTTCGAGTTTCTGCTGCCTGATGACACAGAGGAACTGACCAGTCAGTTCGCAAAGATTGTGGAAAAGGAAAACAGCCATGTCCGAAGCGAATCCCGGTATCTGCCTCGGGACCAGCACGAAGCCTGGGCCCGTTTTTA
>JAIPGG010000125.1 GCA_021736255.1 Spirochaetales bacterium | reverse complement strand
TTACATTGCACTGCAGGTAACCAATCCGCGAATATCAGTCTGTACATCGCCGGATGCATGTATTCCTCTATCTCTTTCTCCCCTCGGAACACAAGGAGGTAGTAGCGATAGGGCTTGACAGAAGGTCACATCATATCAGTTTTGAACCACTTTTTACCACTTAATGAGGCCCGGTACGAAGGGGTGGACCAGGGCCGGATGCTTGGGCAGGATCCGGACGCTGTAGCCGATCTTGCCGGTGATCCGGCAGGTAATGGTGACGGTAAACTCGTGAAGGTCGCCTGAGCTGCTTTTCAGTTCCATTTCCACTCGCTCGGGTTCCTGTATCTGGCTGCCGGCCGAGGTGATGAGCCTGCCGTAGTAGAGTTCTACCGAAACCTGGTCCGGTTTTACGCCGGGCAGACGAATCTGCGCGCCCACATCGAGCTTGTCGCCGATGGTGATCAGCGCATCCTTGCTGCTGGATACCGAAACCACCTCGAATTCATTCCATTGTGATCTGACTGTTTCGAAGTAGCTGCTGAGTTCACGGGCGGACTTGTAGTCCACCTCGTGTAAGCGCCGGGCGTTTTCCAGGGCCGGAAAATAGAAACGCTGGGAGTACTCCATGAGCATCCTGGTACTGCTGAACTGCTTGCCTACATTACTGATCGAGCTCTTCATTCTGCTGATCCACTCTCTGGGCAGGTTGTCGCGGCCCCGATTGTAGAAGGCGGGAATGATCTCCTGTTCGAGAAGGTTATAGAGGGCCTTGCTCTCTATCTCGTCGTGGAGCTCGTGGTCTTCGTATTCCTCTCCGCTGCCGATGGCCCAGCCGATCTCCGGGGTATATGCCTCGTCCCACCAGCCGTCGAGAACCGAAACATTGAGCACCCCGTTTATGGCGGCCTTCATTCCGCTGGTGCCGCTGGCTTCCAGGGGACGCCGAGGGGTGTTCATCCAGAGGTCGCTGCCGGAGATGAGGTAGCGGGACATGGTCATATCGTAGTTCTCGAGGAAAACAATCCGGCTGCGTACCTCGGGTTGAGCGGCGAAGTGAATGATATCGCGGATGAGCTCCTTTCCGGGTTTGTCGTGGGGATGGGCTTTGCCGGCGAATATGAGCTGAATGGGGCGTTCCGGATCCGAGAGCAGCTTGATGAGCCGGTCGGGATCCCGAAAGAGCAGGGTGGCCCGCTTGTAGGTGGCAAAGCGCCGGGCGAAGCTGATTGTGAGGGTGTAGGGAGAGAGCACGTCTTCGGCGTGGGAGACCTGCGAGTCGGTTGCGCCACGGGAGGTGAGCTGGGTTTTGAGGCGGTCCCGTACAAAGGCGACCATTCTTTCCCTGCGGCGTTCATGGGTGCGCCACAGTTCCTCGTCGGAGATACGGCTCATCCGGTCCCATACATCGAATTTTGTCGGCTCTTCCTGAAAGCGGGGGCCGAAGTAGCGGTCGATGAGATCGAGCATGCTGTGCGAGATCCAGGTCCGCGGGTGCACCCCGTTGGTAATTGCGGAGATGGGGATCTCCGAAATGGGCAGGCCGTGCCATATCTGCTTCCACATGTCCCGGGAGACATGGCCGTGGAGCAGGCTGACCGCGTTGTTGTAGGCGGAGAGTTTGAGGGCGAGGACGGTCATGCAGAAGGGCTCGTGGGGATCTGCGGGGTTTTCCCTGCCGAGGGCAAGAAAATCCTCCCAGGAGATGCCGAGCTCCTGTGCTACCCGGCCGAAGTAATGTTTGGTCAGGTCGATGTCGAAGCGTTCGTTGCCCGCCGGGACGGGGGTGTGGGTGGTGAAGATGTTCGTCGGCCAGACCGCCTGGCTTGCCTCGGAGAAGCTCATCTTTTGTTCGCGCATGAGGACCCGGATCCGTTCGATGGCGAGAAAGGCCGAATGCCCCTCGTTCATGTGGGTTGCCGCAGGGCGCATGTCCAGAGCTTCCAGTGCCCGGATCCCGCCGATGCCCAACAGGATTTCTTGTTTGATCCGCGTCTCTTTATTGCCCCCGTAGAGGGTGGCGGTGATCTCCCGGTTTTCCGGGGTGTTCTCGTCGATGTTGGTATCGAGCAGGTACAACGATGATCTGCCCACCCGGGCCTCCCAGAGCTGGGCTATGACCGTTTGATCTGCCATTTCCACGCTGATTTTATAGGGCTCCTCGCTCTCTGCGCGAAGCAGGCGTACCGGCATGGTGTACCAGTCGTTTTCGGGATAGGATTCCTGCTGATAGCCGTCGGCGTTGAGATACTGCTGGAAATAGCCCTGACGGTACAAGAGCCCCACTCCCACCAGCGGGAGGCCCAGATCGGAGCTGGTTTTCATGTGGTCGCCCGAGAGGATGCCGAGTCCGCCGGAGTAGATCGGCAGGCTCACATCGAGGCCGTATTCCATGGAAAAATAGGCGATAACCTCTTTGTGATCACCCTGGTACCAGGTTTCCCGGTTGAGGTAGTTCTGGAATTGTTCGTAGACCCGCCCGACTGCCGCAAGGTATGAGTCGTCGCCGGCCATCTCTTCCAGCCGCTCCTGGGAAACCATGCCGAGGAGCTTTGCCGGATTCTGTTCCGAATGAAGCCATGCATCATAATCGAGGCGGATAAAGAGCGAGATGGCGTCGTAGTTCCAGCTGAGCCAGAGATTGTTTGCTATCTCTTCGAGGGGTTTGAGGTTCTCGGGGATATTCGGGCGAACCGTGTGGGTGATGAAGTTCATAGGTTCCTTCCTTGGTCAGGAGAGATTTTCGGGACGTTCGTCGACGATATTGATCATCGTGCAGGAACCGTCCACGATCTCCAGTTTGTTGACCTCTTCCAATGCGCCGTTGAGGTCTTCTTCCCGGGTTTTATGGGTGGTAATGACGATGGGCAGGCTCCGTCCGCCGTCTCCTGCTTCGGGGGGTTCCTTCTGCAGAAAGGAGGAGATGCTGATGTTGTGGTTTCCGAGGATGGAGGAGATGGTTCCGAGGACTCCGGGGCGGTCGAAGACCATTGCCCTGATGTAGTAGCGCCCGGTAATGGCGCCTGCAGGCAGCTGCTTTTCCGGTTTGTTCCGGTCCTGGTACAGTCCGAGGGTGTGAAAGCGCGTTCCGTCGATGCCGTGGGCGGCGGAGATGATGTCGGCCGCCACCGCCGATGCCGTGGGAGAGCCGCCTGCTCCCCGGCCGTAGTACATGGTGTGGCCCACCCGGTGGCCGTAGATGCTCGCTGCGTTGAAGGGGCCCCGAATCCATGCCAAGGGATGCTCGGTGGAGATGAAGGCGGGCCGCACCCGGAGGCTGAAGCCGTCGCTCTTCCGCTCTGCTACGGCGAGGAGCTTTGCTACATAGCCGAGTTCAGCTCCGAACTTGACGTCCATCAGGTCGAGGGTGTCGATTCCCTCCACCGGTACCGATTCGAGGTCGAAGCGCCGGCCGAAGGCAAGGGACGCCATGATGGTGATCTTGTGGGCGGTGTCCATTCCCGAGACGTCCAGGGTGGGGTCGGCCTCGGCAAGGCCGTCGGCCTGGGCGTCGGCGAGGGCGTCTTCGTACTGTTTGCCCTTCTCCGCCATCTCGGTGAGGATGAAATTGCAGGTCCCGTTGAGGATCCCGTACAGCGCGTCGATTCGGTTGGCCAGCAGGCCGTCGGTGAGCGCCCGGATGACCGGTATACCGCCTCCGCAGCTGGCCTCGAAGGATAGGGCGGTACCGTTCTCCCGGGCGACGGCCATGAGTTCGGGGCCGTGGTGGGCCAGAAGGGCCTTGTTGGCGGTTACTACATGTTTGCCGGCCTTGAGGGCCTTCTCGAAGAAGTCCTTTGCCGTGGTGAGCCCGCCGACGGTTTCCACCACGATACCTACCTCCGGATCGGCGAGGACCGCGTTCAGGTCGGAAGTGAAGGTGGACTCGGGCAGTCCGAGGCTTCGGGCGTGGGAAAAGTCTAGATCTACGATGTATTTGAGGCGGACGGGAATGCCCGACCGCTCCTGAATGAGGGCTTCGTCTGAGTAGAGAAGCTGTGCCGTAGCGCCGCCGACGGTACCGCATCCGAGAACTGCGACCCCCGGGGCGGGAATTGTGCTGTTCATGTGCTGCTCCTTTTCCGGAATAGAGATCCGGGGGATTCGAACCCGAATCGGCTTCATCCTATGACCGCCTGCGGGGAGTGTCAAGGCAGTGGATGTCTGTTGCCGGGTGCTTGCAGATTTTGGAGGGGAGAGCTCATTGTCCGGGCCGGCGAAGGGGGGAATGGAATAGCCGCCCGCACCGCCCGGCGGAGTGAAGGAACGGAGCCGGAAGAGCGGTGCGGAGAAAGCGGCTATGGAATGCGGGGGCGCCCCCCCGCTCCGGAAAAGACTGCGCCGTTATTTCGGCGGGATGATCAATTTCCATCCTGGGAGTATTACATCGGGGTCTTGAATCTTTTCCCGGTTTCTGCGCCATATCTTCGGCCAGAGCAGGGGGTCCCCGTAGACCTCCTGAGAGATCCTCCACAGGCAATCGTGCTGACTTGCCCGTTTTTTTACGGTATATACCTTCCACACGGCATTTTTCTCGTAGGCCTCGACGTAGGAACGGGCCTCTTCGAAGTACTCGAGGGCTTTCTGGTGGTTGCCTTTTCTGCGTTCTTCGACGCCCATCTGCCAGGTGCGTTTTGCTTCATCGAGGAGGTTGCGGCTGGAGATTTCTCCTTGGACTTCCGTGTCCCCGTCTTGCAGGTCTTCTTCGGTAAGGTACTCATCGCCGGACCAGGGCTGGGCTTCGAGCACCTCTCCCTCTTCGGTCTGCAGGCCGTAGCCCGAGGCCCGTTCGATGGCTTTTTTGACTTCCAGCATGGCTGCCCGGGAGCGGCTTTTGGCCCGGCGTTCGTCGGCCAGCCGGATGGCGTCGAGGGCGAGTTTCTTCGATGTGCCGAACAGCTCTTCGGCGCGGTCGAGGTCGTTGTCTTCGAAGGCTTCGATTCCGTCGAAGTAGGCCATGTTCGCCTGGTCGAGCTTTTCGGGTGCCCATTTGAAGGATTCTTTTCGTTCGGCGTCTTCGAAGTAGAGTTCGGTGTCCCGTTTGAGTATCTTGACCCAGCGGATCTGCTCGGAGAGTTTATCGTGGAAGTTGCTCATATCGGTAACTAGGGAGTCGGCGAGCTTTTTGGCTTCCGGCATTTTTCCGGCGTTATAGGTGGTTTTCAGTTCTTCGTAGCGCCGGCGGAACTCTTCTATCTTTTCCGGTTCGTACTTTTCGGCTTCTATATCCCGGAGTTTTTGGGCAAGCCCGTTGAGCCGGCGGGTGTAGGCGCTGTAGGCGGCGTCCACTGATTTGTCGTAGGCCTGCTGCGCCTTTTCCTGCGCGGAACGGGCGAGCGCTTCGGCCTTTTCGGGTTCGGAGTCGGCGAGGGATCGAGCCTCTTTCAACTCATCTGCCGCCTGCCGGTAGAGATCGGCGGCGTATCGCTTGGCTCCGACTGATTCGGCCCTGTCGAGAGCAGATTGTGCAGAGTCCAGCAATTCACGGTCCATTTGCGGCTGCTCTTGGGTTGTGCCGTAGGTTTCGTCTTCCTTTTCGGGTTGTTTTTCTTCGGCGGCGGTTTTTTGTGTTGTTTCCTCTTCGGTGGTTTCGGGTTCGGTTGCACAGGAAAAGAGGAACAGTACAACGAGTATCAAAACAGGCGCTAATAGAAGTTTTTTCATG
>JAIPGG010000124.1 GCA_021736255.1 Spirochaetales bacterium | reverse complement strand
CATGGGCTCGAGCAGCGTACTCGATCGGCTGCGGCGGACCTGGTCGGCGGTTTTGTGGGCGAGGCGGACCAGGCTCTCTTCCCGGCGGGTACGGTAGTTTTCGGCATCGACGACTACCCGGACCCGGTCTTTGGTGCGGTTGCCTGCGTAGACGTTGGCTAAAAGCTGGATGGCGTCGAGGTTCCTGCCTTTGCGGCCGATCAGGACGCCGGTGTCGCGGGATTCGATGTCGAAGACGATCTTGCCGTCTTCCCGTTTGAGGACGCTTACCCGGCCGGAATATCCCATCTTGGTGATGAGGGTTTCGATGTAGGTTGCTACTTCCTGTTCGAAGTCGCCTTCGGGTTCGAGCAGGGGTTGGTATTCCTCGTCGCTTACGTGGACGCGGATTTTTACTTTGCCTTTTTTGAAGAGGAAACCGCCTTCGGATTCGACGATTTCCACGTCGAACTCGTCCCGTTCGAGGCCGAGATCAACGACTGCCTGGTCGATGGCCTCCTTCTCTGTTTTTCCTTCGAATTCTCTTATCATAATCAGTCTCCTGGTTAGTGTGGTCGTGCCTGTGGATGCGGAGGGACGGGTCCGGCCGGCTGCGGCGAGGGTTGGGGCCGCCGGCTTGGCGCCGGGAGCGGCCGGCTGAGCGGGCCGAGTGGTCTGTGCGGCCTGGGCTGCCTATGATGCCTGGGCGGCCGGGGCTGCCGGGGCTGCCCGAGCGGCCGGGGCGCCCGGGGCCGGCTATGCGGCCAGGGCTTCCTAGGCTGCCAGGGCTGCGACGTGAGCCGGGGCGCCGGTGGAGGGAGGTCATTTTTCCTCGCCTCCCTGTTGTTTCCGCTTCTCTTTGAGCTTATTGGTGACCATCTGCTGTACGGCGGTAAACAGGTTGGTTCCGGTCCAGTACAACAGGAGTCCGGAGGGCATGTTATACAATATAAAGAAGAATATGAGGGGCAGACCATAGGTCATGAATTTCATCTGTCCCTGAGATCCGGACGATGGGTTCTGGGTAAACTTGGTCATGAGGAGCTGGGTGCCGACGAACAGGAACGGCAGGAGCCGAAGGGCTTCCCAGCCGAGCAGCGGCACGGTAAATCCCTGAAAGTCGATGATCGACTCGGGGGCCGAGAGGTCAGTAATCCACGGTGCGAGGAAGTCCGCACCCCTCAGTTTGAAGTGCGTGGTAAGCAGCCCGTAGAGGGCGATGAACACGGGTATCTGAAACACCATGGGCAGACAACCGCCGAGCGGATTGACTCCTTCCCGCTTGTAGAGGGCGCCGAGTTCCTTGTTCATCTTCTGGGGATTGTCTTTGTACTTTTCCCTGAGTTCCTGGATCTTCGGCTGGAGTCCCTGCATTCTGCTGGTGGACTCGTAGGTCTTCCGGGTAAGGGGGAAGAGGATGATCTTGATGGTGATGGTGAGCAGAATGATGGCCACCCCGTAGTTGGGGATGAGGCCGTAATAGGTTTCCAAAAGGAACTTGAGGATGTTCTGCATCCATCCTAACAGCCGCCTGGTGTCGACGACTTCTTCCATTTCCATGTCCCGCAAGCCGAAGCTGTTTTTCCGTTCGTCGTTGTACATCTGGAGGACGTTGGTCTCTTTGGAGCCGACATAGAATCGGAAGGTGTCGGTGTTTCTCGAGCTCTTGATCAGAGGCCTGCTGAGGTACATCTCCGATACTGATTTTACCCCTTGCTTGGGCAGGGTCGAGAAGGTGAGGTCGTAGGGGGTAGCATCGGGGATGGCGATGACGGTGAAGTATTTGCTTGCCAGCGCGCTCCAGTTGAAGCGCTGCTCGAGGGTGATGGTCCCCTCTTTGTCGGCTTTGTGTTCTTCTTTGTCGTCTCCGTCGTAGGTGATGTACTTTCGATATTCGCCCTGGGGTCCGAGTCCTCCGCTGAGGTCGTCGAAGCTGGGCCCGATCTGGGGGCCGTAGCCGAGGGTGTAAGCGATTCCGTTGAAATCGAGAGGCGGATATTCATTGACGCTGTTCTCTATGCTTATTTCAACCTCGAACATGTATTCATCGGGTACGAAGGAGTAGGTTTTCTTGAGGGTGAAGGGGATCTCCCGGCCGCCGGAGCTTACGGCGAAGTCCCGGGTGAACTCGTAGGTGTGCTGATCCACCCTGCGGAAATCGAAGAGGGCGTTTACCGCAGGTACTTCGTGATCTCCGAAGTGGATGGTAAAGGCGTTGTAGTCGGTATCGTAATTCTTGACCATCTCTACGGGTTCGCCCTCATCCACATGGTCCTTGAGGCGGATGGAGGTTACGTCCCCCCCGCGGGTGGTAAAGATGACTTCCATCAGGGCAAGCTTCTCGGGGAAATCGTCGGTGCTGATTGTCCGTTCGGTGAGTCCTTGGGCGGCTACCGGTTTGACCGGTCCCTGATAGGCAGGCGCGGTCCGTTCGGTGCCCTCTGCTGCTGCCTGGCCCTGGTCTGCGGTGGTCCCGCTTGTCTGCCCGGTCCGGTCTGTTTGTGTTCCTTGCGATCCTTGTGATCCGTCGGCGGCGGTCCCGGTCTGGGCGCCTTCTGCGGTCTGGCTCTGCTGAACGGCCTGTTCTTCCGGGGGAAAGAGGGCTCCTTGAATCATGAATCCCACGGTAATAACGATGACCGAGAGAACAACTGCTATTACTGTCTGTTTATCCATTCAGTTCTCCTGGATGATCCTGTTTGGTTTCCGCCGCCGGGTTTTCCTCTTGTGCTGCCCGGATACCCGCCCGACGAAACAGACCGATCACCTGCCGGTGCCGGTCTTGAAAGGTATAGGAATCGGGATAAAGGATGAAAACAAGGTCGAAACCGGGTTCTATACGATGCTGCTGATTTCTGATGATCTCGCGGATCCGACGGCGTACCCGGTTTCGTTCGACTGCAGTCCCATAGTTCCGGGCCGGTGATACGGCATACCGGTTGTATGGAAGGCGGTTCCGCAGAAAAATGAGGCGTGCCCCCCGTGTGGAAACCCGTTTTCCGTTTCGGAACACCCGATCAATTTCCGCTCCTTTCCCGAGTCGCTGCCGCTTAGTAAGGCTTCTTTTCGTCGGAAACGGTGAGCTTCTTTCTGCCACGCTGCCGTCTCCGTTTGAGGACCATCCGGCCGCCGCGGGTCTTCATGCGGGCGCGAAAGCCGAACTTTCTGTTCCGTTTTACCCTGCTGGGCTGGTATGTGCGCTTCATCTGCAGGTTCTCCTTTATCTCTATGCCAAAAAAGCAATTATGACGGTTTGGAAGGTACAGTCACGAGTGTACCGGTATCTTGTCTCAAATGTAGGCTGAAGTATATCGATAAGAAAAAGCACCTGTCAAGGTGACCTGCCGAAGCTTTCCCTGCAAAGCCCGGGTTTCTACTCCTTTTTTTTGCCGAGATGTTTTTTGAGCCTTTTGAGGGCCTGTTCCATCCGCTGTTTTTCCTCGGCGGCCTCGCGGGCGGCTTGCCCGTCCGCCTGATTGTCCGCCTGCTCGGGGCCGGCGGCTGCAGCGGCCTCGTCTTCACCTTCGCCCTCAGCCCCTTTCTCATCATCGGAGGGCTCATCCGCCGTATCCGGAAAGACGCCGAAATCCGAATGATTAAAATCTTCCGGGCGGCCGATTCGGATACGGATGCTGTTGATTTCGAGTTCGGGTACCTCGCTTTGTATTCGGCGGAGGATTTGGTCCTGTTTCATCTGCAACGTCTGCGACCATGCGGGGTGATCGACTGCTACCAGGAGGGTGCCGTGAAGGGTATCGATGATCTTCGTGTGGGCGGCAAGGCGTTCTCCGAGTATACCTTTCCAGATGGTGTAGAACTTTCGAAAGCTCCCGAGCCGGTCGGGGTCGATGGAGTCGAAAAACCCGGAGAGGAGGTCTCCTGCCTTATGCATGCTTTTTTCCTTCCACGGTTGTTTCCTCCTCGGTAAAGGAGCCAGCCTCGACGCGGTAAACCCGGGTCGATTCCTTCCGGTAGCGCTCGTAGGGTTCACCGGGAAGAAAGGTAAAAATCGCCTGCTGGTAGGCGGGAATCCGTTCGAGAAAGGCTTCCCGCCGGCCCCGGTCGAGTTCCAAGAGCACATCGTCCAAAAGGAGTATCGGCAGGCGGTCCCGCTTCTTGGTTACAAAGCGGGCCTGAGCGGTCTTGATTACCAGCGACATGAGCCGGATCTGCCCGGTGGAGGCCCGGGGCAGAAAGGCGTTCGAGCCAAGGCGCAGGCTGTATCGGTCGCGGTGGGGGCCGGTTGTAGTGGTCTTCATCACGATATCTCTCTCTCTCGCTTCCTCCAGAGCTGCGGCCGCCTTTTCCAGGGATTCCGTTTCCCGCCAGGAAGGGCGGTACTCGACGCGGACCGGTTCATCCAAATTCGATATCTCCGTAAAGAGGGGGCCGAGGGTCTTGTTAAAATCCTCTACCGTTCGGGTTCTCCTGTCAACCAATTCTCTCCCGGCGCTGATAAGCTGTTCGTCGTAGAGCTCTATTCCCCTGCCCTCCTTCTCCCGGAGCAAGTGATTTCTGCTTCGAAGTATTTTCCGGTAGCGGCGCAAGAGGTCGAGGTAATCCAGGTCCACCAGGCTGATGGTCTGATCGAAGAAGTTCCGCCGGGCCTCGGGAGGTCCCTGAACGGTTTCGATATCTTCGTGACTGAAAACGATGCAGGGTGTCTGCTCAAGAAGCGATCTGCGGTCTGTGAGAGAGGATCCGTCCACCTCGATCTTCTTCTTCCTCTCCCTTTCGCCTGCAGAGAGAATCACCTTCACGTTCCGAGGAATCGAGGCGGTATCCGGGATCTGCTTGCCGTCCTCTCCCGTCAACTCTTCGAAAAACTCACCAGAGAGGGAGGCCTCTCCCTTCCCGCCCCGAACGAGTTCCCGGTCTTTTCTTGTTCGAAACGATGAGCCGTAACTGAGAAGGTAAACGGCCTCGAGCAGATTGGTCTTCCCCTCTCCGTTCGTTCCTACCAGAAAGACCTCGGGAGCATTCAGGCGGATGATTCCGTCTGCGAGATTTCGAAATCGGTAGACTCTGACCGAATCGAGAATCAATCGCTTAGTCGACCTGCATCGGCATGATGATGTGAAAGAAATCCCCTTCACTTTCTCCTTCGAGGGTCATTGCCTTCGAGGGTTCGGTAAAACGGAGACGGATTGTCTTTTCGTCCATAACCCGAAGCGGATCCATAAGATACTGGTAGTTCAAGGCAAAGGTCGTCTCTTCCCCGCCGTAGGTACAGGGAATCTCTTCGCTCGCCTTCCCGATCTCCGAATCTTCAGAATTGATCCTGAGCACATCCCCGTTTACCGAGAGATAGATTCGCTTGGATTTCTGTTCGACCAGCAGGGCTACTCTCTTGAGGGCGGTCTCGAGATCATCCTTCCCCACGGTAACGGAGTTGGTCTGATTGTCGGGAATGACCCGGCGGTAGTTTGGAAACTGTCCCTCGATGAGAGCGGAAAAGAGCTTTCTATTGTCGAAGCGGAAAAAGATATTCTTTTCGGTTACCGCAGTCTGGACATTTCCCTCGCCTGAGGCGAGTTTTCGAACGAGGGTCAAAACCTTCGGCGGAACGATGGAACCGGGAAGTTCGGTCATTCCGATGTCGATCGGCCTTTCGATATAGGAAAGCCTTCGCCCGTCTGTTGCCACCATGATCAGGTTAGCTTCAGGCTTCTCGATAAATACACCGTTCATAAAATACCGGGTC
>JAIPGG010000032.1 GCA_021736255.1 Spirochaetales bacterium | reverse complement strand
GGTTATAGGCTGTCTCCGCCCTTCGCACCTCGCCCTTGAGAAAGGCAAGATCGCCGGTCAGCCGGTAGACCGACGCTGCGGCCTCAAGAGCGCGTTCGTCACTCAGAAGAACGGCCAAACATTCTTCCGCCCGGCTGTAACGATCGAGCCGGAGACAGACTGCAGCGCAGTTCTCGAGGGTGAGTGGGTCCGCCGGGTTGCGCCGGATGGCAGATTCGTAACTGCTGAGCGCCCGTTCCAGTTCATTCCGATCGGCAAGAAGGTTGCCGCGGTGGTTTAAAAGACGGATCGGATCGATGATCAGATCCTCGGCAAGCTCACATGCTTCCTGATCTTCCTCCCCTTCCTCCTGCGCCTCCTGTACGGCAGCCTCCGCCTTCAGCAGGTAAGCGTCTACTATCTGCAGAGCCTGTTCGCCGGAAGCGTTCTCCGCCATGAGGGCCGTATAATTGATCAAAATATCGGTAACATCCTCACGTCCCGGTAAAGCAGATCCCGGCCCGGCAGCACAAACATGGTTCCAGGCGGTCCGGAAGGCCTCGAGAGCATTCAGCAGCGAACCCCGGCGGTATTCATCCTGACCGATGAGATTCAGAACCCAGGGGTCTTCAGGAGAGAGTTTCCGCGCCTGTTCGAGGGGTTCCCGGAATTCAGCGGATTTCTCCCCGAAACGGAGCTCGGCCAAGCGGTAGAAGTACAAGCTCTCTTCCGGGTCGAGTTGTGTTGCCTGTACGTACCGGAAATCCGCCTCCCGGCGGTGTCCTGTCTGTTCCTCGATAAGACCGAGAAGATAAGCGGAAGCGGCATCCGCCAGTTCGACCCCCTTTGCCAAGTCCTCTCTTGCACTTCGATATTCACCATCAAGAAAGGCAATCTTGCCCCGAACCGCCGCAGCCCGGGGATCTCCCCGGTCAACCTGCTCGATCTTCGTCAGAAGCGTCCTGAGGTCCTGGTAGTTCTGACTGGTAAAGTATCCCTGTGCCGCACGAAGATAGGCCTCGAGCGCCTCCTGCCTCCGGCCGATACGAATCAACGCACCCCCCTCGTTCTCGGAAAAGACGGAAACCGAAAAACCGGAAGGGAGCTCGTTCGCCTCCTCCGGAGCCTGAGCGAGCTCATACCACCGGGCAGCCTCCTCGTACCGGCCGAGAGCAAACGCATTGTTACCCCGCAGATTCGCCATCAGCGGGTTGCCTCTCGAAAGCTCTTCATTCTCGGCAAAAAAGCCCGAAAGGTCCTCGAATCGGTTCAGCAAATAGAGAAGATTCGCCTTTTCGATCTTCGCATCCTGATAATCGGGATCCTTTTTCAGACAGAGATCCGCTGCTTGAAGGGCCTCCGAATAGAGCCCGCTGCGAAAGAGGGCCTCGGCAAGAAGAAAAGCCTCTCCGGCTGCAGGTTCCTGCTCGGCAAAAGCCTTTTTCAGCTGCACCGCCGCCGAAACGCTTTGTCCGCCGGCCAAGAGGCTGCGGGCCAGGATAATCCGGCGGGAAGGGTCTCCAGCGAACTGTATCATCCTCTGGTATTCCGCTTCCACTTCCACCGGTCTCGATTCCAGCAGAATTCTCTGAAGTGTAAAGCCGGCGCCCTCTCCTTCACCGTAATTCTGTCCTGCAAAGGCGATGCGCCCGGCATCCAGACTGTCGTCTTCCAGTTCCGCAAGCCACTGGTCGTCAGCGGCAAAAAAACAGCGGTTTCCGCGCAAAACGATACGCATGTTCACGAGCTGCCTGTCTTTCTGTTCATTCTGTTCTTTCTGTTCGTCGCTGCCGGTATCGCCCCTTGAAACAGGTTCTGTTTCCGTCCAGCCGATAAGCGGATAAAGGGTGCCGTTCATAACGACATCAAATCTGAACCTGCCTTGGTTCGAAACCAAAAAGGCATAGTAATTCCCGTCGTCGAGATAGCGGAGAAGAAACCCTGAAGCACATTCCCCCTGATGCGTATCGAAGCGAATTTCTGCATCAAGAACAAAATCCCGATACCGGTACCATCTGTCGACAACCCAGGCAAACTGGTACTCCCGGTCGAGTTCCAGTCTAAAAACCGGCGGATCGTAATAAGCTCGGTAATCGGCTCCCTCGGCCTCTTCGAAGCGCTGGTCCTTGCCGCTGAAACGGGAGGTTTCCCACCGCTCCCAGGAGATATCCTCGGGAGACAGTCGGGGCTTACGGGAAAAGAGGTTGAGGAACTTTCTTGATACAGCCTGAAACATTTCCAGATTCGTATTGATCGAAGTTCTTTTCTCCTACCACAAGGAGACGAGCTGCATTGTACCTGAAAGCGAAGGGCACATCAACGGGAAAGAAATGACGAAAAAAAACGCCCACAAGGCCGAATTCTAAGGGGTCTCTCCGGATTCTGCAGGTCCCCACCCCGATAAACCGAAATCGGAGGGTCCTTTGTTGTCGACGGAAAAACTCGATTCGGATGATTTCTTCGATTCGGTATCGAGCTCCCGAATTTTGTCCCTGAGCTGTGCCGCCAATTCGTAATTTTCTTCTTCCAGTGCTTCCTGAAGGGATTGGCTGAGCTCGTCCGATTCGCTGAGCGGTTTATCTTGGACCTCGTCGAGCATGTTTCTCAGTGAGTAGAGAGAACGCATCCGTTCAAACTTGAATGCAGGGGTTTCTATCTCTTCCATAGCATCGATTTGATCGATAGCGGCCTCGAGAATCTGGACGGCCGTCTCCTTCACCTGCCGATTCATGGACATCATGGCCCGGGCCAGGGCATTCATTCGAAGAATATACGGTTTGTACTGCAACACCTCCAGCCGATTTTCCTCATGATAGAATCGCTCGACCAGAAAGATCAGGTCCAGGTTGTGTTGTGTGTCCCTTGTAGTCCGGCGATAATCGGCAATCTGATAGAGGTGAAGATAGCGGTAATAAAAAAGGATTGCCTCGTTTTGCAGCATCTTGAAGGTATGTTCATCAATCTCGAAGCCTTCGTCGGTTCCCTGTTCGCTCCGGTACTCGTTCAGGCGGTACTGGTATTCCTCGAGTACCGAATCCCGGCCGAAGGGCCGTTTGCCGTCGGGTCTCCCGTCGAGTTCGTACTGTTCTATCCCCAGGGGAAGCCGCACCTGCATGACCTTCCGTCCATCACCGGCGCGAACAATACGAACAGAATGCTCGGGATCGTATTGCCATCCCTGGAGTGCATCGGTAAGATCAATGATCATCCCCAATCCTCCTATGGATACTATACAAAAAAATGTGCATGATGTTGAGGGAAAAGGAGAAAAAATGGAATCTATTCAGGTTCTTTCGGTCGGCGGATCGATCGTTGCACCCGAAACGGTGGATACCGAATTCTTAACCGATTTTCTCGGTGCCCTGCGGGAATATCTTTTTGAAGATGCCTCCCGTCGGATTGTCCTGGTTATCGGCGGCGGCGCTCCCGCCCGGCAGTACCAGAATGCCTACCGCGCTCTGCAAAAAAAAGAATCGGTGGAACACGACAACCTCGACCGCATAGGAATAGCGGCGACCCGCCTCAACGCCGAACTCATTCGCAGTCTTCTGGCGGACCTTTGTTTTGATCCGGTAGTTACCGATCCCACTGCCGAACTCGGGTTTCAGGGCCGGGTCCTGGTCGGTGCCGGTTGGAAGCCGGGATTTTCTTCCGACTACGATGCGGTTATTCTTGCAGAGCGGCTGGAGGTTTCCCGGGTCATCAATCTTTCGAATATTGCAAAGGTATATTCGGCCGATCCGAAAATCGATCCCGAAGCCCGGCCCCTGGACCGCCTCGAATGGAATGAACTCCGCTCCCTGGTGGGGGACACCTGGAACCCCGGAAGCAACCTCCCTTTCGACCCGGTTGCCACCAAACGGGCCGCAGAACTCGGGATCGAACTCGTTATAGCATCAGGCCGGGACATTCCGAATCTGAAACATCTGCTCCGGAAAGAGCCCTTCGAGGGAACGATCATCGGCTGAGGGGGTTTTCCGGCTGATCAAGAGGTTCCGGCCAGAGTACCCAGGCATCCGGATCCGGGAAGGGCCTGCTCCGGTCGAAATCCGGAAGCCACCGCTGTTCTGTTCCGAATTCCTGCAGAAAACCGTCCTCGATCCCATATTCATCAAGCCAATCGAGCACCTGCCGGTACTCCCGTTCAATAAGGGGCCGCTCCGGTATCTTTTTGTATGCCGGAGTGTACTGAAACAAAAGCGAGAGCAGCGCCCGCCCGCGGCCGTGCCGGGAGAACCATTCGAGTACCCCCCGGGTGGACTCCAACATGCCGGGCAGCACCATGTGCCGGATAATCACCCCCGACCGAAGACTTTCCGCCTTTCCTTCGGTCCATCTCAGCGGTTTCTGTTCCATCATGTACAACAGGGCCCTTTCTGCACGGCCGGGGTAATCGGGGGCCCGGTAAAGCCGGGCGGACAGTTCGCCGTCAAGGGTTTTCAGGTCCGGGAGATATATCGAAACCTCCGGGTCCGCCAAAGCGAGGGTGCTCGGAAACTCGTAGGCCGATGAATTCCACACCACAGGCAGCTCGAGACACACCCCATCCAGGCCGGCTCGGGCACTATGAAGGGCTTTGACAACCGAAGGGGTAAAGTGTGTAGGGGTTACCAGATCGAGACTTACCGCCCCGGCGCGCTGGAGCATCAAGTAGATGCGGGCAAGCTCTTCGATCCCCACCGTCCGGCCGGCCCCCTCCTGACTAATCTGATAATTCTGACAGTAGGGGCAGCCCACCGAACAACCGGAGAAGAACACCGCGCCGGCTCCCCCCGCACCCCCGTTACTCTCGCCACCGGGCGCGGCATCCGGGGAAAGGCCGCCGCTGACCGGAGGCTCTTCTCCGCCGTGGAGAACCGCGACCGCTGCCCGGACCTCTTGGTTTTCTCCGCAGAAACCAGGCCCGCCCTCTCCGGAGGAAACGGCGGACCTCCTGTCCACACGGCACAACCGCGGACAAAGGCTGCAGGAGGCATAGTACTGAGAAACCTGATCGTCGGATATCAACGGTTCACCGGCAGGATTCGCTTTAGGACTCAAGCAGCCGAAGCACCTGATCAAGCTCGATTTTGAGCTTTTCAAAAAGACCTCGTAGTTGTTCGAGATCTCCTTCTTCGACCGCAATTTTCTCTATCTCTTTTGCCTGCGAGGAAAGTTCATTCATACACATCGTACCCGAAGTCCCGGCGATCTTGTGGGCCGCCCGCCGAACACGCTCCAAATCCCTCTTCTGCAGCGCTTCTTCGAGATCCTCAAACTTGTCCGGCATTTCCAGCTGAAAGACGGTTCCCATCTCATTATAGACAGCATGATCATTATCGAGACGCTCGAGAAAAAGCCTTCGGTCAAAATGCCCGGAGGTTTCCGTTTCCAGCCTGGTTTCATCCGGCCGCGGGTTCTCTTTTTCCCCTGCCGGTGCCTCCTTACCTGCCGGTGTCCCCTCCCCTTCCGGTGAGGAACACCATTTGCGGAACCCCTCTTTTAAAACACCGGCCGCCACCGGTTTGCTGATGTAATCATCCATACCGGCATCCAGGCAGCGTTCACGCTCCCCTTTGAGAACGCCGGCGGTCAAAGCAATGATGGGAACATGGAAAGCAGGCACTTCCGGCCCGCCGGAAGTGCCGCCGGGGCGCCTTTGCTCCTCCTGTTCGCGGATCTCTCTCGAAGCGGCATACCCGTCCATCACCGGCATCTGGATATCCATCAGAATCAGATCAGGGTCTTCCCTTTTAAACAGCTCAACCGCCTCAGCTCCGTTTTCCGCTTTTATCACCCGGGCATGAGGTGCCACTTGCCCGAGGATGGATACAGCCAGCAGCATATTGGTTGTGTCGTCTTCGGCTATGAGCACCGTCAATTCTCTATGGTCGAAATCGGCCCGGCCTGCATTTTCAAGCGGTGCTTCAGGGCTCGAACCCGCTTCCCCTTTCACTGCCGGAGAAACAAGTCCCGGAAGTTTGCCTTCGGAAATATCGTAGACTATCTGCTCGAGTTCAGCCATACGGACCGGCTTGACAAGACGGCGAAGAAAATCGAGTTTGTGGAATTGCTCTTCCTCGCTCTCATCCTCCATAGAACTCGAGAGCAGAATTACAGGCTGATCCTCCGGCCGGAGCCCGAGTTCGTCTCTGATCTTTCGGGTAACCTCAATCCCGTTCATATACGGCATATGATAATCGAGGATAACCAAATCGTACCGGCCCTGCTTGCGAATGGATTCGAGGGCCTCTATGCCGTTCGATACCGCCTCCGCACGAATATTCCAATGGTCAAAGGTGTCCGTCAGTATACGACGGTTGTTTTCATTGTCGTCTACAATGAGGACACGCTCGAGATCGACCGATTCCCCGGCCGGCAACCGGGCTTCAGGATCGAGCCGGAGTTCGAGGCGGAAACTGAAGGTACTCCCTTCGCCGGGGCTGCTTTCCAGAGCAAGACGGTCTCCCATCTTTTCGAGGAGACGATTGGAAATGGCCAGTCCGAGTCCGGTTCCTCCGTACTTGCGGGTCGTAGAGGGGTCGGCCTGGGTAAATGAATCGAAAATCTTTTCTTTCTGATCCGGACTGATGCCGATTCCCGTATCACGCACGGAAAAGCGGATTACTGCAGTATCATGTTCCAGCGTCTCGAGCCGGGCCGAGAGTTCGATTTCTCCCTCTTCGGTAAATTTCACCGCATTGCTCAAGAGGTTGGTGATCACTTGTTTGAGCCTGGTCGGGTCGACCAGAACCATCCTCGGCAAATCGGGATCGAGGTCCAGAAGCAATTCGAGACCGCTTTCATGTGCCTTGTACTTGATTACTTCCGAAGATTCTTCGAGGAGCTCGATCAGATCGGTGGACTCGGTTTCCAGGTCGAGTTTCCCTGATTCAATCTTGGAGAAGTCGAGGATGTCGTTGATGATGGACATCAGCGCTTCCGCCGACGAGTTGACGCTCTGCATATAGGTGAGCTGGGCGCCCTCGAGCTCGCTCTGAAGCAGCAAGTCCGTAAACCCGATGATTCCGTTCAGCGGCGTCCGAAGTTCATGGCTCATATTGGCAAGAAAATCCGACTTGGCCCTATTTGCCTCCTCCGCCTGCCGCGCCATCTGCTGGGCCTCTGCGGTGGCTTGGGCCAGCTGCTGATTGGTGTCTTTGAGCTTCTCCTGCATCTTCTTGACATCGGAGATGTCGTTTCCGATGCAGAGCACCCCGGCCAGCTCCCCCTCCGAGGTGTACAGAGGACTGTTTGTCCAAGCCACCCACACCCGCTCACCGTTCTTGCGGACATTCTCGTTTCTGCTGGTACGGTTTGTCTCCGGATCCTCGATGACCTGCTTGATAAAGGCGGCCATATCCTTTCCGGCGGTATCTGTTGCCGGGATGATTGTCTCGACCGCCTTCTTTCCGATGATCTCGCTGACAGAGTAGCCGAAAAACTCCTCTCCAAACCGGTTGAAGAAGGTAATCTTCCCCTCTTTATCGAGTTTGAGAACAACGCTGCTTGCATTCTGAACCAGGGATACAAACTCTTCCCGGCTCTCTTCGAGAAGCTTTTCCGCCCGCTTTCGCTCGGTAATGTCGCGGACAAACTCCACGACCCCCGTCACCTCTCCGGTATCCGAATCCGATATGGGATAGGCAAAGAGTTCTATCCACCCGGACTTTTTCCCGGAATCAACCCGTTGGATATTGCTCTCTGTCTTCCCGCTCTCGAGAGAGCGCACTACAGGACAGCTCTCGCAGACGGCTTCTCGACCATGGTATACCCGGTAACAGTGTTTCCCTTCGAAGGGTACCGCCTCGGGATACCACCTTTCCATTGTGGAATTCGTGAACTGAATCCGCATCTCTTTGTCGAGCACACTGATTCCGTCCTGAATGCTGGAAAAGACAGCGGTCAGATAGTCCCGGTTTTTCTGCAGCTCGGCCTGGAGGCGTTTTTCTTCGCTGATATCCGCCAACACCGAAAGGAAGGCTTTTTTCCCCTCTACTTCGATAACATCGCCGCCAATGAGTCCTGATAAAAGCGTTCCGTCCTTGTCCCTCACCCCCAGTTCGCTTAGGCTGACAGTTCCGCTTTGCACCAGCTCCGCCATCAGCGAGGGATTTTTTTCAAAAAAGGTGCGAAACCTCTCTCCCGATTCCTTCAGCCGCTTTTCGACCTCCACCTGCGTGGTAACATCTCTTTGAAGGGCCATGTAGCCGGTAATCCCGCCGTGAAGATCACGTACCGGATGAATGACGAACTCACAGACGAAGTGAGCCCCGTCTTTCCTGCGATTGACAGCCTGGGTACTGAACCGGCCAGTCTTTTTGAGTTCTGAATAGATCTGCCGTCGTATTTCTTGCCCGGCTTCCTCCACCCAGAAGATGTCGAGTGTCTCCCCCCGCAGTTCCTCGAGGCTCCAACCAAAAAGCGCTCGGGCTGCATCGTTCATATAGGTTATCCGCAAATCTGTATCGGTTTGAATGATACTTTCGGAGAACCGCGGGAAAGGGCTTTCTCGATCTGCCATAATTATCCTTCGTCCGGAATGGAGAAACGCCCCGGATCGAAGCGGTCGCCGCCGAACCACAGATCGATATTGGTACCGCTGTCGGTCCGGGAGACATCTCCCCGCTTGATCTGCCAGCCTACAAGATTCAGGCGGGCGGTCCCGAACATATCGTAGCCCGCCATGCTGCCGTAATACCCGGCAAGCTCGGGCCGCTGAGCGTTGTTGAGGGCCGTACGAATCTTTTCCAGCTCCTCGTCAGTCCGCTCGGTATCGTCGAATATTGCCAGGTGAAGACCGTCCTCTTCCTGATGGAGCGAGATCACCATCCGCATAGGGTCGGAATCGAGTATAAAATGCGCGATTTCTCCGATCAGATGCAGGATAAATTCCTTTCGTTTCATACCGAGCCCTCCTGTGATTCCTCGTGTTTGCTGTGGCGCTCACGTTTTTTCCGCGGTTCCTTGTTGCTCCGATACCACTCGATAACAGCAATGATGATCGTAGCAGTGAGTCCTCCCGCCAGACCGTTATTGTAAAGACTTATACCCGAATGCCAGCCCCCGGTCTGCAGCACCATCGTCAGGTGTATGAAGCCGGCGATAAATCCCGCCGGAATCCCGAATTCACCTGCAATAGGGGCTAAGGTCGTACTGAAAAGGGCCCCCAGCACCGGACCCGGCGCCGAAAGATCCTTCCTGAACAGCAAACCCGCAGCCACCACCCCCGCCAGGACCGGGAGAATATTCCTCGGATGTTTTCCAAACGCGGAAAACCCCGCAATCGTCAACATGCCGCCTATAACCGGTCCGTTTACCGGCGCGCCGACAAGAAGCACATATCCCCAGGCCATGGCGGTAGTAAGACTCATATTTACCAGGGCGGCACCGGCGGACGTCAACTCTATGTAGTCCGAAGGCAGCCGTCCAGGCTGGGAAAAGATCCGGAAAAGCCCCCGGAAAACCGCTTTGCCTCCGGAAATCCACCCCGCCGCGAAAAGGACCACAATGATCGACAGCGGCAGAAACCCCAAGAAACTTGAAGGGTCGGTGTTCCAAAACCCTCCCGTCTCGAGAACCGGTCCTCCCGCCAAAACCAGCGCCGAGGCAAAAAGCGCCACGAAGCCGCTGGTCAGTCCGATATTGTAGAGATTGTACCCCTGATGGAGACGAAGCATCGTTATTGCGACCGGTGGAAGCACAAACCCCGTCAGGATACCCCCGCCGGCTGCAAGAGCGAGGGCCGGAACAAACGGCAGACCGGTCTCGACCGCCAAAAGCGTGACCAGGGGCCCAAGGGCCGTCCCGAACAGAGCCATGAGTATATACTCACCGAACCTCTTCCCCATAAACCGGGCCGAAAGATAAACCCCCAGAAAAATGGGAAGAACATTAAAGGGGGTCTTTCCGAAAAGCCCGAAACCCATCATCGTAAAAACTGCAGCAACGGTCGGGCCTGAGAGCCGGATCCCGTTGGCCCGTACAAGAAGCAGACCCAAAGCCGCAACCAGAGCAGCGTTGACCATAGCGGCACCGTCTCCGGCAATGAGGGTAAAATCGTTTATGAGCCGGGCCGGATGCAGTTGGAGTTCCGCTACACCGCGAACGGCCTCGAACGGACCCTGTACCGCCAGTCCCGCAAGAGCCCAGCCTGCTATCATACCCCAAACCAAAACGAAGAGAAAACGCTGCTCGTTTTTTATCAAAAAAACCCCCTCTACCGGCCGCTTCTGCGGCAGCCGGAAGGATACCATCGATACTCCCGGTTCATTAACCATAGCAAAAGAACCGGATCCTGTCCATTATTTGACGGCGGCGGAAGGCAACACCCGCTTATACCCCGCTGAACCGGAGATATTGACCTAGAGGCCCGTTCAGGCTACCCTGTAGATCGTGTACAGGGCCATGTGTCGGCATGTCGCCCTGCAGTTCGACCAGGCCGGCGTGGCGGAATTGGTAGACGCAGCAGACTCAAAATCTGCCGCCCGCTAAGGGTGTGGGAGTTCGAGTCTCCCCGCCGGCATTTTTTCTAACGTTTTTCAATGAAAGCATCCAGCTGTTACAGTATAGATAAGCTTGCCGATTTCAGGGAAATGGTAGGCAAAATTATTCACTCCCTATTCCCAAAACAAAAAACGCAAAGCCCGCCCTGCAGTAGCCCTCTTGACCAAATCGGCATATAGAAGCAAATTACGGAGTATGACTGAACAGGAACGTCTGCGGTGCGAGGCCCGCGCGGAAATTTTTAAGGCCCTCGGTCATCCGACCCGCCTCTTTATTTGTGAACGCCTCCGGGAAACGCCTCATTGTGTGTGTGAACTCACCGACCTGGTCGGGGCTGATACTTCAACTATTTCAAAACATTTAACGATTTTGCGGAACGCCGGTCTGGTCCGCAGCGAAAAAAGCGGGACCACCGTCTATTACAGCCTTGCCTGCAGCTGCCTCAAACAGTTTTTAGAGGGAGCCGAAGCCCTCCTCCGACTAAAGGCCGACGCAGACACGGCCGCTTTACGCTGAAGTGCCGATCTGCTGCGCGATTAGAAAGAACCCCTGAGGGCCCCTTCAGGACTCTCCGATGCTCACGACAACCCCAAAAAGCCTTCACACAATCTTCACACCAGTGCCCTATCTTTCTCCATGAAAACAATGAACGGAGGTGTTCAGATGAACATAACACGAAAGATGAGATGGATGGTCCTGGCGGTTGTTATCATGGTAGCAGCATCAGGAATGATATTTGCTTCAGGGCAAGGAGAAACTGCAGAGCGGCCGTATGCTCCCGAAGTCGGAGATGATGTGAGTCTTTCCGGCACGCTAACCTTTGACCAGTACGGAAATGCGCTGTTGAGTGCGGACGGAAAAACGTACCTTCTCCATTACCCGCGCCGGCTCCCGGTAGACCTGGATATTAACTCCGGAGACCGGATCGGCATCACTGGTTTCGAGGTCCAGCCCCCCGAAGGCGGAAGATTCACCACCGATGAATATCCGGAGATTGCCGTCGATACTGCAACAATCAATGGTGAAACCTACAATATCCGTAAACTCATGGTTCAAAACGGCGGTCCGGCGGGCGGATTCATGGGCGGGCCGATGAGCGGCAGGTTTTCGAATGGCCCTCGCAGCGGCCGGATGATGTATGGAGATACCTCCGGCAGGTATAACAGCGGCCGACAGGGGTTTCAACAAGGATGTTACGGTTACTACCAGGACGGCAGGTATAACAGCAGCGACTGGGGACCCGGAATGCGCTGGAGCGAGGACAGGAATACAGGCCGGGGCAACCGCTGGTAGGTCTCTTCGCTCTCTGAGTCAAGAAACGCTGAAGCTGAAATTTTTTAAGCACCCGGAGGTTTTCCTCCCGGGTGCTTTTTTTGGACTTAAGATTTTTTTTGAATTCCAGATCAGAGAGAAGGCCGGGCTCAGCTGCCTGTGTCGAAGACGATCCCCGCGGATAGACGGGTCTGTGTATAGATCCACTCCTCGCCGCCGAAAAGCAGGTCCTGCTGAGCATCGACAAACAATTGTACAACCGGGTGAACCTGAAAGCGGAGCCCCCCCTTGAGGTAGGGACCGATATACAGACTTGTTTCCTCGTTGAGGGCTTCTGCAGGTATGTAAACCACCGGCGTAACGCCGGCACCAAAGGTTACATCAACCGGATCTCCGGGGAAAATGGCGTTTAATCCGATATCAAAGGGAAACAGGAAGCTTGCCTGAACATCCGCTCCGGCATCAGTCGTTGAGATGTCGAAGGCAAAGCCGAGATTGAGCTCTAAACCCTCCCTTATCGGCTGCATATAATCGAAACCGGTACTCAAAAATACCTGCTCATAGAGAAAAAAATCCACACCGAGAGAGCCTGCAAACAATGGGGCGCCCAGCCTCCAGGAATCGGCTGGTTTGAGCGCAGCAGGTTCCGGGGTTAAATCCCCTCCTTGCTGAGCGGCAAGGGGTGCAGCGAATGCCGACAAGAGAAAGACCGATAGAAAAAGAGCGAAGACCGGCTTGAGCCGGCGTTTGTCCTGATGGAACATAATCCCCTCCAAAGAAGAGCCAGTGTAACTACCTGGTAGAATAAAATAACAGAAAACAGGAATATCCGCCACTAGAGTTGTCGGCGAAGTTTCGCAGCTTCCTTACGAAGTTTTCGGCCTGCAGTTTTCCGCCTGCAGTTTTCGGCCCCGGATGCTGCGCCTTCCCAGTCTGCCCGGGAAGGGAGCCTGCCCGGCAAGGGAGGCTGCCGGCTATATCCGGAAGATCACTTTGTTAAACGGCTCTTCCCGGTTGTAGATCCGGCGAAACACTTCCGGACCCTCCGAAAGTTCCGGAGTATGACTGATAAGCGGATCTACATTCAATCCGCCTCTGCCCGCAGCCCCGGCCGCCATAGCCCTGAGCACGCGGCTCCAGTCGTCGCGGCCCCGAGGTGTAACTCCGGAGTTCCATGTCCCGAAAATCCGGAGCTCCCTGCGCAGCACCGAAGACATCTCTTTTTCTTCGAGGGTGAGGCTTCCGTGCAAGTTCCCCATCAGCACGACCCTGCCTCCCCGCCCGGCGGCGGACAACGCCTGTCGATAGGTAAGCGGCAAACCACAGGCCACGACCACGCATGCTGCCCCGCCTCCGGTCTGCCGGCGAAGGAAATCCACCGGGTCGGTGCTCCGGCTGTCGATGGGCAGAAAGCCCTTTTTCTCAGCCTGCTCGAGCTTAGCTGAATCGATGTCTACCAGGTAGACCGGGTCTGCCCCGTCCATCTGCAGCCATGAGGCCGCCATATTTCCAATAGGTCCGCCGCCGAAAACAACAGCGCTGTCGCCCGGTTCGCAGACCATCCTGCGTATCCCGTGCAGAGCTACGGCGGCAGGTTCGGTCATAGCTGCATGAAGAAGATCGACCCCCTCGGGGACCGGAAAGAGATTTTGCCGGGGAACGTAGACAAACTCGGCAAATCCACCGTCCCTTCGCGATCCGAGGTAATCATAATTACTGCACTGGGCGTAATCACCGGTCTGACAGGCCCCGCAGACCCCGCAATTGATGAGCGGAAACACGGCAACCGGCGAACCGGCCTCGAGTCTCAGCCCGGTACTGCTGTGCCCCTCTGAAGCCGCAGCAAGCCCGCCGGAGGTAGGTCCGCCGGATGCAGACCGCACCGGTCCTTCGAAAATCCACGGCAGTTGTGCCGGTTCTTCGAGTGTTCCGGCAAATTCATGTCCCAGAATGAGCGGGTGATGGTACGCTCCGCCCTCGAATGCACGGGGAATATCCGATCCGCAAATTCCTGCCGCCCGCACCCGGACCAGAACCCAGTCTTCCCCGGGCTTGACCGGTTTCGGGACCTCCTGAAACTCAAATCGGGCGTTTTCTTTCAGAACCAGGGCTTTCACAATTCACTCCTCTCGCCGGCTCATGGCTGCTCATATCTGCTGGACATCCACGCCGTGCTCCCGAATAGCGGAAAGCCGTTGTGGATCGGCATCTCCGGTAGTGATGATCCGGGTTACCCGCTCGATAGGGCAGAGGGTGAGGCTTCCGATAATGTGAAACTTGCTCTCATCGGCGAGGATGACCACCTCTTGGGCATGTTCAATCATGGCGCGTTCGGTTTGAATGACCAGCGGGTCATTATTCGTCAGGGTATTTTTTGTAATCCCTTCGATCCCCATGAAGGCCCGAAAGGCTGTGTAATTCTGAAAGGGGTCAGAAGAAAGATTATTCAGAATCAACTGTGAATTGGGGTCAACCGTTCCTTCAGGCAGAATTACCGTGCAGTTGGAATGGTTGATCAGATGTTCGGCAACAGCAAAAGAGTTGGTGATCACCTGCAGGGACATGGAAGCAATATACTCGACCATATGAAAAGTCGTTGTCCCGCCGTCGATAATGATGGTGTCACCCTCGGAAATGTAACTCGCCGCCTTTTTCGCGATTCTCCGTTTTTTTTCTCGATTGATATTCTTTCTCCGGTTGAAGGAAGGAAGTTCATGATGGCGTTCGTTCCCGTTCTCGGATGGAATGAGCTCCACCCCTCCCCGGACGCGACGGAGAAAATTATTCTGCTCGAGCTGGATAAAATCCCGGCGAATGGTCGCTTCGGAAGCACCGGTAGCTTCAACCACATCATGTATGGTTGTATAGGTATGCAAATCGAGCAGTCTCAGGATTGTCTCTTTCCGTTCCCGTTCAAGCATATTCTCCATTATACATTATTTTTGATTTAATTCAATCAATTCTGATTTATTTTGATTGAAAAAACAAGAATATTATGGGAAAATATCCCTATGACATTCACCTTAGGCATCAAAAGCGATCCCATAGAGTATCGCTACAGTTTTTCCTGGCTTTTCCGTTTGATGAAGGAAATGGAAATCCACACCCTCCAGCTCGGGAGCTTTCCCGATTTGTATTTTGTAGAAGATGACTATTTCCTTCGCCTGCGAGAACAGGCCGAAACCTTCGGAATTCGGATCAAGAGCGCCTTTACCGCTCACCGGGAACTCGGCGGTTTTTTTGCCGATGATCCGGCCCTCGAAAAGGCTGCCCGCACAGGCTATGAACGGCTGATTCATGTGGCCGCCCTGCTGGGTGGAGATTTTGCCGGCTCGAACCCGGGGGCGGTCTACCGCGACAAAATGGAGACGAAAGAAAAAGGAATCAATATCTATCTCAAACATATGAAGGAACTGATGGAAGTAGCCAAGCAATCCGGTCTTCAGGGATTGACCATGGAACCGATGAGCTGCTTGGCAGAGCCTCCTTCCTTCCCGGAGGAGATAGAACGGTTCATGAACGAGCTCGGCGATTACCATAGGCAGGCTTCCGAAAGCACTGTCCCTGCTTACCTCTGCAGCGACATCAGCCACGGCATCGCTGATTCCGACGGCAACGTCCTGCACAGCCATTTCGAGCTTTTTGAGTACGCCCTGCCCTGGATGGCCGAATTTCACATCAAGAACACCGACAACCGGTACTCCTCGACCTTCGGGTTCGGCGGCATTTCAAACAAAGAGGAGACCCCCGCCGGAAAACAGGGTATCGTATCGCTGAAGGAACTCAAGAAAATATTCCTGGGCAACCGGCAGCACCTGCCGCTTTCTGAAATCACCGGCTACCTTGAAATCAACGGACCAAAACTGGGCAGGGATTATTCCGATCACCTTCTCGAAAAGGAACTACGGGAATCCCTCGAAACCATTCAAAAGGAGCTCGTATGAACGAAGCAACCCGCACTGCTTTTTTGATGAAGCTAAAACCCGGCAAGGCCGAGGAATACAAACGTCGTCATGACGAAATCTGGCCGGAACTGAAAGACCTGCTCAAAAAGAACGGGGTCTTCGATTATTCGATCTTCCTGGACGAAGAAACAAACACCCTCTTTGCGGTCCAGAAAAACAGCGGGGGAGCCGGCTCTCAGGATCTTGGCAGCAACCCGCTTGTCAAAAAATGGTGGGATTACATGGCGGACATCATGGAGACGAACCCCGACAATTCCCCTGTGAGCATTCCACTGAAAGAGGTGTTCTATCTGCCATGAAAGGAGAAAAACCATGAACTCACGTGAACGCGTAGAAAAAGCCTTCGGAAAACAGGACGGTCTCCCGGACCGGCCCCCGATGCAGTTCGATTTATGCCGGAAACTCCTCGAGGATTTCGGTAAAAGGTATAATATGGAAGTCGACTATTCGAATTCATACTATGAGGACCTGACCTATCGCATCTCCGCCAACAAGCTTCGCACCACTATGGGAAGCGATGCCGTGGTGGTCGGCGGTACCGTTGCCGATGACTTCACCCCCGAGCCCTGGGGCGAGGAGGCCACCCTCAATGAATTCGGCATGGCGATGAAGCCTACCGAATTGTATATGGAGGTAGTAAGCTGTCCCCTCGAACATGTAAAAACTCCCGCGGATGTAAAGGCCTACAACTACCCGGATCCGAACGCCCCGGGACGTTACGAAAAGGCACGCCGGGATATCGAGATTTTCGGCAGCGATTACTTCGTGATCGGCGACTGTGAACTCAGCATATTCGAGCTCGCCTGGCACCTGACGGGCATGGAGAAATACATGCTGGATCTGGCTATGGACGAACCATGGATCGACACCCTCAACGACCGGGTCGAAGAGTGGACTTTAGGGATCGCAAAAAACCTTGTGGAGCTGGGAGTCGATGCGATCTGGTTCGGGGAGGACCTGGGAACACAGACATCGATGCTCATCTCGCCCGACATGTGGCGACAACGGTTCAAGCACCGCTACGAGCGGATGATCAAAGAGCTCAGAAAGATCAATCCCGAGATAATCATCATCATGCATTCCGATGGAGCCGTGGCTCCCCTGATCGAGGACTTTATCGAAATGGGAATCGAGGTATACAATCCCGTCCAGCCCAACGTGCCCGGTTCCGATCCGCAGGAACTCCAGGACAAATACGGCGGACGTATCAACTTTTTCGGTGGCATCGATCAGCAGGAACTGCTGCCCTCGGGAGACAAGGATGCCCTTCAAGCAGAAATCAAACGGAGGGCCGGGATTATGGGAAAAGAAGGCGGCTACCTCATGGCGCCTGCCCACATCATCCAGTCCGACACCAGTCCCGAGATGGTCCAAGCCATGATCGATACGATCATGGCGCTTTAGGGGTGCTGCAAACAGGACGCAAAATTGAAGGAGAGAATGATGAATAGTTTCAGCGATACCAGAAAACCCGAACAGATAGAGGAAAGCTACCAGAAAGCAAAGGAACGTTACGCTGCTTTCGGGATCGACACGGACGCCGCTCTCGGGCAGGCCGCCTCCGTTCCCATCTCGCTCCACTGCTGGCAGGGAGACGATGTAACCGGTTTCGAAGGGCTCGATGAACTCGGAGGGGGCGGCATC
This sequence comes from Spirochaetales bacterium, assembly GCA_021736255.1. Classification (GTDB taxonomy): domain Bacteria; phylum Spirochaetota; class Spirochaetia; order JAIPGG01; family JAIPGG01; genus JAIPGG01. Next base: position 9,290 of record JAIPGG010000032.1, on the reverse strand, counting down.
ATGGCCACCGGTTCCTTCCCCGGAAAGGCCCGTGGGCCTGCCGAACTGCGTGGGGATCTCGAAGAGGCGATCTCACTTATTCCCGGCGAATTGAGGGTCAATCTCCACGTGATGTACGGAGAAAGCGGAGGTAAAAAGGTTGACCGGGACGAATACAAGCCCGAACATTTCCGCAATTGGATCGACTGGGCAAAAAAGCATAACCTCGGCATCGATATGAACCCTACATTCTTTTCCCACGAAAAGGCCGAAGACGGGTTTACCCTATCGAGCAAGGACCCGGAGATCCGGAAATTCTGGATTCGCCACAGTATTGCGTCCAGAAAAATTGCCGAAGCAATCGGCCGGGAGTTAGGGACTCCGAGCATCAACAACTTTTGGATTCCCGACGGCTACAAAGACTTCCCCGCCGACCGCATCGGCCACCGCCGCCTGCTCACTGAATCCTTGGACGAGATCTTCGACGAAAAGCTCGATCCCGAGGCAACCCTCGATGCAGTGGAAAGCAAGCTCTTTGGTATCGGCTCGGAAGCGTTTGTGAGCGGATCTCATGAATTCTACCTGGCTTATGCCGTCTCCCGTCAGATTATGCTCTGTTTTGATGCAGGGCATTTTCATCCCACCGAGTCAATTGCCGACAAGCTTTCTTCTTCCCTGCTTTTTCTCGATCGGCTGCTCCTCCACGTTTCCCGGCCCATGCGCTGGGATTCCGATCACGTGGTCCTCTTCGACGACGACACCCGTGCCATCGCCCGTGAAGCGTTGCGGGCTGCAGGACCCGAGGGTCTGACTGATCCCTCCCGCAGGCGGATATTCTTTGCCCTCGACTTCTTTGATGCCAGCATCAACCGGATCGGGGCCTGGGTAACAGGAACAAGAGCAGCACGGAAATCCCTTCTCGCTGCCTTCCTCGAACCCTATGCCCTTTTAAAGGAAGCCGAAGAATCGGCTAACTTCGGAGAACGCCTGGCGCTTTTGGAAGAGTCGAAAACCCTTCCCTTCTCGGCTGTGTGGGACAAGCTGTGCATGGAAGCAGGCGTCCCCGTTTCTTCCGGATGGATCGACAATGTCAGAAACTATGAAGCTGCCGTACTGAGGAAACGATAATGACAGCCTTGAACGAACTCGCTGAACTCTCGAGATATTACGGGAGCAACCCGGATTATGTACTCGCCGGGGGAGGGAACACCTCCTACAAAGACGAGGAGCATCTCTACATCAAGGCATCCGGAACCTTTATGGCCGACATCGAAGAAGATGACTTTGTCCAGATGAACCGAAGCCGGCTCGATGCAATCTGGGAGAAAACCTATCCCCCCGATCCGGAACAGCGGGAAGCTGCGGTAAAACAGGACCTTCTTGCCGCCAGAGCTCCCGGCTCGCAAAGCAAACGACCGAGCGTGGAGACCCTGCTCCATTCCCTGCTGCCTCACCGCTTCGTCCTTCACACGCATCCGGCGCTGGTAAACGGCCTGGCCTGCAGCAAAGATGGAGAAAAGGCTTTTCACCGGCTTTTTCCCGAAGGAGCCGTCTGGGTCCCCGTAGTCAACCCGGGCTATACCCTTGCAAAAACAATCAAGGATGCGGTGGACACGCACTGCGAAGAATGCCAGGAGAATGTTGAAATTATCATTCTGCAAAACCACGGCCTTGTTGTCGGGGCCGACACCCGGGAAGGCCTGGATGCTCTCCACGAGCGGGTAATGCAAACGATTGACAGTGCCCTCCTGCGCCAGCCGGACCTTACCGAGGTTCCGATCGACGAACGGACCGAGTCCGAGTGGGCCACTGCAATTCGAAGGGCCATGTGTGCTGAAAATCAAGCCATTCACATTCTACCCTCTTCGAACAGGGAGATCCTGAGAATGGCCGGTGATGAAAAACAGATCACCCCTGTCTCTTCAGCTTTTACCCCGGACCACATCGTGTATTCCGGACACCGGCCTCTTTACGTACAGGATGGTCCCGAAAAGCTTCCCGCGCTGCTTGCCGAGTACTGCAGCCGGGAGGGATCGGATCCGCGGATCATTATTGTTAAAGATGCAGGGTTTTTCGCATGCGGGAATACCAAAAGAGAGGCTGAACTTGCCCGGATTCTCTTCCTGGACACCATCAAGATCGCCGTCTATGCCGAGAGTTTCGGCGGGTCACGATTTATGCCGCCCGAACATATCCGGTTTATTCTCGAGTGGGAAGCGGAGGCCTTCAGAAAGACCCGTACGTAGATACCGGTCAGGTTGGTACTCCGCACATGCAGGGCCACCGCACGAGGAGAGCCACACGAGGAGAGCGGCCTTTACATCGTTTTTGAACAGAGATTTCTTATCCGCTCGATAGCCGCATCCCTGCCGAGACTCGGGTCGAAAACAGAGGAGGTCCCTCCGATCAGGATATCGGCCCCGGCATCGAGCATCTTCGGAATATTCTCCCAGCTCACATTCCCGTCGACCTCGATCGGGATGCGCCTGCCGGCTTCCTCCATCATGCGTACGGCATCTCGGACCTTGTCGAGGGCCTGCGGAACGAGCTTTTGACCTGAGTATCCTGGATTGACCGTCATGAGCAAAAGAAAATCGATGTCCGGCAGTATATATCGGAGCGTCTCCAGCGGGGTAGCAGGGTCGAGGGCAACCCCCGGCACGGCTCCGGCCTTACGGATCGTATCGAGACTGCGCAGGGGATGGTAAACCGCCTCGGGATGAAAACAAATCAACGCGCCGGGTCGGGCAAAAACGGGGATAAGCCGATCTACCGGTTCGACCATGAGGTGTATATCCAGAGGTATCTCCGTGGCTTCGGCCAACTGGTCGCAAAACCCCGGTCCGAGGGTAAGGTTGGGAACATAATGGCCGTCCATGATGTCGATGTGGAGAAATTCAATGTGGTGGCGCTCGAACAGGCGGATCTCGTTTTCCAGATGAAGAAAATCAGCACACATCATGGAGGGAGAGATCGCTGTGGTTCCATTCGGCAGCGCCAACGGCCTGGCTGCCGGCCCTATCGCCTCTGCTTCAAAAGGAGAATCGCCGCTTTCCCGGTCGATGTTCTTTTCTTTACCCATACTCACTCACCCGGCTTTACCACTACCTTGAGGCCCTGTCTGGACTCATGGTAGGCAAAGGCATCGTTTATCTCACTCAGGGGATAGGTCCGGCTTACATAATCGGCGGCGTGAACAAAATCACCTGCAATGAGAGAAACCGCCTTCTGGTGGTGCCGCGGAAGTGAACCGTGACTGCCCATGACAAAGCATTCCTTGTAGTGAATCAGATTCGAATCGAGCTCGAGCTTCGGCTGGTTCTTGAGCCCCCCGAACAGGTTCACATATCCCCGGTGTCGGACGATCTGAACGGCATCCTCGTGGGATTTCACCGAACCTGCGGTAGTCACCACCAGGTCAACCCCTTCACCGCCGGTTTCCCGCATCACCGTTTCAACCAGATCTTCCTCGCTGGTAAGGACAAAACGGGCATCCGGACGGAAGGGGCGTGCCATCTCCATCCTTCCTGCCGAACGCTGGGCGGCAAAAACAGTCGTGCTGCCGTGGAGCTTCGAGAGCTCGAGCATCATGCAGCCGATAGGCCCCAGTCCGATAACGGCAATACTCTTTCCCAGACTATAATTCGCAAGTTCCAGCCCGTTTATCGCACAGGCAAGGGGTTCTGCAAGGCAGGCGGCATCATACCCGACGTGATCCGGAATCGGGGTCACCGGTCCGAAATCGAGGGTGGTCTGATTGAGCACCATGTACTCCTGGAATCCGCCTGCGAATTGATAGCCGATTGCATAATTTATCTTGCAGTTGGTACCCATCCCATTGGTGCACCAGTAACACTTGCCGCAGGGTACATCCGCCCCCAAGGCCACTCTGTCTCCAACCGAAACTCGGCTTACATTCTTTCCTGCCTCGACAATCCTGCCGGAGATTTCGTGGCCGATCACCGCCGGGGGTTTTACCCGGTCGTTGCCGTAGTGATAGATCCGAATGTCGGAACCGCATACCGCACAGGATTCGACCTTGAGTATCGCCTCATTATCTCCGCAGACTGGTTCGGGTACATCTTCTACGCTTATCTTTTCGAGCTCCTGCAGAACTGCTGCCTTCAATGGTGACTCCTTCCTCTATACTAGTAGGTTTTCCGCGCCGAGAGCTCCGCCGCAGAATTGTTCGGCTGTAACCAGAAGTCGGACTATCCGGTACCGCTGCCGGAATCCCCGGTTGCGGCAGTCTGTGACTCGAGCTGGTCCCTTCTGCTGCGGGTCTTCACCTTTCGGCGCTCTTCGGTAAGAGTATACAATATCAGTGAAAAAATCAGAATAAGGCCGATAGTGAAATTGTAAATGTTTCCGCTGAAATTCAGCAGACTGAACCCCTTATGGAGCACTCCGATAATCAGCGTGGCGATAAAGGTGCCCCGGACACTCCCGACTCCGCCCATGATGGACGTGCCGCCCAGGAGCACCGCGGTAATAACCTGGAAGTTCATGAAATCGCCCATACTGGTCTTTGCCGCAGACAACCTGCCCAGGTAGACCATGGCGGCGAAACCGCAGAGGAGACCCAGGAGGGTATAAATCCAAAACTTGATCCTGTCGACCTTCACACCGGAAAAACGGACGGCATTCTCGTTGAACCCCATCCCTTTCAGGTTTCTCCCCAGCGAGCCTTTGCGGTAAAAGTAGTCCATGATAAAAAAGAGAACTACAAAATAAACCAGCTGGATCGGAATCGCATTGAAAAACTTGAAGGTGGAGAATTGCTTGAATCCATCGGGAAAGCCTGAGTAGGTAGCTGTCCCTGCAATGATCATGGAAATGCCCCGGAACAGATACATGGTTCCCAGGGTAGTAACGAGGGGCGGTATCTTGGTTTTAGCAACGATAAAACCGTTGAACATTCCTCCCAGGGTTGCAACGATAAGGGCGAATATGATCGACAGCACAACATTACCGGTATTCACAAAGGTGATCCCGAAAACGATGGCGCTCATCTGCAGGTTATACCCCACAGCCAGATCTACACCGCCGGTGGTGATGACATAGGTCATAGCAAGCGCCATGATCCCGATCTCTCCTGCGATGGCGAATATGTCGAAGAAAACCCGGGGAATGAAGAATGCCGGCTCTATTATTCCGAATAAAAGGATCAATCCGACCAGAACCCCGAGAAGGGCAAGCTGATGAGATACCTGAAAGGGTTTTTTGTTCTTTGCTTCGGCGCTCATGCTACTCTCCCTCCCCTGTGGTGATGACGTGACGCTTTTTTCTTCGGAAGGTCTTCTTCATCTTTTCCACATCTATGACCGTAATGTAGACGGCAATCAGGATGATCCCTCCCTGAATGGCAAACTGATAGTAATCCTGGAAGCCGAGATAGATCATGGCAATACTCAGAAGATAAACGAGCATGGCCCCGAAAAGCGCTCCGACAATCTTCCCGACTCCACCAAAGATACTGACCCCGCCGACAAGGGCGGCAGCGATAAAAAAGAGCTCGCGGCCGACAAAGACCGAGGGCATTACCTCGCTGCGGGTGGTCGCCTTCATGACTGCGGATATTCCCAGCAGCAGTCCCTCTACGAGAAAAACCTTCATTACCGTCCGGTCGGGATTGATTCCACTGTAAACAGCCGAACGACGGTTCCCGCCGACGGCGTAGAGTGACATCCCGAATTTCGTGTATTTCATAATGAACATAAAGAGAATGGCCACCGCTATTGCCCCTACAAAGGTGTAGGGTATCAATTCGAAGAATCTTCCCCGGCCGAACCAGGTAAAATTTGTTCCTAGGTTCTCGATCCAACCCGACTGGGGCAAAAAGGTCGCGTAGAAACCGATATGCACCATATTCATAGCCAGGGTCACGACGATGGAGGGGACCTTGAATTTGACGGTAATAAAGCCGTTGAGTCCTGCCAGCAGCATCCCGATAAGCATTCCGGCCGGCAGAAAGATCCACAGGGGCATTCCCGACTTTGCCAGAGAGCCCGCTGTATAGGCAACAAAACCGCTTATAGTACCGGCTGAAATATCTATATTCCCGGTAAAGATAACCATGGCCAGAGCAATAGCTGCAACTATGGTCGGACTCACATCCAGCATGAAGCTGTATATCCCGCTCCTGGAACTGAAATTCGTACTAACCGAAAGAAAGAGCATAAAGGCCACAACGATGATTATCAGTACCAGTTCTCTGGTCATCCAGTTTCGTTTCTGCATGCCGTTCTCCCCTATAAGGCCTTTTCCAGGATCTTCTCCTGGCTCAATTCATTGCGCATTAATTCACCCACTACCGAACCCTGCTTGATTATAATGACCCTGTCGCTCATGCCGAGTATCTCAGGCAGATCGCTGGAAATAAGTATGATTGATTTTCCAGCCTTGGCCAGGCGGCTGATAATCCGGTGAATCTCGCTCTTCGCCCCTACATCGACACCACGGGTCGGTTCATCGAGTATAAGGATCTGCGGTTCGACCGCCAGGGACTTGGCTACCGAGAGCTTCTGCTGGTTTCCTCCGGAAAGGTTTTCGGCAATGAACTCGCCGTCCGGGGCCTTGATATCCAGCTGGTTCATGTAGGTTTCCGTGATTTCGTTTTCCTTGTCTTCATCGATTATTCCGAGAGCGTTTGAAATGCGGTCCTGTACTTTATGGGTGATGTTTACCTTCACCGACATCGGCTCTACCAGGCTGTATTTTTGACGGTCTTCTGAAATATAGGCAATGCCGTGATCGAGGGCATCGCGGTAATCATGAATGCGAACCTCTTCTCCATTGAGATAGATCGTACCCGAATCAGCTTGCCGAAGGCCGCATAGCGCCTGGGCCATTTCCGTACGCCCGGCCCCGGCCAGTCCTGAAATCCCGAGTATCTCCCCACGCTTGAGGGTAAAACCAATATTTTCAATCACCCCTTCCTGACTCATTCCCCGGACATCCAGGATGACATCACTGATCTCTGCTTGTTCTTTCGGATAGAGGTTATCGAGATCCCGGCCGACCATCCAGGAGACCAGCTGGGGTTTGGTTACATTCACAACATCCTCGGTATTGATATACTGTCCGTCCCGAAGCACCGTTACCCGGTCGGCAATCTGGAAAATCTCGTCCAGCCGGTGACTGATGTACAGCATGGAAACCCCTTCACCGGAAATACGCTTTATCGTCTCGAAAAGGGTGTCCACCTCTTTGCTGGTAAGGGCGGCAGTCGGTTCATCGAGGATCAGTATCCGGGAATCGAGGGAAAGGGCCTTTGCGATCTCGACCATCTGCTTTGTTGCAACCCCGAGATTGGTAATCTTTGTATCCAGATCCAGATCCATCCCCAAACGGTTGAATATGGCACGAGCCTTTTTCCGCATAGCCGGATAATCGATCATCGAGGCCTTTTTAAAGAAAGGCAGCAGCGGCTTTTCGATCTCATGTCCCATGAACATATTTTCAAGGACGGTAAGATCGGGAAACAGGCTGCTCTCCTGATAAATGATGGCGATTCCCTTTGAATAAGCATCGTTGGGATCTTTAACCTTGAGCGGATCGCCCTGCAAAAGGATGGTTCCTTCATCCGGCTTGTGCACCCCGGTTATGATCTTCATCAGGGTCGACTTCCCCGCACCGTTCTCCCCGCATACTGCGTGCACCTCACTCTCCCGCAGCTCGATATGCACATCGGACAGTGCCTGCACGCCGGGGAATGCCTTATAGATCCCTTCGATCTTCAGAATATTCTTGGTATTCGTAGTTTGATCCATTATCCCTGCCCCTGTGAAAAAATGTCCAACCGGGCTCTTTCCCGGTTGGACAATATCGTGTGTTTCTTTCCTAGTCGATTATTCTTTACTCAAGAACGTATTCATACCGTGTGCATCGGTAGGATAGCCGCGGAAGTTTCCAATATTCTCCAGGTTCCAGACAATCGGCGGACCAAGAATAATCACGTTGTCTTCCATGATTTTGTGGCCCTTTTCAGGATACAAAACAGGTTCACCGGTACTGAAATTCGGAGCCATCAAGGTCCCGCTGAGCGGGGACTTGTAGCGATCGCCGCTGGGTTCATTGCCTTCGAGCAGATCGTATGCCAGTTGAAGCGTGAGGTAGCCGAGGTCAAAGGGCTGCCAGAGTACAACAGCCGACATCTTGCCTGCTTCCATGTCCGCACGCTGAGTCTCCGGTACGGCAATACCGATAATCTTGATCTCTTTCTTGAGGTTGAGCTGATCCCGGGCCGAAGAGACGGCGGGAGCTGTGTTCGAGGAAAGAGCAATAATCCCGTCGATATCCGGATTAGCATTGAGCAGGGCTTTTACCTTTTCGTCGGCGGTACCCTGGTCGTTTCCGGCATAGACGATCTCGTCGGAAAGCAGATTGATGTGTTTGTACTTGCTCGACTTGTTCTTTTCGTACTCAGAGATAATGGCATCGAGCCAGGCATTCTGGTTGGGCGAATCCGTCGTCGTCGAGACCATAGCAACCGTAGCTTTGTCGTTCGCACTGTAATCGGAAAGATCACCGGCAATACCCTTGAGACAAGCAATACCGATCTGATCGAATTCAGCCTGGTTTACAAACCAATCCCGGGCATCGGGGCGAACATCCGCATCCCAGGTAACGACCTTGATTCCCTGGTCCATTGCTTCTTTAAGAGTATCGGCGTAGCTTTCGGGGTCCAAGGCGGATACCAGTATGGCATCGTACTGCCGATCGATAAAGCTCTGGATGTAGTTCTTCTGATTGGCAGCCGAGGTCTGGGCCATAGTATCTCCTACCCAGTCTACCCGAATATTCCCGAGCTCTTTCTCTGCTTCACGAAATCCGTTTTCACAGGCGATAAAGTAGTCTTCAGCAATAAATTTGGGAATCACTCCGACTTTATAGACCTTCTCACCATCTGCACCTTCCTGCTGGCCTTCGGCAAACACCGAACCCACAGCAGCAGCAATGAGCAGCACGAGCGCTAGTAAAAGCACCTTTTTCATTTCCTGCCTCCTTAGCATTCTTACAGGTTGTTTCCTGCATGTGTGTTTTTATTTTCTCTTCTAATCCGTCAGTTGTCAAGAAAAATACGTCCGTTTTGAGCGAAAAAGACTATATTTGATTGATTTTGACGAAACTGACTGGTAGAAGATTTCATGGTTCGTGGTTTTCTACTCAATTTACACAAGACAATATGAAGTGACCTCCACAACTTGCACCATCGTGGATTAATAGTACCCTGATGGTAAAATACGCCACATACAAGGAGGGAGGCCACAATGAACACAATTAGTTTAGTATATGTAGGAATGGATGTA
>JAIPGG010000123.1 GCA_021736255.1 Spirochaetales bacterium | reverse complement strand
GAGGACCTCGACTCCAGCATGAGTAAAAAACAGAGCCTCTATCAGACCAGTTCCGAACTGACCAGCGAAGTCAGGGTTCTGGAAGACAACTTTCAGGCCTTCACCACCATAACCCGCCGGTTCCACAACATCGATGTTGCCTCACGAATCGAAGTCGCAAAACAGGAGAGCCTGAAGGACATGCGGGGAACGGTAGAGGAAATGACGGAACTGTCCCATCGTATTAGTGCTGATGTGAACGAAGCGCTGGAGCTAACAAAGAGCTTTATTCTCTCCACACAAAAGACCATCGACGAGTACAACCGCCTTTTTCTTCAGGAAGAAGAGATCGTATCCAACTTTCAGGGCAGTATCCGCAGCAGCTACGAGGAAATGCATAAAGCAGAAGAGGCCATGGTGCGAATGGTCAGCGGCTTTTCCGCCTACACCGGCAGGTTCAGAAACCTGTTCACTTCAGCCGATCAGAACCTCGAAAATATGCAGCTCCTTTTGAAGGATATACATGACATCCAGTCACTTCTGGTTTCTGTTCGGGAACGAGCGAACAAGGAATACAATGACCTCCTCGAACAGCTCGGGAAGGAATCCTGGGAATTGAAAGATCAAAGATTAAAGGAGATAATAGAACGCTTTACCATCTTTACTCACAAGGAAGCCGCAAGCCGGCTCGGCGGCTTCGATGTGGAAGAAGGAAAGGCATCAGGCGATATAACGCTGTTTTGAGTAAACCCAAAAAAGGCAATGTACAAACATTATCACAATCGATTTCAAACTGATGTCCTCATTATTCACCCCGGTGAATATTTTGCTTCGGCAGACGACATAATTATTTCGACCGTCCTCGGTTCCTGTGTAGCGGTAGCCCTGTACGATAAGGTCCGGCATATGGGAGGTCTGAACCACTTTATGCTTGCCAACAGCCTGCAGCCCGAAGAGGCGCTCAAAGACACCCAGGGCAGGTACGGTATGTATGCCATGGAGCTGCTGATCAATGAGCTTTTTAAAATGGGAAGCCGAAAACATGACCTGATCGCCAAAGTGTTCGGCGGAGCCGCCGTACTCCAGCGGAAAAATATCAATGCAAACAACATATCCAACAGCAATGTCGCCTTTGCCCTGAAGTTTCTCGAAATGGAGCAAATCCCCATCCTCAAGAAGGATGTGGGCGGCACCGAAGCAAGAAAGATCTTTTTCTACCCAACAACCTCGAAAGTGCTGCTCAAACGCATCGTCGGCAACCTGGTAAAGCCCATCGAAGAAGAAGAGGAAAGCTATCTCAAACAGATCAAGAAAGAGACCGAAAAGGGTGGAGAAGTCACCTTCTTTTAGTGCGGTTTTTCCTTTCCTCCGATTCCTTTCCGCAGAAACGGCGTCTAAAAGAACTCCTCCTCTTCCCGGAAGAATTCCTTTGAATCCTCTCGGTCACCGGCTTCGCCCTCTTCCTCGGGAAGGAAAACACCCCCGCTGAGGGGAAAGCGCCCCCCGTTTCTGCGGGCGTACAAACGCATAGCCATCCGCACACGGTTCATTTTCCGTTCGAGATCGCCCCTCTCCCTTTCAAGCTTCCGGAAAAAGACTTCTGCATCGACCCCGCCGGGTACCGGCTCCCGGCCATAGCCCTGTTCATAGTAGGATTTCAACTCCAGAACCCGGTAATAGACCCGTTCAAAGAGAAAATTCACCTTTCTGATCTCCAGGAGACTGCCGATTATCTTTTTTTTCTCCTGCATCCGTTCGATCCTGCCCGGACGCTCTCCCTGTGCTTCTTCCCGAATCCACTTATCCAAGAGCTCGGCATGTTCCTGCAGACCCTGATAGGCCCTGTTGAATTGCCCAACCAGCCGATTATACCGCTTTGCATAGCTGCTTACCGCCTGCCCGGCATTCGCCTGAAAAGCCCGGATCTTTTCGGCAAGCCAGTCACGTCGGAATGCTGCCGGATCGCCGGCGGCTACAGGAATAGTGCGGAAGGTCCCGTCGCCGGAAGCCTCCACAGCGTTGCCGGGTTCGGCAGACAGCAAGCGGCCGTCCTCGAATCGGCACGCAACACGGCCGGTGGAACAGGTTACCAGCAGCTCTCCTGCCGGCGCCGTACTCACATCGAAAGAAGTGCCTCGAACGCCCATAATCGTGTGGGCGGAACGGATCTCGAGATCAGCAGTCCCGGCAAGCCGCTGCACATTCAGCGCCACCGTGCCGGTAAACAACTCGAGAGAACTCTTTCGTCGGGACTCGTTTCCCTGCATCTCGAAAACAAACTCCGTATCAGGGGCAACGGTAATGACCGATTCCAGACCTGTAGAGGGATCGAGACTGACCTCAACCAGGCCATCGGAACCGGTCCGGATCAGATCAAAATTTCGGACCCGCTTACCGAAATCAATCTCCGGATATCTTTGTTCACCCCGGACAAGCGTCGCCCCGCCTTCGACATAGACAACCTCTCCGAGCGCCTCTTCCGCCGCCGCGGCGAACCCGGCAGCCCCGGCCAGCATGACACCCATCATGAGCAGAAAAAAAACCGTACGGCATGTGAGCGTTCCATTCATTCGATAGTCCCTCCCCCTGTTTGAACCTGCTTCACAGCTGCCCTGAGCAGGCCGCGGCAAGCGGGGCAGCCTGCGCCGGCTTCGATTACTGCAAGCGCTCGGCAGCCGCCGGGCTGCCTCCGGCCTCTCCTGAGCAGCGGGCGGCCTATGCCCCCTGCCCAGCATCCGGCGAACGTCTGCTGAGCCTTCCCCCGCCGCGTGCATGCTGGAATATATCACGCAGATAGCCTTCTCTTCCAGGAAGCCTACCGAAGACCGCCTTCCAGACAGCCGGACTTTCCATACAGAAGTAGATCGGAAGTTCGCCGTTTTGTTCAGGCTGTCCGGCGAGCGGCATATCGCCTGCCGCTCGCCCACTCGCTGCCTGCCCACTCGCTGCCTGTCCGCCTGCCGACTGCCCGCCTGCCGACTGCCCGCCTGCCGACTGCTCGCCGCCTGCCGACTGCCCGCCTGCCGACTGCTCGCCGCCTGCCGGGGACGGAAACCGGGTTGAAGCTCTGCCTCCGGCGAGCCAGGGGGCAAGGCGTTCGGTAAGAAAACGATAGATTTCAATCCTCATCTTCTGGGGATACCGGTATTTCCCGTCCCGGCAGGGGACGAACTCGCTGTAGAGGTAGGGGCGGTCATCCATCCTCTTTTTCAAAGCCGGTATGTATCGGAAGGTACCCAAACTGATCCAAGCAACCCGGTCGGCAGGCAGCTCAAATAGGCGGCGGACAACCCCGTCATACCCCTCCTGCCACCCCGGCTCTGCAATGATCGGATCGAAATGAAAAGCCAGCCGGTAACCTGCCTCAACCGCACGCCTGGCGGCATCAAGCCTCCGCTCGAGGTCGACGGCATATCCCTCCTCCCGATCGATCAGAAACTGTGGATTCAAAGAGAATGCCAGGACAGCCCCTCCCTTCTGGGGAATATCCAGCAGGTGACCGACATGGTCGGTCTTGGTCTTCAGCTCGAAGGAGACGTTGGAAAGGCCGGATAGCGCCCGGACTACGGGCTCGGCCAAACCGAGCAGAGGATCGAGGAAAAGAGAGTCGCCCACCTCTCCGGTCCCGATGCGAAGCGGCCTGTCCGGATTATTCCGGGCCAAATCCAGGACCGCCTCGATCGACGGACTCGGATCGACATAGGCTACAAGCGGCTCAAAGTTCAGGTACCCCTTCATGATGCAGTAGCTGCAACCGAGAGGACACCCCATATACTGATCGATCGTGAGATAATTGCAGCACAGGTGCCCACGGCTGCCGGGACAGCGGTCCACCGTCCGCCCTTTCGGCAGCGTGAGCAGCAGGGTGCGGGCATTCCGGTGCTCGGCGGGGATCTCATCACGATCCTCGATCCGGTACACCGGCAAGTCGGGCAGTATGCTTTCGGCCCTGCCGGCGACAGGAAAATCCTCGGCACCCCGGGTAATATAGAGGCGGTCGAGAAATCTCCGGTAGTAGTTCCGGTACCACTCGAGCAAGCCGGGAGGCAGCAGAGCGCCGCCGCCGTCTTCCCCAGACCCGTGGCCGTCCTTGCGTGCCTCGCCAGCCGCGCCGCCGCCTGCCCCAGCCGCGCCTGCAGCCCCGCCACGGCAGGGCCGGTCAGCCGAGGAGGTCGAATAATTCATTGCTTCTTTCCTTGAGCTCTTTGAGTTTGCCGATTTTCCTCTCCAAATCCACCGGGGACCGGAAATCAAACCTGACCGTGAACGCCTCCCCCTCGAACCCAGGCGGATGATCGAGCTCCACACCGCTTTTCCTGAGCACCTCCTGTCGGAGTCCGTCGAAACGCCGCTCGAGATCCGTGATAAACGGAAACCGCAGCGCCTGAGCCGCCTCGAGAGGATCCTTTGATGCAAGAATCTTCCCTGCAAGCTCGAGTTGTTCATTCTCTCCCGCCTCGCGCCGCCTGGAAGCCTCGTAAAGATAACGGAGCAAAAGCCTTCTCGAAGAAAAACTGAGCCCGGCGGCTCCCTCCTGCAATCGGACGGCTGCCGCAGGAGACAGACCGTTCACCGCAACAGCCGTCTTGAGATCGGTCCAGCCCTCATCCACCATAAGCCTCAAGTGCTTTGAAAGGCTGCGGTACTGCCCGACCATCCGGCGAAACGAACCCTTCCGCTGTACCAGGCCGTCAACAGGGGGATCGCTCTCTCCAAAGCGCTCGATCAAGGCAAGTATCCGGTCCTGTTCACCCGGAGAATACCGGTCGACACGCCCCTCTAAAAGGAGCGCTTCCCGTATCAGGTCTCCGGTTCCGCCTCCCTCCGGCGAAAAGCCGGGCCCGCCGATCTCTCGGCAGAGCAGCCGGGATTCTCGCTGATCTTCGGCCGCCTCGAGAAGAGGAAAACCCCAAATGAGCCGCTCACCGCAGACAGGCAGCGGCGGATAGGCATGCCGCAGCACCATCTCCGAGCGTCTGCCGCCGGCGGCCTTCTTCGTGTCTGCCCCTGCGCCGCCGCCTGTCGACTCAGGATCAGCCCCTCCTGCCCCTGCGCCGCCGCCTGCCGACTCAGGATCAGCCCCTCCTGCCCCTGCGCCGCCGCCTGCCGGCGTGCCGGAGGACGAACCACCGGCCCCAGTTCCAGCGCCACCGGCCCGGCCGGCCGGCTCGGCCCGACCCCTCGGCTCAGAACCCGCGCCGCCTGCAGGCGGGCCGGAGAACGAACCGCCGACCCCAGCTCCAGCGCCGCCTGCAGCCACCGGGCCGCCCTCGGCAGCCCTCGCATCGCCGGCCCCCGCCGACCGCTCGAAAATATCGAACTCGTCGGAAAGCTCACGCAGCCGGGAAAGAGAAATCCATGTGTATCCGCCGGGAGTATCCATAGGGAAATCTTATCATGTTCGCTGTTCCGGATGAAGCAGGGGATCCCATCTCCACGATCGGGGGCAGCAGTCATCACCCCCCTCCGGGTGAACCAGGATCCCTATCTCCACGATCGGGGGCAGCAGGAACGGGAAGAACAAATTGACAGCCCCCCGCCGGAGGGGTACAATTATATATGCGAGGGGGAAACTCATGAAAAAACTTCTTTTAGCGCCTGTTTTGATACTCGTTGTACTGTTCCTCTTTTCCTGTGCAACCGAACCCGAAACCACCGAAGAGGAAACGACACAAAAAACCGCCGCCGAAGAAAAACAACCCGAAAAGGAAGACGAAACCTACGGCACCACCAAAGAGCAGCCGCAAATGGACCGTGAATTGCTGGACTCGG
>JAIPGG010000122.1 GCA_021736255.1 Spirochaetales bacterium | reverse complement strand
CTTACCGATCTAGTTGATGAGCTTGACACCAATTTCCTTCTCAAATGTGTTCATGAGTCGAGTAATCAACGGTTGAGTCACATTGAGATATGCGGCGGTTTTGGTAAAGCTTCCGGTTTTCTTAACGTAATAGAAAACCTTTAATTGATATAAATCCATAAGATCCTTTCATCGTATGAACATAGTAGGTGCTTATAATGTCATTTATCGCTGCAGGTGTCAATATTATTATTCTCTTCGATTGATAAATGAATAATTATTATATAAAAATAGTGAAAAAACACTTGACAGCAAAAATAATCGGGTTTAGCATAAATAAATCGTATGTTATAGATAAATAAATACACAAATAGAATGGAAGTTTTATAGTATGTCGTATGAGTGTGTGTTAACTATCGATCAAGGGACGAGTTCCACGAAAATCATTCTTTTCGATACCGCTGGGAACCCTCTGGACAAGTCAACCCAGGAAATACCGCTCATAGAGAATGCCCATCATTATATCGAGCAGGACCCGGATGCAATTCTCCGGAGTATTCAAAAGGGTATACAAGAGGTTCTGGAAAAATCGGGCGTACCATCCGGTGCAGTTGTAGCCGTGGCTCTCGATAACCAGGGAGAAACGGTTATTCCTTTCAGGAAAAGTGATCTGAAACCCCTATACAATGCATTAAGCTGGCAGGACGGGCGTGGCGAGGAACGTATTCGGCAGATACGGGGGGATGCTGAACTCACTGAATACATAAAAAAGATTACAGGACTGTTCCCTAGTTCATATTTCTCCGCTTCCAAAATGGAGTGGCTCATTCGAAACGTAGAGGAGATCAGCAGGGAACAGGAAAAGGGCAATCTTGTCGTAGCAACCTCCGAGGTCTGGATTCTCAACAAGCTGATCGACCGAACGCAGTTTCGTACAGATTATACAACTGCCTCCCGTACTATGCTCTTCGATATCGAACAGCTAAAATGGGATGAACGGTTGCTAGAGCTCTTCCATTTGGACAGGAAAAGCATACCGGAACCTGTTCCCACTATCGGCGATTTTGGTATAACGGATCCTAAAATCTGTGCCGGTATAAAGGCCCCGATCGTTGCCTCCGTGGTGGACCAGCAGTCCGCACTTTTCGGTCATCGCTGTTTTCACGAGGGTGAGGCAAAACTCACTCTGGGCACCGGAGGCTTCCTGCAGGTTCACAGCGGAAAGGATTCGAAAAAAAGAAGCGATTTGATAATCAAGTCCCTCTTTCCCCACGTGTTCAATGAAACAGCCTATATCTACGAAGGACAGATTTATTCGGTAGGTTCTGCCATTGAATGGCTCAAAAGAAACGGTTTCATCGTGGAATTCTCCGAGATAAACGAAATAGAAAAGTCAATTTCGAAAAATGTACCATTTTTCATTCCTGCCCTTTCGGGCCTTGCCGCTCCATATTGGAAGAGTGAACCCTCTGCAGCTTTTCTCGGCATAGGACTCCAAACGACGAAAACTGATCTCGTCCGTGCTGTGTTGGAATCAATAGCATTCCGATCGGTGCAGATCATAAGACTCATCGAGGCAGAAGCAGGAATTGAAATGAAAAGTCTCTCAATAGACGGAGGTGTGAGTCAAAACGATTTCATTCTCAGAACAATATCGAAATTAACTAGAAAACGAATCGTAAAACCGAAGAACGAGGATCTCACTTCTCTAGGTGGATTCTTTCTTGCATCTTTGAAACTTGGAACGATGAATAGTTTCGATGAACTGTTGGCCTACGAGTTGGATTCACTGATTATAGAAGAATCTTTTGATTCTTCTATAAATAAACGTTTCAGTGAATGGGAGAACATATTCGAGAAAATAGTGAACTGAAAAAGCGAGTTAATTCTTAAGAGGAGAAAAATGAGAGAACTGAAGTTATTTGCACCAGGTCCCGTGAACACCACAGCAACTGTAAAAAAAGCTGCAAGCATACCGGATCTATGCCACAGGAGAAGTGATTTTGAGGATATCATTCGAGAAACCGGAGAATTGATCAAGGAACTGTTCAATGCTGGAGAAGAATATCTCCCTCTTATCCTGACCGGCTCGGGAACCGCTTCGAATGAGGCAGTGTATTCCAGTCTTTGCAGCAACGAAGACACAATATTGCTCATCAACAACGGAGAGTTCGGCGGTCGTTTGAAAGAGATAATGGATACGTACAAACTGACCTATGTTGAGTTGGAATACAAGTGGGGTGGGTACCCGAAAGTAGAGGACATAAGCAAGGCAATACGCGAGAATCCATCGATCGGGATCATTTCGATGGTATTCCAGGAAACGAGTACAGGCATGATAAATCCTGTTGAGAAAGTGGCAGAGATATGTCGGGAAAATGATCTACTGTTCTTTATTGATGGAATAAGCGCTGTCGGAGGCGAGTATATAGATGTACGGAAGCAGGGAATAGATGTACTGACCGGTGTGCCGAACAAGGCTATCGGTGGTCTTCCGGGTGTCTCCTTCGTATTAATGCATACAAAGCTAAGAAAGAGAATCGAAAAGAACAACCCGAAAAACATCTATCTCAATCTCAAGAAATTCGTGGATTTCAAGTTGAGAAACAACCAGACGCCAAATACACCCGGTGTAAATGCGATCAATGCCTTCTGTCAGTCTCTCAAGGAGTGGAAGGAGGAAGGGCGTGATGTACGACTATCGAGATACAGGGAAAATGCGGGAATCATTCGGAACTGCTTGAAAAAGGCGAATCTGAAGCTGCTTATAGAAGACGAGAGTATTTGTTCAAATACGGTTACATCCGTATTCCTCCCGAAGCATATCGAAACAAACGAATTTCTCGATGCAATGGAAGACCGGGGATTCGTATTCTACGAGGGGAAGGGTCCTCTACTGGAACAAAAAATGATTCAAATCGCGAATATGGGCAACATCACGAAGGATGACTGTCACGAGATGTGCGACGTACTTCGCGATGTATTGGAGAATACCTTCGGGTATAGTGGGTGAAAAGGGAGCTCTTGCATGATCCTGGAGTCAAGCTATACCTATACAGTGAGGGAACAACAGACCTGTGAGGATCTGTTAAAAATTTTATTTTTGCTTTAGGAGGGATGTTTAAGTGGAAAAAGGAAAATTTTTGAAATTTTTTCTTGTAATCGGACTTGTTACCCTGGTAGCAATGACTTCGTTGTTCGTTCTTGGTTGCAACCAGCAGGGTGGAGGTTCAGAGGAAACGGCACAGGCTGAAGAGAAAGAGAAACCGCAGAAAACGATCAGGTGGAGACTCCAATCGTATGCCGGTGCCTCTCTGAACAAACACGTTGTCGAAAACGCTATTGAGGAGTTCAACACGATCGCTGACGGCGAAATGGTCATCGAGGTATATGCGGCTGATCAGCTGGTACCGCATGGGGAACTGTTCCGGGCGGTTCAAAACGGAAGCGTAGATATGGCCGTCAGTGACGACGAATCCATGGGTTCGCCTGCGGATGTGGCAAAGTTTTCCGCCTATTTTCCCGCAGCGGGAAGGATCGGACTCGATTTTGATGTATTGTGGGAGCATTATGGACTGAATGAAATCTGGGAAGAAGCGTACGGCGAAATTGATGGAGTCACCTGGTTGTCTCAAGGTAGTTGGGACCCGTGTCTCATTGCCAGTAATAAACCTATACGAAGCGTAGATGATCTAAAAGGTCTCCGGCTTTTTACCTCACTTTTCAACGGTAAGTTTCTCGAAGAAGAGTTTGGTGTTACTCCGGTAGTGATGCCGGTAGAAGACGTCGAAATGGCCCTGCAAACGGGAAGCCTCGATGGAGTCAGCTGGTCGGGTATTACCGAGCTCCACGAAATCGGATGGGCCGATGTAACCGACTATCTGCTGACCAACCCGATTTCCGGCGCGTGGTCCGGGGCATGGTTCGTCAACACGGAGTCCTATGAATCGATCCCCGAGCACCTCCAACAGCTGCTCCATACGACGATCGACAAGTCCAACTATTACCGACTGCACTGGTACTGGTGGGGTGAGGCACAATACAGAGCTACAACCGACAAGTTCGAGTTTACCTCAATCCCGGCGAAAGAGTGGACAGGACTGGAGGAACAGGCAGCGAAGTACTGGTCACAGTTCGAGAGCGACAGCCCGAGATCCAAGAGGGTAATTGAGGCGTTTAAGGATTACCAGGAGATCCGTCGCAAGGCTGGTCCTCCGTATGTGAGCGATTAATGCAGAATTATTAAAGGTGAAGAGGTAATCTTTACTACGATTTTCGTGTAATTGATTGCAACTGCCGTATTTCTCTACCCTTCTGAGTAGAGAATACGGCAGGAATTACGACACTTAGAATAGAGTATTGGAGATAGGAAGCTGATGATTAAACCGGCGAAAACATATGTGCGGATTATGGATTCGATCAGTACTAGGGTAGGTCATGTCGTGAAGTTCTTGGTCTTATTCATGATAGCCGTATTGACGTACAACACCATTTCAAGATTCTTTTTTGATCACCCTAACAAATGGGCTCTTGAGATCACCCAGTTCATTAATGGATCCTTTTATATGGTAGGGGGAGCGTTTGTCCTTCTAATAGGCGGTCAAGTGAGGATGGATATATTTTACGAGAAATGGTCAGCGAAGAAAAAAGCTGTCTTTGATATTGTTACGTTCATTTTCTCTTTCACATTTTTAGGTGTGCTCATAATAGGGGGGGTAAGTTCAACGATGTACGCCCTCAGATATGGGCAGACCTCCTATTCTGCCTGGGGTCCGCCTATGGCGCCTATAAAAATAATTGTCCTTTTCGGGATAATTCTTATGTTTTTACAAACAATTGCTGAGTTGATAAAAGACATAGCAATAGCTAGAGAGGAAGACACATCATGGATTCACAGGCCGGAGGTAGAAGATGAACTTTGAAGCCATTGCCATATTCATGTTCCTCACGATGGTAGTTACTCTTTTGTCCGGACGTCACATTTTTGCTATCATTGGGGGGGTTGCATCTATCTTTGCTCTTTTGCTCTGGGGGAAAGGTGGAGTAGAGATGCCTTTCAATTCCGCCTTTACTATCATTAATTGGTATCCTCTGGTGACACTACCGCTTTTTATCTACATAGGGTATACATTTCGGGCAACCAAAATTTCCGAGGAATTGTACCGGCTGATACACATTTTGATGGGGCCTCTTCGGGGCGGATTGGCAATCGGTACCATAGTGCTCATGGCTATTGTATCGGCGATTAGCGGCTTGAGTGCTGCTGGCATGGGTATCGGCTGTAGCATCGCGATGCCGGAAATGTTGGAACGTAACTACGACAAGCGTATGGTAACAGGGGTGATTCAAGCAGGAAGTTCCCTTGGAATTCTGATTCCACCGAGCGTCGTTCTCGTTCTCTACGGCATGATCGCCAGGCAGCCGGTGGGGCAACTGTGGCTTGCCGGTGCTGTTCCGGGAATACTGATGGCGGTATTATTCATTGTATATATCGTCGTAAGGTGTCAATTACAACCCAAAATGGGTCCCCCATTACCCAGAGAAGAATGGGACGTGTCGTTCAAGGAAAAACTCTCTATGTTTCGTGCCGGATTACTTCCCCTGTTTATCATTTTCATGATGTCCGGGCTTTTTTTAATGGGAGTAACGAGTCTGGTAGAGAGTGCAGCAGTTGGTGCTATTGCTACAACGATAGCGGCGGCAATAAAAAAGCGTTTGAGCTGGAAAGTAATCAACACAATTCTTACGCATACATTGAGCGTAAGTTGTATGTTTATGTGGGTTGC